>JAEZJK010000109.1 GCA_023415835.1 Bacillota bacterium
AATAAATATCCCCCGGCACAGCCGGGGGTTTTTCATTAACGGGCATAGCCCTTTATTACTAGCCACGCCTAAACGGCGTTGGTACGATCTGCCACACGCGATAAGCTTGTTACTTGCTACCCGTAAACGGGTCTAGATCGTCCATCGTTAATTGTTGACCCAGCTGATCTTCTTTTAACTGTTTTTGAATATATTCTTTTATTTTCTTTGCATCTTTACCTGCCGTATCTACATAGTAGCCTCTACACCAAAATTCTCTATTTCGGTATTTATACTTCAGATTGCCCCATTTTTCATAGATCATTAAACTGCTTTTCCCCTTCAGGAATCCCATGAAGCTGGATACACTTATTTTGGGAGGTATTTCTAGCAGCATGTGTACATGATCCGGGCAAACTTCTGCTTCAATGATATTTACACCCTTCCATCTGCATAATTCTCTCAATATTGCTCCTACTTCTATTCTTTTGTCCTCGTAAAATACTTTCCTTCTGTACTTTGGCGCAAACACTATGTGGTATTTACAATTCCATTTTGTATGTGATAAACTGTGTATATCGTTCATTTGTATGACCTCCTTTTGATTTCTTTGTTGCTGTTGGCAGACCGCAGCTTATTATATCAAAAGGAGTTTTTATATCACCCTCACCGCTGTAAGCTTTTTTGAACCCCACGCCTAGCGTGGGGTTTTCACATATAATAAAAAAAGCATCTTTAACCCCTTCGATGCAGGGGTGTATCTCCGGATAGCGGGCTAAACAATCTCGAATTAGTCTCTGAGAACCTTCCGTCAGCATCCGATTATCCATTTCCATTAAAACCTCCGTTACCCATCTTATTACAAGATATGAAAAACGGCGGTTTCAGGGAATAAAAAACGGGATTTGATTTTAATCCCGTTAATAACTCTGCATTTATAGTTAGTTTTATTCGAAAGAACCCGATTTTTAGTGAAAGCTAAAGATCCTTCTCACGCTCTAAAATAGCGATAGCCAACTTTTCATATAATTCAAACTGAAGGTAATGATAAACCCGGGTTATTAAAAAACGTGGGTATTGGGATTGATCTAATAAAAATTCGAGCAATTGTTTTTGATCGGATAGATTAGGGTAGAGCCTTCCCTTGCTAGCCTTTGCCAACCTTAACCAACCAAAATTTGAATAATCGTCAACCGTAAAAATCTTATTATTAATGGTATAGCCAATAGCGAACCTAACCTCAAGTTCTCTACCGGCTTCAGGCAATAGTTTAATTTTTAACCGGAAGCTCCCGTAATAATCCCGGTAAGGTTTGATTGGATTAATACCGAATTTTCTCTCTCTCGCCTTCGCGCTTGAACCGGCTGCCACTTCTAACAGTCCGGCGTTGGATTGGTCAGTTTTTGAGGCGATTAAACGGTACCCTTCGAGGGCAGGTTCGGTATAACTATACCAGCTTTTAGGTTTAATCATGCGATCCATCACTTTAAGGGTTAATGAGCCATCCATGAAAAACTCCTCGTAAAATTCACTCTGTTTTCAATAAGAAACACTTGGCATAATGTTCCGGCTCTATTTCCAATAATGGGGGTTCCTGATGAAGGCAAACATCCATAACCGAAGGGCACCGCGAGGAGAAACAACAACCTTGATTATTGAGGGCCGTAACGCCGACCTCTCCCTTTAAAAGCATTTTTTTCCGGGGACGGTCAGGATCGGGGACCGGGATCGCCGCCAACAAAGCTTTGGTATAAGGATGAGCCGGATTTTGAAATAATTGCTCACTCCGTGTTAGCTCCACGATTTGTCCCAGATACATTACGGCAATCCGGTTGGAAATATGTTTGACTACGGCTAAATCATGGGCGATAAAGAGATAGGCCATTCCCGTTTGGTTGCGGATTTCGATTAGCAGGTTGATAATTTGGGCCTGAATCGATACATCAAGGGCTGACACCACTTCATCACAGACTAGTAATGACGGGTTTAAAATGATTGAACGGGCAATCGCTAATCTTTGGCGTTGTCCTCCCGAGAACTCATGGGGATACCGGTAAAGAATCTCCGCAGATAAGCCTACCTTCTCCAATACTTCAACTACCCGGTCTTTCTTCTGGGATAGATTTTTAACCATGCCATGTTCAACCAAACCTTCGCCTACCAAGTCCAATACCACCCAACGCGGGTTAAGCGAAGAATACGGATCCTGAAAGATAATTTGAAGCTTGGGCCGGAGCTTTCGGAGTTCCCCACGGGATAACCCGGTTAGTTCAGTGCCTTGAAATAGTATCGAACCTCCGGAAGGCTCAATCAACCGGAGGATACTCCGGCCGGCCGTGGTTTTCCCGCAGCCGGACTCGCCCACTAAACCCAAAGTTTCACCGGGATGAATTGTAAAACTGACCCGATCCACGGCCTTAACTTGATTTTGGACCCGCCCTAACAACCCGGACCGGATTGGGAAATATTTTTGAAGGTTGTTAACCTCGAGAATATTTGTCATGGTTTCACCCTCCAACAACTCACCCGATGTCCGGGGGCCAATTCTGTTTCAGAGGGATATTCATGCCGACAGCGTTCCATAGCCCTGGGGCAACGGGGTTCAAAAAAACAACCGGCAGGCAAATGGAGTAGATCTGGAATCATTCCGGGAATAGCTATCAAAGGGTCCTGCTGATTTATTTTAGGGATTGAAGCCAGCAGGCCGATTGTATAAGGATGAAGCGGATTTTTAAACAGCTCCCGTACCGGGGCCAGTTCCACTATCCTTCCGGCATACATCACCGCCACTTTCTGAGCGTTTTCGGCCACAATTCCCAAATTATGCGTAATTAACAAGACCGACATTTTATTTTCGCTTTGTAATTCGGATAATAAATTCAAGATTTGGGCTTGAATCGTTACATCCAGAGCGGTAGTCGGCTCATCGGCTATTACTAGTTGCGGTCGGCAGCTCAGAGCCATGGCAATCATCGCCCGTTGCCGCATCCCTCCGGAGAGCTCATGGGGATATGCTTCATAGCTCCGTTCCGGATCGGCGATTCCGGCCCGGTTTAACATCTCTAGGGCCTGCTCCCGTATCTGAAGCGGATCCAATTTGATATGAATTTGTAATACCTCACTGATTTGAGGACCGATTTTTTGAACCGGATTAAAACTGGTTAAAGGTTCTTGAAAGATAGTGCTGATCTCCCGGCCCCGGATGCCAATTAATTCCGGAAGGTTTAGTTCTATTAAATCTTTCCCTTCCCAAAGGACCTTTCCGGCGACAATCTCGCCGGGAGGAGCCGGAATCAATCTCAATAACGAAAGGGCGGTCACTGATTTCCCGCAGCCGGACTCTCCGACCAGGCCCAGGGTCTCACCGCGATTGATCGCGAAAGAAACGCCATCCACCGCTCTAACAATACCGGCTTCGGTATTAAAATTAACTTTTAAATTTCTTACTTCCAGGAGTGTTTCAGCCATTGTCTACTCCATCCTCTGATATTCTCTCGGGTCATATGCTTCACGAATTCCTTCTCCTACAAACGCAATTAATAGCAATACTCCGAAGAGAGCCAATGCCGGATAAATCGACAACCAATATGAACTGAGATTGCCCATCCCTTGACGCATCAGCTCTCCCCAACTGGGAGTAGGCGCCGGTAAACCAAAACCCAAAAAATCAAGGGCCGATAAAGAAAAAATCGCTCCGATCAGATCAAAAGGTAAAAAAGTAATAATTGGAGTCAAGGCATTCGGTAAAATGTGACGGAACATGATCTTCCAATCCTTGACCCCCAATGCCTTTGCTGCCTCTACATATTGCGCCTCGCGCAACTTCAGGTACTCCGACCGAATGAAAAAAGAAATCCCAATCCAATTAAATAGGGTAAAAATAACGAGTAAAATCCAAAAACTAGTCCCCAATGAGCTTCCGATGATAATTACAATATAAAGAAAAGGAAGCGCGGAGATGATCTCGATTAACCGTTGCACCGTAAGATCAAACCAACCGCTGAAATACCCCTGCAACGCCCCGACCAAAACCCCCAGGCAAATACTGGAGAAAGTGATCAAAAGAGCGAAACTAAAACTGATCCGGTAACCGTAAAGCAACCGAGTTAAAATATCCCGCCCCCGGTCGTCGGTGCCCAACCAGTTTTGAAGGGTCGGGGGAGTCGGCGGATAACCCGGAAGTTCCAAGAGAGATTCGTTATAGCCATAAGGAATCGGCGGGAAAATCATAAAATTCCCTTTTTGTTCTTTAAATGAAGCTGACTCATTCAACTGCTTGTAGTTGGGAATATCGGCGGCCCCCAGCCCGAAATTGTCCCCGGTATAAAAGCGAAGCGCCGGAAAGAACTGCTTCCCCTCATATTTTACGATTAACGGTTTGTCATTGGTGATAAAATTTGCGAATAATGAAACAAAATAAAGGCCGATTAAGATCCAAAACGAAACATAAGCCCGTTTCATTTTCTTAAACTTCTGCAAACGCCGTAGGGTGACTTGGGAAAGCTGCATGGGGTTACTCCTTCCATATTCTAAATGCCGATAGTTGTCAGGAGCCGGGAGTCAGGAGTCAGCATTGTCCCTGCCCGGTTTAATTGCTATTTATTGTGTCTATATAAATTAAAATGAATTTTGTTTATGCTTTTCCAGCCTTAAACCGTGGATGGAAAAGAGCTAAATATATATTTATTTCAATTTATGAACCAAGGAAAATATGTCGCAATAATCCAGGATAGTCAAGAAACTTTTTGCGACATATATGTTTAAACTAAATATTTCTTAAACCCTTGAACTTCATCAAGGTTATATCCTAATGATTCATAAAACTTATGCGCTTCTTTTCTTTTTGTTCCCGAAACAAACATTGTGTAAGAACAATTTTTCTCCTTAGCAACCCTTTCAATCTCAATCATTAATTTTTTCCCTATCCCAATACCTCTAAATTCACTTGATACAATAACATTTTCAATTACCATAAACGGTTGACATTCTCCAACAAGATCGAGACAGATTATTCCCATTAACGAACCAACTAAGATACCATTATATATAGCGCCCAGGACATAATAACCTTGATTTTTTTCCATCAATTCAAAGCACTGAAGCATTTTATTAATGTCGGTTTCCTTCCCCGATAATTCTTTAAAAAGTAGTGCTAAATCCGGAAGGTCGTTACGCTTAATTTTTACAATCTCAATCATTTATTCCAACTCTTTTACTTTTCATACAACGTTCCTGAAGGCTACAAACCGTTCTTGCCCACTCTCACCTAAACTTTATCCTTGGATCAACCATTGCCAGGCAAAAGTCGGAGATGATCCGGCCCAGCAATACCAGGAGGCTTGAAATTACGATCAGCCCCAGAGCTACCGGATAATCGCGGTTAACAATCGATTCATAGCCCAATAACCCCATTCCGTCAATGGTAAAAATGGTCTCGATCAACATTGATCCGGAGAGGATTACCCCGATAATCATCCCGATATTGGTAGCGATCGGGATTAAGGCGTTCCGTAAAGCATGCTTAAAGACTGCCTGATGATAGGTTAATCCCTTGGCTAAGGCGGTCCGAAGATAGTCTTGATTCAGCTGTTCCATGAGGGAATTTTTCATTAACAGCGTCAGGGAGGCAAACCCGCCGATAGTGTAACAAAGTAACGGCAAAAACATATGGCTAATATAATCGACTATTTTGCCGAGGAGCGACAAATCCTCGAAGTAATCCGAGACAACCCCGCTGATGGGGAAGATGTCCCAAAAACTACCCCCGCCAAAGAGGACGATTAAAACTAAGCCCAATACGAATGAAGGCACTGCATAACCCATGAATATCAAGATACTGCTCCAATTATCAAAAGCCTGGTTATGCTCTAGGGCTTTCCTAATTCCCAGCGGGATACAGACCAAGTAAGTCAAGAACAACCCGGTCAAGCCGAAGGTTAATGAAACTGGGAAACGGCTAGCGATGACTTCAAGGACTGGTTTTTGATAAGTGTAAGAAGTGCCAAGATCAAGCTTGAGCAACTTACTCAACCAGGAGAAATACCGTACTAACACCGGTTTGTCAAACTCATAATATTTCTTGATGTTTTCCACTTCTTCTTGAGTCAAAGATGAAACGGTAGCTGCACTGGCGGAGATCCCTCCTGATTCCCGGGAAGCTTGTTTAATCTTTTGGACTGCTTGTTCCACCGGCCCTCCCGGAACCATTTGCATCACTAAAAAGCAAGCAATGGTGATCCCAAATAAAGTGGGAAATATCAATAAAAATCGTTTCAATAAATATTGACGCATTTCCTTCTCCTCTAGATCAACATAAAACTGTTAATTAGCAACTTGATCATAATAGATTTCAACCGGAACTTCGGGAAGGGCGGTTCTCTTTTTAACAGCCTCTTCATATCTCTTAGCCTTTACCGGATCGAATCGCCAATTTCTGATAATTCCCCCCGAAGAATATTTTGGCAAAACCGTATCAGGTATATCAAAGATATTTTTATAGAAGATTGCCGAATAATTACGCCACCAAAACAGAAGATACGGTGTATCCCGGTAAATAAGGCCGTCAATTTGCTTGATAATCTTGTTCCGTTCATTGGCGTCGAAAATGGGCGGCATTGAGTCAATCAATCGGTCGACTTCGGGATTCTTATATCCTGAAAGATTACTCCCACCGGCTTCTTCAGCATGTTTAGAATGCCATAGCTGTTCAGGTTCACCAAATAAAGCGCCTGACCATCCAATCATTACTGTGTCAAATTTAAATTCATCCGTTTTTTTAATCAAAGTGGCCCAGGATATTCGTTCCAAATTCACTTTAACACCGGCCTGTTTACATGAATCGACAAACAAAGTCATGTGTTTTTCATAAGGTTCATTGGCATACGAAATGGTAAATTCGAGCCGTTCTCCTTGAGCATTAGTTAAATATCCATTTTGATTGAGTTGGGTATACCCGGCTTCTTTTAATAGTTGTTTAGCCTTGCCAGGATTATATTCAATCATTGGATTGGTTGAGTCAAAACCATATAACGAAGGCCAATATGAGGATAAGGGTTGAGCCTGGTTATATTCAAGTTTCTCTAAAATAGTTTTACGATCCATTAACAGACAGATGGCTTGGCGGACCCGTAGATCCTGAAAGAGAGGTTTACGCATATTGAAAGCCAACCCGTAGATGCCCTTGGGAGCATAATTATAGATTTTTTGTTTAACAATCCAATTTGTTTGAAACCTTTCCGAATCGGTCTCTGTGACCCAGCGTTTACCGGAAATATTGCTGAAAATGTCAAATTCGCCTTTCTTAAATGCTTCAAAAGCTACATTATCATCCCGGATTACTTTATATTTGATCCGGTAGAAATTATAAGTCCCCTGATGATGGGGTAGCTGATCCGCCCAATAGTATTGACGGCGTTTCAAAACAAAGTAACGCCCTTCCTTAACCACACTTAGAATATAAGGTCCGCTTCCAGCAGGCAAACTCATATTGAAGCTTTTATTAAAATCTTTCCCCTCAAATAGGTGCTTTGGTAAAATACTAAGCTCTGCCAAAGCGATATAATTATTGAAGTGGACTATATTAGACTCAAATTTCACCGTATAAGCATCAATTTTTTCAGGAGGATTAAACCGGCTATAAAACATCCGTTGCACCGATGTCTGGTTTTTTGGGTTCATGATGGTATCATAAGTAAAAATAATGTCATCAGCACTAATCTCTTTACCATCGTCCCATTTAGCCCTGGGATCGATCTTGATGGTGAAAACCTTTTTATCTACGGAGGTTTCGATTGATTTAGCGATCAACGGCTTAAATTCTAAGGTATCGTAATCTAGTTCCATTAAGGTATCATATACTAGTCCGAATACACTGGCGGCGTCAACCGAATTATCTATAAAGGCATTGAATGACTTAGGAAACTCCGAGGTATGCAGCGTTAGTTGCCCCGATGTCTTTCCAATTCCACCGGCAATTTGACGGTTTTGTTTGGCTATATATGAAAAAAAACCGACTAAAATGATTATACTTAATAAAACAATAATTTTCCCTTTATGTTTCACAGCCACACCCCCAAAAAATCTTTTTTGCACTATTCGACATTACGCCTGAAAACCCTGTTAAAAAACTACCCATAAAATTATGGTAAGACAGAGCAGATTTTCTATACGCTATGATAAAATTAGTTAATGACAATCTGTCCAAGTCCATCTTTGAACTAGGTCTAAAGTAACTTCGACGGACAGGAATAATTGAAAAGGAGTACATTCAATGCGAAATGACCGGAGGCGCCCTCCAGCCGGGAATGGAAACCAGCGACGCCGGATTTTTTACAAAAGAAAACCTGCCCGAGCTTTCCCCGGACAGGATCACCGAATCCCAAATCAATCTAATTTTCGAATATCTAAATGAAGTAAACCCCAATCCCTTCTTTGACTAAAAAACTTCAGCGAAAGGACAGTCAACAGCCAAAACATAATAACCTTTGGCCATGAACTCATAAACTTGAACCATAAGTATAAACTATTGACTTTGAACTTTTGACTTGTTAAAACAACCTCAATCTCAAATAATTATCCTTAATAAAGTCAAACTTGCCAATCTCCCGGAGCGCCTCCTCCATTGCCTCTTCGGAAGCTTCATGGGTCAATAGGACAATCGGTACGTAATTTTCTTTACCATGGGTCTCCAACTGAACCATGGAGGAGATCGAAATTCCCTTCTCTCCTAAAACCCCTGATATCTTCGAAAGGACTCCCGGTTTATCATAGGTAAAGAACCTCAAATAAAAACGGTTCTTAATCTCACTCAAGGGCACCATTTCCATACCTTGCTCGGGATCGATGGTCCGGTTGCAAAACTGTTCGCCTTCCTTCAATAGCAAATCCCGGGACAAATCGACGATATCGCTGACGATCGAGCTGCCGGTCGGGCGTTCCCCGGCGCCCGGACCATAAAACATCGTGTTCCCGACGAAATCGCCTTTTACAAATACCGCATTCAATTCGTTATTGACCGAAGCCAACAGATGGGTATTGGGGATTAAAGTCGGATGCACCCTTAAATCCAAACCATTTTCCAATGAACGGAATACCGCCAATAGCTTAATCGTAAACCCAAAGTTTTTAGCGAAATTAATATCCAATTTGGTGATGGCGGTAATTCCCTCGACATACAAACTCTGATAATCCACCATGCCCGAGGTTGCCAGTGAAGCCAGGATCGTTAATTTATGGGCCGCATCGCCTCCGCCAATATCCAAGGTAGGATCCGCTTCGGCGTAGCCTTTAGCTTGAGCTTCTTTTAAGGCTTGTTCAAATTCCAATTCTTCCTGGTGCATCCGGGTGAGGATGTAATTGGATGTCCCATTTAAAATCCCATAAATGCTTTCAATTTTATTGGCGATCAACCCTTCGCGCAATCCTTTGATGATCGGTATTCCCCCGCCGACACTGGCCTCAAAAAGAAGGTCAACCCCGTTTTCCTTGGCTATTTTAAACAGTTCCCGCCCTTTGGTGGCAATCAAGGCCTTGTTAGCGGTCACCACGTGTTTACGGTTGCGTAAGGCCCGGCAGATAAAACTAAACGCCGGTTCATAACCGCCAATGGTCTCAACCACGATATCAATCTCCGGATCGTCAAGCACCCCGGCGGCATCGGTTAAACATTGAATCCCGTCCAAATTCAAATCCCGCTTAATATTCCAGTTAACATCGACGATCGACTTTAATTTAAAAGTCAGAGCCGAACGAGTCTTTAATAGAGCCTGTTGGGTTAAGAGTATTTTAGCAACTCCGGTACCCACCGTCCCCAACCCTAGGATACCGATATTTACTTCATGATCATTCATTCAAAATCACCGACCTTATCTTTATTTTAAACTTGAATTCGGTAAGTAAATACTACTTAATATTGAGATTAAGGAATCCCGAATCCAATTTTTCACCCTCGAAAATAACATGTAATACCAAGTTGCGTTCAATTATAGTGCAACTTTTGTATGGAACACAGCAATGTTGCGGAGAGAACACAATCTATGGGAGAATTAAAATATTACTTCCACTTTTGTGCGGGCCCTTCGTGGCCTCCACGCAGGGTGTAGCACAATTATAGAGGAAGTTATATTTTAACCGACCCTATAGTTGCACTTTGAATGCAACTTGGGTATAAGTTGAGAAATCAGTTTAATTCGCCTTAATCCGGTCAAAAATAAAAAAAGCCCTCAATCCTTATTGAAAGGACGAAAGACTATTCTTCCGCGGTTCCACCTTTCTTGGTTGACGACCCGGCTTTAACAACGGATAACGGCCGTTTCCCGGACTGCCTTACTAATATTAAAGGTTCAGGCAGTCACTCAGGGGTGGTATTATCCGGTTGGTTAT
The DNA here is from genome assembly GCA_023415835.1 of Bacillota bacterium. Lineage (GTDB taxonomy): Bacteria > Bacillota > UBA4882 > UBA8346 > UBA8346 > JAAYHS01. Next base: position 10,360 of record JAEZJK010000109.1, read on the forward strand.
AAGGAAGGCTTTCAGCCGCCGACCTTCCATCTCTCTTAAACCACGACACGTATAACAAGTCCCCGTCATTGTTTTATTCTTATTAATATACCACTCACTTCCTTAAAAGTCAATCAAAACGATGCTTTTTTTATTTATCAATTTATCAATTCAAATATTCACAGGTGATATTAACTAGCCGTTTGTAAGTAATTTCCTTCTTACCGAGATTCGGCAGATCGATTACGGCCTTCATCTTCATTTCGTTCCGGGATGAATACCCTAGCAATGTTTCCGGATCGACAATACTCTCTCCCTCGCCGCTGATAGTCAATTCCGGATCCGTTTGCAACTTGGGGAGTCCCTTCATAATCATATCTGAAATGAACTTTTTTAGGCTAGGTGAGTTCAGATCATAATCAACCTTGATTAATACGCACGGTAAAGATCCAACAACCGTAATTTCTTTGAATTCAACCTTTGCGGCCACATCACTGATTTCCCCGTTGGGTAAAGGGACCTTGGCGGAAGTTTCCCAGGCATCTCCCAACTGAAAACTTTTCCCGATAAAATCCTCAACCGAAGCTTTCCAGGTATCCTTTAAACGCTTCTCCATTGCTTCCTTGGCAAAATAATCCTTATATTTTCGGTAATGTCTGGCTGGGATGGTCTTTAGCTTTTTATCGAAATCTTCCAGCCCTTTGAATCCGGTAATAAATCCATTGACGTCCAAAAAAGTGGAAAACTTGACACCTTCCAAGACGGAGAGGGCTTCGCCCCCGGCCTGATCTTCAACGTCTTTTACTTGATATTTTAAGATTGAATAATTGATTTGATATCCGGAAGGGTTCTTATAAATTTCAGTCTTTATTTTAATTTCTTCCTCGTGGAGCTGTTGATTCATCATTTCCGCTTCAACCAAATCAACGATCTTGGTTGTTTCGATATAATTAATGCCATTTGCAGGATTAAATTGAAACTTGAATTTTGGGGCGGATTGATCCGGCGGAGACATTTGAATCCCGGATTGAATAGGCGCAGGACGTTCAAAGTCTAGGAAATCGCTTTTGCTGGGGATCCGTTCTCGGATAGCTACTATTTTCCGGCCATCCAAGGCGCAGTAATCAAAAAAAGCTGAGCCATTGAACCTAATCTGGCTAGCGCCGCCAGTTATAATACCGTCAAAAAGCCTACCTTCTTGATTATCCAGCGTCACCAACCATTTATTGCCCTGCCTGGCACTATAGACCACATTTTTCCCATCCGGGCTAAAAGCCAAACTATTTTGCCCAATATCATCGTAATAACGCCCGGCTAACCCATTAACCACTACCGTCCATGACCCATTGCTAGTTTTGGCGGTATAAGCCAATTTTGAACCGTTATTATTAAAAAGAAGCGAACCCTTGCCAATGCTGGAATAGCCGGTTTGCTCAACCCCATCCAATACAACCATCCAATCCGTCCCGTTAAAAGCTACGTAAGCCATCTTTTTCCCATCAGGGCTAAAAACCGGCGGGGCTTCCATGACCGCAGTATAAGGTTTCCCCTCCACACCGTCGGCTACCATAAATTGTTCTTCCCGAAGTTGGGCGGCAAAAGCGATTTCGCCGCTTTCAGGTGAAAAACCAGTTTGCTCACTGATAATACGATCATATGCCTTACTTGCCTGGTGATCAATGACGATAAATTCCCGCCCCTGATCCTCCGCGGTGTAACTAATCCGTCGACTGTCGGGGCTAAAGGCTAGGCTGAGGGGCTTAATCATTGGAAAAGCCGGTCCTTCCTCGCCATCAACTAAAACGGCGAAAGCAGTCCCGGCCCGGACTACCGCTGCCGTCCTTTTACCGTCAGGGCTAAACAACAAAGCCCGAATCCCATCATACATTTTACCTTCCTGCCCATTGATGACCAAGGTCCATTGATCGCCAACACGTGCCGGATAAGCGAGGCTGAGGCCGTCAGGGCTATAACTTAAAAGGCTAGCGCCAATCTCATCATAAGTTTTGCCTTCGCCGGTTTCAGTTACCGCCACCCACCTATTCCCGGTTTTAGCGACAAAAGCGTAATGTTTACCATTAGCGCTAAATGAGAGGGAGCTATTGACTATCAAATCATAACCCTTTCCTTTAATACCGTCAAAAACCAGATAATATTTGCCCTCCCGTTTTGCGACATACGCCAAATGGTTGCTGTCCGGTGTGAAGCATAGGTTAATAATATCTTGATAACCAAGATGTTCTTTGCCGTCTAGGACCACTTTTTTCCCCTTATTGTCATTTATGGCGTAAGCAAAGTGAACCCCATCCGGACTAATTGTGAACGATCCGGGAATCCAGGATTGAGCTACAGATGCCATCTGTTCTTCTAAAAATACCCGGTAAGGATATTCCATGGCAGCAACACACGGTAATAGAACTATTAAAAAGATAAAGCCAACTATTAAGCGCCGAATAGTCATAATTACGACCCCCAGGTTCCTGATATCCTACCTAGAAAATGCTACCGATGCTTGTCGATCCACGTCAATCCCATTTTCATAATTTCACGTGGGTCAATTGGAAATGGTTATTTAACGGCGCACCGCCAAATATACAATTGCCAGAAATAAAAAAATACTAAACCCCCAAATGAGTTTGGCTCTTTTAACACCAACTTTGGATAATTTTTCGAGCTCGTCGCTAAATCCTAATATCTTTTTAGAAAAAGAATTAATTTTCTTCTCGAAAACAGCGGTTTGATTAGCTTGATTATCAATCCGGTCGGATAGTTGTAGAAACCGTTCCCCTAGTTCATTAAGTTGATGATGGAGATTTTTCTGTTCAGTAGCAATTTCTTTCCGAAAACTAACAATATCACGATCAACCGCAATCGACAGCTCGCGCATACCGGTAACCAGGCGGGCTACATCGAGCTTAGTCGCTGAACGCCCTTCCAGTTCCGTTTGAGTTTGAGCTACGATCTCCTTCATCCTTTGGTTCATCCTTTCTTTCAATTTTAGCTGGGTTTCCAACTTGGCTTCCTTGGCTTGAAGTGTTGATAACTCGATCATATATTCAGCCATTAATAAACGTTCCGAAGCTAAATACTGTTCATATGCAGAAAAGGGAGCCAATAAGTCTTCGGTCAACTCATTTTGGCATTCCTTAAGTTTTTTACGGATCGTATAAGCATCATAACCACCCTTGACGGTCCGGAAGATCGCTCCAAAAAACATCTCTTTCCTTCGCTTTCTCGATATTAGCTGTTAGCTGTTGGCCTTTTAGCCAAAAGCCAAGAGCCAATAAATAGCCACACCCGTTTAATCCCGGTTTAATATCGAACGGTATGATCCCTGTTCTTTCATGACCTCAATTAAGGAGATTATCATTTCGGGAGGGGCTTCTTTCTTAAGCAATTCGCGTAACCTCAGTTTTACCTCAATTTGGGAAGAAACCTCTTCTAATTCCTGTTTTAAATCATCATTAAACCATTCAACCATTTTACCGACAGCCTTACCGACCAACATTGAAAGGCCGAGATTGGCGACTCCGTCAACCAAATCTGCAACATTAAACACTTCGGAAGAAAGATGCGTAGCGGCAACCAGCTTTTTGCCTAAATCAACCGATTCGGCCAAATCTCCGGAGAGTTGGGCAAGGCTAACGCCTGCCATTTTAAAACCTGCTTCCGCTATAAATGTAATGGTACAAACCCGGTCAATCAAAGCAAAAGATGCCCGGATAAAACGGTCGGCGTTTACCCAGATGCCCTGTTCCAAACGGCCTTCTTGCCTGAGTTTAGCAAAATATTGCAACCCGTTGGCGGAAATTAATAAAGGATTATCACCGAAAAAGCCGTAGGCAATCCCTAACACTAAACAAGCCGAATAAATCTTGGAGTTATTGCGGAAGAAAGCCATAATAGCGGCTTCAGTGCCCAATTCAGCCGCATCCGTTATATTGGCGGAAAGCCATTCAATCGCTAGGCTAGGAGGCATCCCTGTGACCTGTTGCAAGGCTTCGGCGAAAGGTAGCGGTATGCCTTGGGGGGATAAAAAGTCTTTGGCCATCTCTTCAAACCAGTGATTAATACCGGTCACGTCGTCAATCCCGTATTCTTCTATAACAGCTTGTAGCTGATGGCCGGAATTAGATACTCCATTAAAGCGGGTTATTGCTAATGATCCGCTGCTTGTTTTGAGGGTTCCATATTCCCGGTATTCAGTCCCGATATTGTTGATAAAAGAACCAACCGAAGACATCCGTCCTCCTGACAAACTCTTAATCTCAAAACTTAAAATACTATATTATACAATTCTAGATAATACAAAATTTTTCCTTCCGGTATTCGAAATCAATGACCAGTTATCTATTTAATTATCCGAAGCCGATGGCGCCTGTTTTTTGAATAACGCCCTTCCTGCCGCCAGCTCCGGTAATGAAGCCCCCGGCCTAACTTGCCCGTATCCCCGAAAAGGTACACCAAGATGATACCGCTGATTGACGCCAAAGCAAAAATGAAATTGACCTGCAAGTAATTGAAAAAAGTTATCCCGGCGTCAATCCAAGCCAACCAAAGGGCTTTTATCGGAACGATACCCCAAAACATAACCTCCCGTTCTGGATAAACCGCTGCCCAAGCCCAGGTAATCCCGACTAAGGGAAGCCAAAGGCCGATAATGGGATAACCGGCTATTTTGGTAATGATCGCTGCCAGCGCCATTGCTCCCCCGGTTACCAAGGTAACCAATATAAAGAAAAACCCATACATTCTGGTTCCCCAGGTCCTCTCCAAACTACCGCCGATAAACCAAAGCCAAAGGCCTGATAAAATCAGGGTAATGAAGTCGTGATTGACCAGAGGATAAGTCAGAAAAGCCCAAAAAAACCCGGGAAGGTTTGCCGGGACCAAAGCTAGCAAACGGCTAACATTGACTATATTTAAACCTTCAAACAATAAAGAAAGAATAAAGCACAAGCCGGATAAGGCTAAGATCGATTTGGTAAAGGGGATGGCGCCCTCATTAAAAAACCTTCTAAACTTATAGTAATAATAATTCACTAATACTCCTCCCGTTTTTGAGTTCTACCAATTGTAGTATTATACTTCGAATTAGAATACAATTTAATATGAAATATTCTCCGGGAAATTATTATTCCCTTTTGTTGCCGAAATTGGTTACTAATAAAAAAAGGCCGAAAATGGCCTATTAATTTTCCTAATAACCTCTGGCGATACCTAAAGATAGATATCGATGTTGTTTCCTAAATGCGCCGGATTGATCGGGGCTGCGGTAAGCCCTTCGATTAAGTTTTTAGCAGATTGGGCTTGAGAATCGATGGCAATTCGGAGTAAACCCACTTGGTTCGCAATTTGCGCCCGATCCGTCTGTATGGCTGTATACAAATTAACAACACTCATTACATCCATCTTTTTATCCTTTGTCCAACAATCTTTAACTAAAACTTCGGTAAAAACGATTAAAGGCTTTAGGGTTTCAGCCTAATTGTTGGAAATAACCGTCAGAGGACATTCGAGGAATCAATGCTGATTTCCTTCCCCAAACGTTCTTCAATCAAATGAGTGGCATGATGCACCTGTTCCTTGATGGCTTGCCCAATGGCGTGAGAAGCGACGGAATCCATCTTGACCACTTCATCAGTGGCAATATCGATATTGATAAATAAATTCAGGTTGGCAACTGTATCCGGTTCAACTCCTGGAAAAAAGTCACCAATCTGATCCCGAGCCATAACCCGGCAATCCAAATTCACTTTTAAACAGCCTTCCCGAAAAAAAACCGAAACCCCTAGGTCATTGATCTCCATTAAGCTTTGATTGTTAATATAGTTCCCTGTCCAAGAGAAAGCTAGCTGCGAGAATTCCTGAAAAGAACCTATCGGATAAAGATAGAATCCCTGCACTCCGATACTGATAATCTCTTTAGGAATTATTTGGCGCGAAATTAGTTTTAAATTTATCTCTAACGCTTTAATAAACTGATGGTAATCCGGGCATGCATTCATACCAAAAAAAACCTTCCGGGGGGCGATTTTAATCTGAACGTCTCCGGTTTCTTCAGGGTTTCCTTTTAGGATCAACTGATCCTGATCTTCTTGGGTTACTATAAATTTTCCTCGAAACTCTTCGGCTAAGTCCTTTAAACTGTTGACCGATTCCATTAAAGAGGAGCGGACTTCGGCATACATTCGTAAATTTGAATGCCGCTTAAAATTAGGCATGAAATGTCTTTTCCTCCTGGCGTATTATCTAGGCAAATTTACAGGAACAGGCATTCCGGTACATTGAAGAAATCATTGCCATTCAACCGTTGCCGGTGGTTTACTGGTAACATCATACAAGATTAAATCAATTTCCGGGAAGCTGCGCTCGATTTCGGAGGCCAGTTCGGAGATGATTTCTTTGGGCAAGTCTTTGCCAATGCCTGCTGGACGGCCGGTCATAAAATCACTTGTGATGATAGTGCGAATCGCTACTGAATAATGGCGGTTAATACCTACCGGCAGTAAAACCGCAAATACCTGGCTAATAGGTTTTCGATTTAATTTTTGCACTATTAGGTGATCCACTTCCCGAAGCAGCCCCACACTTTCCTGATTCAAATACATTTGATGGGTATGCAATTCACCAGGTAACTCCCGATGGTTTAAACAATAGGCCACCCGGTTCACAAGGTCAACCTGGTTTGGCAAGTTTGTACCGATCCGGTATACCTCATTCCAATCAAATTCCATCCCTTTTCCGGCAACCAACGCCAAATATCGATAACTACGGCAATCTCCTTGTACTCCTACTGATTTTACAGGAAGCAACCGGCCATGATAAGACGAGGTAAGCGTCTTGAAAACTTCTTGAAACCGCTGTTCCTGTCCGGGAGTAATTTTGGCGGAACCATCATTACAAATTACCCTGATCGCCAACCCTGGGCCGGGGAAAGGCTGCCGGGAAGCGATACTTTCTTCAATTCCCAAAGCTCTCGCCACTTGACGTACTTCATCCTTATGCCAGTCCCAATTGGTTTCGACCACCAAACCTTTTTCCCGGGCGCGGCGGACGATATCGACATCGTTATGATGGGTTTTGATACGATGAGCGTAACTAGATACATCGGGATTACCGCTCTCAATCAAGTCAGGCCGGAGGGTCCCCTGAGCCCAGAAGGTTTTATCAAAATCAAAGTTGAGGCCTGCGGCAGTCCGTTTAACCACCTTGATAAATACTTCACCGATAATGTTCCTTTTTTCCTCCGGATCAACCACCTTGGTCAATGGTCCGATCTGTTTCCCATCAACTTCGATCACGCTATTAAAAAAATCCGCAGCTGCATTCTCGCGAATCAGGTGTTTTAAACCCATCCGTCGCAGGTTTTCACAGACCAAATCGCTTTCATTCTTACGCATGAAACCGTGATCGATATGAATCGCATAAACATTATCCGGATTTAAAGCTTTGACTAACAAAGCGGCACTGACCGCCGAGTCCACTCCACCGCTTACCAATACTAATATTTTTTCGTCCTTCACCTTTTCCCTGATCTTTTCGATAGCGGTTTGAATTCTGTCGTCCAAAAGGTAATTGCCATGTAAACCACAGATTTTACGCAAGAAATTGCCGATCATTTGTTTACCGTTAACCGTCAAATCCACTTCCGGGTGAAATTGAACCCCATAAAACTTAAGGCCGGGGTTATAAATAGCTGCATAACCCTCATCCGAAGCGGCCCCAACTAAAAAGCCGGGGGCAAGTTCCTTGACCGAATCGCCGTGGCTCATCAATACTTGCTCCCTTGGTTCAAGGCCTTCAAAGAGCGGGCAGTCCTGGTTTATCTCAATTTCAGTCTCGCCATACTCGGTTTTAAAACCTGGCGAAACTATACCGCCGAAATGTTTATTGATCAATTGCATTCCGTAACAAATACCCAATATGGGTACTTTTAAATCGAAAAGTTGCGGATCATATTCCAGCGACCCCTCCGCCCATACACTCCCGGGTCCACCCGAGAAAATAATGCCTTGGTATTCCCGCAAAGCTGCCGCAGGGGCGCTAATCGGAAAAATATCGGATTTAACCGACATTTCCCTTACCTTTCTGTCGATGACCTTGGTATATTGACCCCCGCAATCGAGGATAGCCACCTTCTCTAAATCCATCAATTCCACCCCGTATAAAATTAAATATTTAGCTGTTAGCTTTTGGCTGTTAGCAATTAACTTTGAGCACAATGCCCTCAAGCCTAAAACCCACCTGACAAGAAAGCCAAAAACTACTAGCTACTAGCTATTAGCCAATAGCTAGTAGTTAACAAGCATTTCCCTAATCCTGGTCAAAAGAGCCCGACAATCCTACTATCGGGGAGTAAATCAATTTGTTCGGCTGCCGGATTGTCCGGTAAACCAGGCATGGTCAAGATATTTCCGGCAATCGCCACAATAAAACCGGCTCCGGCCATTAAACGGATCTCCCTGACATTTAACCGCCATCCTGATGGGGCGCCTTTCAAGTTGGGATCATCGGAAAATGACATCTGGGTTTTAGCGATACAAACCGGTAATTTGGAATAACCCTGTTGTTCTAAGAAGGCGATAAATTTCTCCGCTTCAGGTGAAAACCCAACCCCGGCCGCGCCATAAATTTTGGTGGCGACGGTTTCAATTTTTTGTTTAACCGAACCTTCTTTAGGGTACAACGGAGTAAAACGATTTGTTTCACGTTCCAATGTTTCTAACACGCCGAGCGCTAGTTCGGAGCCGCCCGCCCCACCTCTGGCTACTACTTCGGAAATTTCCGTCCTAACTCCCTTTTCCCTACAATAATTCAATACCGATTCCAATTCGGCGTCCGTGTCGGACGGAAAACGGTTGATGGCTATAACCACCGGAAGCTGGTAAACTTGACGGAGGTTGGCTAAATGACGATCCAAATTGGAAAGGCCCAATTTTAAGGCAGTAATGTTTTCGAGATTTAACTCTTTCTTGCCAACACCGCCGTGAAATTTCAACGCCCTAACCGAAACTACTAAGATAGCGAGATCCGGACGGAGGTCTGCCGCCGGGCTAACAATATCAAAGAATTTTTCAGCGCCGAGATCGGCACCGAACCCACCTTCGGTTATTACATAATCGGCTAATTTTAAAGCCATCCGGGTAGCAATGATCGAATTATTGCCATGGGCGATATTGGCGAAAGGCCCTCCGTGAACCAAAACCGGATCTCCTTCAATGGTTTGGACCAAATTTGGCTTTATAGCGTCTTTCAATAAAACCGCCATCGCTCCAATTACTTTTAAATCACTAGCAAAAATTGGTTGGTTCTCGTAATTGTAACCAACCATAATTTTTCCCAATCTTTCTTTTAGATCTTCCAAATCGGAGGAGAGACATAAAATAGCCATAATTTCGGAAGCCACGGAAATGTCAAACCCAGTTTCACGTATGATACCGTCGCTTTTTTTCCCCAAACCGACGACGATATTTCTTAATTGCCGGTCGGAAATATCCATTACCCGGCGCCATAGAACCTTTTTAGGATCAAGTTGAAGTTTGTTGCCATGCATAATGTGATTATCAATTATTGCTGCAAGTAAATTATGGGCCGCGGTCACCGCGTGAATATCGCCGGTAAAATGAAGGTTTATTTCGTCCATCGGGAGGATCTGGGAATATCCGCCGCCGGTTGCGCCGCCTTTGACCCCGAATACCGGTCCTAAAGACGGTTCCCGTAAACAAAGGCAAACTTTCCGGTCCAGTTTTCCTAAAGCCTGGGTCAGCCCGATTGCGGTGGTTGTTTTACCTTCTCCCGCCGGAGTTGGCGTAATTGCGGTGACATATATCAGTTTCCCATTAGGCCGATCTTTTAGTTTCGGATACAATCCAAAATTAACTTTGGCTTTGTATTTCCCGTAATATTCCAAATACTCTTCGGGAATCCCGACTTTAGCAGCAATCTCACCAATAGGTTTAGGCTTAGAAATATTAGCAATTTCAATGTCGGAAAGCATTTGGTGGCATTATCCTCCCTGTTGTCAGTTAATTTTCTCCATTATATCAGATTTAGCTCTTGAAAAACAATAGATCTGTCTTGAACTATTAGGATAAGATTTATTATAAAAGTAACAATAAATTAACCGATACTATGGCATCGGTTATTCTTGCCTCATGCCTATTGCCTTATACCCGATTTTCAGATTAGAATCTTAAAAAAATTTACTTCAGTTAAAGGCTAAATGAACCGATTTAAAAAATAGGAGCGTAAAAGGAGTTGAAATATTTTTTTTAGTTTTTGAATTAATCTTGCTTTCGATGTAGGATTTTCAAAATATCGCGTCGAATAGTACATATAATAACATGCGAAAGGTGTGTTCGATTTGGCCAACATAAAGCCCGAAGATATAAAAGAAACCGTTGAGATCCCAGCCGCTGATTCCGGAAAATATGAAAGCCTGGGATGGGTAGTTATAGATTCCTACAAAATGGATAATAAAGACTTTTCGGTTTTAGCTTGGGCTAAAGATGGCGCTCCAGCCAAACCTTGAGTTTTTTGAATTTCTTTATTAGGAAAAACATTATATTATTGCTTGACATCAACCTGGAAACCTACTTTCAGGTTGATTATTTATTTTAAACTTCGATCTGCTTCCACTTACCCGTCTTAAACCGGTAATAAATTAATACCGAACGAATCGACTGGTCCAAAACAGCCGCAAACCAAGCCCCTCCCAGTCCCCAATGGAATACGATCACGAATAACGCCGCCAGCGAGACTCTAGCCACCACCATTCCGATAATGGCCGATACCAAAGGCCAGCGGGTATCTCCCGCTCCACGCAGGCAGCCGGCGACGATTGATAAATAGTTTTGAGGAATAGTGATTAAAACGGCGATTTTCAGCACCATAACCACCAAAGCAATGACTGCAACGTCGGCAGTATAGATCCGCGCAATCGGATAGCTAGCCAATAAAAATAACGATCCCACGGATAAAGAAATTACTAACCCGATCCGGTTGCATTGGCGGCAATATTCTTCCGCAAGCCCGGGTTTTTTTGCCCCCAGACTCCGCCCTGTAAATGAACTGGCCGCTGTTGATAGGCCATTAATCGCATTCGAGACAAACTGGGTAATACTCAAACAAACTTGGTGAGCGGCAAAAGAAACCGTTCCCAAGTCGGCCACGATTTTTGAATATAGCAGAAACCCGATCCGCATCGCCAATTGCTCTCCGGCAGCTGAAACACCGATATTCATAATCCGTTTAATGACTTTAAAGTCAAACCGATAACTGTCTTTGAGAGAAATTGCTACCGGAAGCTTAATATGGATTAAGGCATAAATCGACATGCCACAGGCAACCATTTTAGCCAAAGTAGTTGCAATTGCTGCGCCTTGTAATTCTAAACTTGGAATAAACCAAATGCCGTTTATTAGGATAAAACCAGCCAACACATTAACAACATTGGATATCACATTATAGCGCATCGGAATTTTCGATTCGCCGGCCCCTCTAAGAATCGAGGTTACAGCAGTAGGAACCGACTGAAAAAACATCCCAACCGCCATGTATCTCATATACATTGTGGCGGTTTCCAGGGTATCATTTTGAGCCCCTAAAAAAACTACAATCGGCCTTGCAAACACAAAACCAATCAACGTTAAGACGCCCCCTAAAATTACTGAAACCAACATGGCCTGAACTACAACCGCTTTTACCTCTCGGTATTCTTTAGCTCCAATAAACCGTGATATTAATGCGGTTGCGCCTATATTAAATGACTGAAAAACCGCCAGGCTGATGAAAACCGGTTGATTGGTAAGCCCCACAGAACTAAGGGCATAAGCGCCCAGGTGTCCGACCATGGATAAGTTGACCATGGCAATCATCGACATTAACATCAACTCGGCAATGATCGGCCCTGAAAATTTCAGGATCGATTTTCTAATCTCCGCCTTTGATATTTCTTGCCCCAGTTCCAGATGTTTGTTATTCATAATCATGTCCTTTGGTATTTTGTAATAGATTATTAACCCAGCGCCCTGAAACTAAATTGTCTTTTGATAACAGGGCCGGCCATAGACGGTTAAAATTTCTCCACAATAAAACCGGTGATAATTCCGTCCGTGATAAAATGATTCAACTCTTTCACTAGCGTTTGCAGGATTGAGATCATCAAAATAAACCTTTTTGCATTCCAATATCAATTCCGCCTCAACATATCCCGGCGCCGCGATTGCCTTAGAAGGGCAAACGGTAAGTTTCGATTCTCCGATTTTATCGGTATCACGCCCGGACTTGGTTCCCATAACCTTTAAAGCGTCTTGATAACCAAGATCAAATGCGCAAACAGTGAAGGAATCATATTTTTCAATAAACTCATAGGTATAGCGGGAGGGACGGACTACTACCTGGATGATCGGTTTTTCCCATAAAACGCCAAGGCTGCCCCAGGCAATGGTCATTGAATTAAATTTTCCCGATTCGGATTCACCGGCTGTCAAAAGCAGCCCGTTATTCCAAAACTTAAAAGGGTTAAGATTAAGTTCATCAAAAGGGATTTCAATTCGTTGCATCGTGAGCCCCCTATCGATTAAATATTCTTTAGTATCATTATACGGAATCGATAGCATAAAATCTGCGCATCTTTTACTCAAATATGTCGTTTCCTCTTATATTTTATTTAATCCGAAATTATGATAAGATATGTTTAGGTGATTGGAATGAAAAATTCAAAGATAGTTTTTGATAATGAACGAGACGCTTTTTATATATCCCGCCGTCGAATGACCAATTTTCACGGCCAACATGTCCATGATTGTTTTGAAATTCTTTACCTCTTCTCCGGCGAACGGTGTTTTTTCATCAATGACCGTACCTTCAAAATGAAGGAAGGGGACTTGATCCTAATCAATCCCAATGTGCTTCATAAGGCCACCAGCGATCAATCCCCGGATTGCGAGGGTATCCTACTTTATTTTCAAGAAGGGTTTATGGCTCCGAACCGTCCAATTCACGAAACGTTGACACCCTTGTTCGCCAATGAAACTATTTCAGTAAATTTACCAATTAATGAACGGTCTTTGATTGAAGATTTATTCCTAAAAATGCTTCAAGAAGACCGGAGTAAAAATTACGGATATCAACTGGCGTTGCAAGGATTTTTATTACAATTACTCGTTTTGCTGGGGAGACATGTCAAGAACAGTAAAGCAACTTTGTTTGAACATCCCAGTCCGATGCATGAAAAAGTATCCGAAATAGCGCAGTTTATCAATCAAAACTATCCGGAGCCCCTCTCCCTTACGTCTTTAGCGGGGCGTTTTTTTATCAGCCCGAGCTATCTGAGTAAAGTCTTTAAAGAAACGACCAATTTTACTTTTGTTGAGTACCTTACTAATGTTCGTGTCAAAGAAGCGAAAAGATTATTGTTAGAGTCCCGAAAAAAAGTGGTGGAGATAGCCGCCGAAGTAGGTTTCGGAAGTGTAACCCATTTTGGTAGGGTATTTAAGGAAATCACCGGTAATCCCCCGTTGTATTATCGAAAGTATAAAGAAGAGTAATTTGATTTTAAATGCCCTATCATCGTTAAAGAACAAGAACTTGCAAAACATACAGCTATCATGGTAGAATATGGTTATGATTCACTTGAGAAAGAAGGTAATTCAAGTTGAATAGTAATTCGAAAAAAGGCCTTCAAAGTTTCGATAATAATTTAATCGACTTTAACGACCTAAAAAACAAAAAAGATACAGCTGAAATTGTGCGCTTTGTAGCGCAACAAATTTGCCAGGACTGTATCGATGAATGCCATAAAATTAAATCCCGTTTATTCCAGGACTAAGTTGTAAAAACATTATTCTTTCTCGGTTCTGGCCATTTGAATAACCGTTTCCAATTGTTTGAGGTATTCCCGGAATGCTTCTCTCCCATGTTCGGTGATCCGGCAGGTAGTATGCGGGCGCCGGCCCACAAAACCTTTTACAAGTTCGATATATCCTGCATCCTCCAAAACCCTTAGATGCGCTCCAAGATTTCCGTCGGTTAATCCCAGTTTCGATTTGAGCCCGTTAAAATCCAATTCTTCGAAAGATAGTAACAGCGTCATTATGCCTAGACGGGCTTTCACATGAAATATCTCATTCAGTTCTAGAAAAACCTCTTCAGCCAACTTGCGCCACCTGCTTCCGAAGGATGAATCCGGTAAAGATCAGTCCACCTCCGCCCGCAAAAGCCAGCCAAATAAAAAGATATGGTATTGAGAGCCACAATGAAACAAAAGCCGTAAAGATTAACCAACAACCAATTATGGTAAGCTTTTTGTCAAAAAATATGCTATTAGCGAGATAAATTACACCAATTTGAAAAGGCCAATACGCATTGATCAAATTAAGATTAGGAATACCTCGGAATGTTAAAAAAAACATCGATACCGCTACTGCGAACATTAAAAAACTTAGCCAGCCCAATTTTCTTAGTAAAGTCGGAGCGGGTCCGGATCGTTGCCCTAACCGATAACCAATCAGGATTGATCCGATGGCGCCTAAACTACAAATAGTCAACCACATCTCACAGATAAACTTACTCGGAATTAAAATGGAACCCAGGTAACCAACCAGCCATACCAATCCCCATAAAAAGAAATGAGGGTATCCATAGGCAATTTTCAAGCGGCTTTGGTTAGCTAATTCCTTTAAATATGAGATTTGTTCTAAAGCGTCATTGGGTTGAAGCAGATTAGTCTTCATAAAAAAACCTCCTTTATTTTATTATCGTAGACTGAACCATAAAATGATTATTGCTTTCCGGATTAATAATAACTTGAAACGCTCTGCTAATAGACCATTTAGGTCTAGTCGGCATCAAAACAATAATGACTTGGCCTTCCTCCTTCTTCATTTCAACTTTGCCTTGAATGACTTTTTGATGTTCATTGATATCAATTTGAAAACTGGCAATATCCCTCCCTGTATCTAATATTCCGGATAATTCCGGTAGCGCGGGAAAGAAACGGATCACCATCTTTTGTTTGCTTTTAGGGCTTGTCATGGCTTCGATTGAATTGATCATAATTCGATTGTTAACAACCATCCCGTTGATTCGTTCTAGGTTATTCATAGTACTAATCGTAAAATTGCAGCCATCGAATTCGTTAATTTGATATACTGTTTCCAATGCCCCTTTTTTGATTAGCCATTTTTGACCGATTTCGAATTTTTCGGGTGTTTTAACCATCTCCAACCTGATATTCCCAGTATTAATGACCCCAATACTAAAACCTTCCGTATAGTATCCCTTTAACCCGGTAAAGAAACCGGGAATTTTAATTTTTGGCGGTATTTGATAGTCTTTACCTTCGATTGTAATACTGCTTTTAGTGCTGGCCAAAGTATTTCGCGCCGACCACATTACTGGTAAAGTGCTTTCTTGGGCATGCCCTTCGGGATTTATTAAACCTCCATATGTGGTAGTTGCCTTTCCGACAGTATGTAGATTGAAAACAACTTTTTCTCCTTTACTAGAAGAAAATTTAAGCACCACACTACCGTCACTTTTGGAAAATTCGATTGGAGTGTAATAGATTTCCCGATTACTTGCAGAATTTTGTCGCAATTCCGGTATTTCAGGATCATTGATATAGTCAATCTGGGTTTGGTCATGACGAGTCATAATCGCCTGAATTAAGGGTTGTTCATTCTTTAGCTGAATCATAGCTTCAACAGCTTCATATTCAGGGTGCCCATCAAAAAAAAGCATCACATGAAGGTCGTATTGGTTAAAAATAATATTGAACGGTTGAAGGAAAAGAAGGCCGGCTTTATCAAGAACCTGACTTGGGGCAGCCGCTTTGAGGCTACTTCCGTAATGATCCGATAATAAAAAAACCAAGCACATTAGTACTATCAACCTCCTTGAATTCAACTAATAAATCACTTAATCCTTTTTACTTTGTAGTGCAGAGTAACTTTAACTCTATTATACAGAGTCCTCTATAAAAAGCAACCATTTTTTTTAAATTTTTAAATTTATTTTGAAGACATTAAAAAAACAGTAGATACTTATCAACTACTGTTTTAAACTCTGCTTAGTATTAAATTTCCCCTATAGTTTTCATCCTGTTAATTTGTTCCCAGGCTTCTTAGTCCCACTCCTTCCAAACCTCCGGCCGGTATCCGACGGTCGCCTTAGCTCCGTTCCGGACGATCGGTGCCCTTAAGAGCAACGGATCGTTTAGCAGTTCCTCTTCCAGGTTATGCACCAAATATTTGAGGTTTCGCTTTTGGTACTGTTTGCCCTCCCGGTCGACCAATGCCTCGAGCCCGCCCACCGCCGCCTTGACGCTGTGTAATTCACCTTTGCTCATTCCTTTTTCGGCTAAATTAATGAATTGAAATTTAATGGCCCGTTCTTTGAAATACCGCTCAGCTTTACGGGTGTCCTGGCATTTCTTTATTCCAAAAATTTGAATGTTCATCGAAATACTGCCTTTCTTATTAAGAATCTCACCATTATTCTTTAGAATTTCTATTATTTCCTGCAAATTTGGAGATTAAGTTGGATAAGTTTTGGCTATGTTCTTAAAAATGGTGTCCCAATAAATATTGGTCGATTGTAAACCATTTTAGATTTATCGGTTGACAATTCATTTTATTTCGTTTAAAATATTTCCAAGTCTTACAAACTCTTGATTCAAAGCTAAACCGAAGCTAAATTGGAATTTTTACTAAAATACCTTCAAAGGAGCATCTGACATGAGTAAAGCTCTCAACCTTCGCAGAATGGTTTTTACCTCCCTTTTCACGGCCTTGATCGTAATCGGAAGCTATCTTAGTTTCCCTATCCCCTTTAGTCCGGTGCCGATCGTCTTATCCGATTTCTTTCTAATGTTAGCTGGTTTATGTTTGGGAGCCTCCAGCGGAGCTGCCAGTATGGGATTAGTTCTTTTCCTAGGAGCACTTGGGTTGCCTGTTTTTTCAGGCGGCAAAGCAGGATTGGCGGTTATGATCGGACCTACCGGCGGTTTTCTACTAGGATACCTGATTGGCGTTTATGTGCTAGGGTTAATTTCTGAAAA
>JAEZJK010000015.1 GCA_023415835.1 Bacillota bacterium
TTCATGCTTGCTCCGAACATGCCCAGAAGGACTGTCCACTTTAGACCGGAATCGGTGTCCAGTTTCAGCCGGAATTAGTGTCCACTTTCGGCCGGAATCACTGTCCAGTTTGCGCCGAAATATGCAACCAATATGGATCATATGGGAAATGTAGTCAATCAAACTGTAACTGGAAGTAGTAAATTTAAACAAAATATTGCTTCTACTGCCGGAGATATTACTAAAATTGCAAGTGCTTTGAGTTTAATGTATGGAGTAAGAAAAGCTTTCTCCTTCGCTGGTGAAACAGTCGGAGTAGCTGGAGATTATGAAGCAACAGAAAAATCATTTGCCAGAATGTTAAAAAGTCCTGGTAATGCAGCAGAGATGATTAATTATTTAAAACAACAGGCCAAAGATACCACCGCAAGTTTTAGAGATTTATCAGAACAAATGAGAACTCTTTTAGCACGTGGTTTTGATGCTGCACAAGCTCAAAAGATGTTAACAATTTTACAAGATACAACTACCGCATTAAATACCGGAAAAGCTGGAGCAGATAAATTAACTCTTGCATTATCTCAAATTATGCAAAAAAAGTTTTTAACTGGCGAAGAGTTAAAACAGCTAAACGAACAAATCTCTGCTACTCGTTATATAGCTGAATATCTTGGAGTAGATACTGGAACTGCTTTACAAATGATATCTGATAAAGCTATTGACGCAGGAACTGCTATAAAGGCAGTTTTGACAGGTATGACAAAGGATTATTCTGGAGCAGCCAAAGACGCAGTAACAACAATCAATGGTTTGTTTGAAAAAATGCAGGATGTAGTCGAACAGTCAAAAGCTGCAATTGGTGAAGATTTAGTTGAAATGTTTGACATGAAAGAAGGAGCAGATAAATTAATCAATCTGCTTGAAACTATTACAGATAAGTTTATCAAATTACCTCAACCAGTTAAAACGATGATAATTCTTTTTGGTACTTTATCTGTAACAATAACTGCTTTAACTGTTGCCATATCTGCTCTAAGTGTTGCAACTAAAAGCTTAAATATAAATTTTGCTGGGTTAGGTAAATTTACTGGGCTTTTAGCGTTAGCGACCACTTTAACTTCGTTTTTCCAACAGATGGCTGAAAATGCTAGAATAGCTAAATTAGAAATTGCTTCTATTAGTGATATGAATGATTTAATGAAAAAACAACAGGCAATTCAGTCAGAAATTACAAGGTTGGAGAACAAGCGAAAAGCGGCAGAAACTTTTGATAGTAATGGTTGGCTTGCTAGTAGGGGTTTTAGTAGTGGGTTAACAGATGAGGAAGTAAATAAATTAAAATTCTATTACCAAGAATTAGAAAAAATTAATAAAAAGAAAGCAGATCTATTGACGGCTCCTTCAACTACTTCTACCAATGATTATATAGAAAAAATGAAAAAGGAATTAGAAGCTTTATTTAACGCATTATCATTAGGGGATAATACTGATCCTAATAATCTCAAAGACAAAATCCGCACCATCTTCACTTCCCTAACGGCAGAAACTTTAACATCAATAGAACAAATAGGTCGTTCATGGCAAGATCAAATTAATAAAGTATTAAAAGATGATGAAAAATTAAAAGATGATCGTGCTACTTATGTTTTAAAAGGTCAAGATGGTTTATTATCTATGTCTTCTACTATTAACAATAAAATGCGTGATGATTTGATGAAGCCATTTGAAGAAATAGATAAAGCAACTAAGGAATATAACAAATCCTTGTCTGAAATTGATACTCAACGGAACAAATTAAAATCTACTGGAGAATATAATCCTCAAGAAGAAATCAAATTACAAAAAGATCTTGGCAAGATATACGATGATTATCAAACCAAATTACAAGAGCAATATGATGTTTTAAATAAAGTTCGAAGTGGTTTAAAACCCGCATCGGATGGCTTTAAATATTTGACACAAGAAATGGATAAATTGCAACAGACAATAAATAAAACAAAACTTGATTCTGAACAGCAAAATAAAGTAGTCAAACAGTATAACGTATTAATGGACACCGTAGATGGACTTTGTACTGTATTAGACAAGTTTGGGGATTCAACAGAACAAGCCGTTTCTAATTTTATGAGAGCTTTATCAAAAATGCTTACTATTCAAGATGGCAATATAAATTTCGATTGGGAAAATGCTACCAAACAACAAAAAGGAGATATGCTAACTTCAGGAGTTGGGCTATTAGGGAAAATGCTTGGGGCAAGCACTGAAGAAATTGATTTTACAACTACTGGAGTTGGACTTGGATTTCAATTAGGTGGACCTATAGGTGCGCTTGTTGGTGGTGCGTTAGGATTACTTGGTGGGCATAATGCTAAAAAAGCTCGAAAAAAGATGGAAGCCGCGCAAGAACGTGCCAGCCAAATGATAGAAGATTATAATAAATCAATGTTAGATGTTAATTATGGTGATACTTTATCTGAGTTATCTAGTTTACAAAATAGGTTTACTAACACTTCCTCTACTATTAGTTATCGAAATTGGTATGGTAAAAAGAAGCACGCTACAAATCCTGAGTATACAGCTTTACAAGAAATGATTCAAAACACCCAAGAAGCAATTCAAAATATGATTATGGATTTATCTAAAAATTTACGTAGTGCAGTAGCAGATGCCTTTGGTGCAACTAATAACTTTCTAGAATTCAGCCAAAGTTTGTATCAGTCAGTTTATGGTTCAGTTAAAGAGGCTTTATTAAACGCTTTTGTTAGCAGTGAAACCATGAAGCCATTGTTTAATAATTTGTCTCAAATGATATTAGATGCAACAATGGATGGTATGTTAACAGCTCAAGAAGTAATGAATATCCGAAATGCTACTACTGACATTGGTTCACGAATGCAGGTTCTGTATCAATCATTAGGAATATTAGATCAATATTTGGGGAATTTGGGTGGTTCTGGTGGAAGTAGCTCTGGAGAACAGAATTATCAGGCGGGATCGGTTACTCCCATCGTCAATAATTTTTACACCACAATCGAAGCAGGTTTAATTGTTGCCGATGAAGATACGATGCGGGATCTAGCTTTGACTTTTAATGAGTATATTTTATCGGAAGCGCAAAGGGGATAAAAAGATCAAAATAAAGTAGGGTTTTATGCCCTACTTTATTATTGGGAATTCCTTATAATAAAACAAAAACTGTATCGAAATGATACAGAAAAATTGTTAACAAAAAATTAACGTACTTTTTTAAGGGTATTTTAAAAATAAACCTTCATTTGCACGTTCACTTTAAACCTATATTACATCTTGATTTAATCAAAATTAACATAATTTACCAGGCTTAAAATACATACCACTATTGGGAATTGATTTTATGATACAATATACACATGTAAATTGAAGTGCATAATTCTCCTAATATTAATTTATCATGGTACAGAAAATAAGTCAATAGGTTTATCAAAAAATTTTTAAATTTAAATAGTATTACTGAAAGGAGGATTAAAGATGGGACAAATGACTTTAAAATGGAACGATGAGAAAGAGCCAAGAATTGCAAAGCTTTATAATGACATTAAAGCCGATGGCGAGAACGCCAACGAAGTTATTAAAAGTATTGTCAGAAGATATTTACTTAACCAAGAGTTAGAAAAAAGAATGGAATAGTTCTGTAAAAGTTATAAAAACATTTATTAAAGTATAAAAACAATAGAAATAGTTAAGAAAGGAATTAAAAATGTTAAATTATGAATAATAATTATCAAGCATTAGTAGATGAAAATGGTGAACTAAGACCGTTAAAACCAAATGAAAGGGCTTTAATAGCTGAACCAGGGGATAGATTACTTAAAAAAAATTCACTTGATTATTTAAAAGAACAAGAACAAAAGGAAAAGAATCAAAAATGGAATTTACCCGATTTTGTAAAATCTAATGCTCCTGAATTAAAAGCTATTAACAAGGATTTAGAATTTCATGAATTAGCCGTATTAAGTATCTTGGGGAATTATATCAATTATGATGGTTGTTTAATGGTTAGCAGTAAAAAATCAATGAATTTTACAGCTATGGTTAAGATAACAAAAATTCATAAAGATACCCTACGGAAAACTATAAAATCTTTAGTTAATAAAAAAATTATGTATCAAAATAGTTTTGGTGTAGGTAAGGATAATATCTATTACATAAACCCTATGTTATTCCATAAAGGCGATAGAATTACAGACAAACAAAAAGAAATGTTTGGTGATTATTATTATCGAAACAAAAGAAAAAAAATGCCCAAATTCCAATAAATATCAATAATTCTAATGTTATCAGCCATGACCTATAAAACGGTCACGATAAAAATAGCCATTAATTCAATAATATCAAAGGTTTATAAGGATTTTTAAATGAAAATTAACCAGACCTATGAAACGGTCACACAAAATCTTGAAGATCATTGATATCAATGGCGTTTTCCCGGAACAAAGGTTCTATATATTCTATATACAATATGATAATAAATTAGGTAGGTAGTAAGAAAACAATAGATACATTCAATTTAATCATAAATAAATATTAAATAACATTGACTGTCAATTGAATAAACATTTTAATCATTCGCGAAGGCGAAGCCGTAGCGAAAGATAAAATTTTATCAATTTATACCTAATAAACAACCAATATAAAATTTTAAATTCTATTTTCCCTTGGGGAAGACGCTGCCGGGAGCGAAGCGACCAGAAGCGTCAGGGGAAGCGGTCTGCAAGACTAGAGTAATGAACACTAAAATATAAAAGAAAAACCCCTTTCGGGGTTCTTCTCTAGTCTCTGGGAGGGCGACAATTGATATGTAATAATTCCTTACTGATTTTGTTGACCAGCTTGATAAGTTGAGAAAACAAGATTTAAGAATGAATCAGATACAGTTACTTCTTCTGGTAACTGAAGATCCTCTATTAATTGCTTGTACTCCTGAGAATTGAAATAATTATTTTCCATGTTTAGTACCTCCTATAATGTTTTTTGGTTGTAATTACAGTATAAAATAAAAGGTGTTACATGACAAGTAACACTAGTATTATTTTAGGTTAATTATAGAAGTTTATCTTTAATTTACTTAATCGTTCTTTGAATTTCAGTATCATTTAATTCGAGAAAGAAATAATTGAAATCTACTTTAAGAGCATTTTTTAAATATACTAAGCTGGTTATACTGGGTAAGCTATTACCTGATTCTAATCTATTAATTTGAACATGCGAAATATTTACTTTAGTTGCTAGTTCTCTTTGACTTAAACCAAGTTCATTTCTACGGAATGCGATGGCCTTACCAATAGATAACTTTATTAATTGTTCTAAATCCAATAATATCACTTCTTTCTATGGTTTGGGAATAATAACCATAATTTATATCGGCAAGAATATGTATGACTTTATAGTTATTTTACATTATTATACAATAATAATCAATCGTTGAGGTTCCATGCTTAGTTTATGAAAATGAAGATATCTATAAGATTGCTATTAAATGCAATACCGATGAAGATACTTATGCACCAATGGATCTATTTGATTGGATTGATGTAATTAAAAAGTTAAAACAAGAAAACTTTACTAACAAAGATATTGCAGAAAAAATTGGATGGTCGGAAACAAAAGTAAAAGATTATTCTAGTTTATTAAAAAATATAGTCGCAGAAGTTTTAAAAATAACTAAACAATATCAAAATGGTCGTGCGACAGAAGAAGTCGCAAATGCGAGTTTTAATTTTACAGAGGGTTGGTTTCGTAATTCCGGCCTTTACGATATTAAACCAGAATATCAATTAAAACTTATATCTAATTTTATCGATGATAAATTTTCATGGTCTAAGCAAAAAGTTCAACAAGAATCAGCTAAATATAAACTATGGCAACAGTTTGAACAAATTGCAGAATTAATATATTTAATAAAAAATAAGACATTTAGCGGTATTCTCGTGTTACTTTATAATATTAATATTTAACTATATTAATTATTATAATAAAAATCCCGCAACCCCAGTATTATCAATGGTTTACAAGGTTTTTAAGATTAATAAAGTCTTAACTTGTCACCTGACTTTTATTTGACTTTTCCCAATTCGTACCCTTTAAGATAACATAAAAACATAAAATAATTAACACTATATGTAAATAACCAATATAACAGGCAATATAATGATGATAACTAATTTACATAATATTGATTATACGACCCAAACATATGTTCATTACGTAAAATAAATATTTTATTTACCTATTGTTATTAATAAATCCCTGCTAGAAGGTATATTTCTAATATAAAAATAGGGGGTACAAAACGCCAGCTAAAAGCCAAAAAGGAGAAAAGCCCGGTAGGTCATTCATTCACTCTTTCTGATAATATTTAAATTACCTCATTAAACCTTAACTAAACCCTTATCATTACTTAATCCATCTAAGGATCTATTAGAAACTAATCTTAGACAAAGAGGCATTGGTAATACGAATGCGATTAAATTAGGTAGGTGTATTATTGAATTAGAGAAGATTTATGGAATTGAACATGGAGGAGATAGAAAATCAAATGGAGATAATCTCAACTTGAAAACACAACAAGATTTGTCAGAAGAATTAGGAATATCTCAAAGACAACTTAGTGATTACAAAAAACTATTAACTCTTATTCCAGAACTACAATCTTTAATTGAAACTAATCAACTCTCCCCTACTATTGGTTATAAAGTATTATCTAAACTAACTAAAGAAGATCAACAAAAACTAATTTAATATTACATTCGATTTTCAACCATCATTATTGGGTTGAAAATTTGTTTCTAGTGGCCTTTATAGATAAATAAAACAATTACAGGTTAATAAGGAGAAACAATATTATATGAAACAAGAGAAAGAAAAAGAATTAATACCCGAACCATATTATCATTTATTAATTGATATAGTGGCAAATAAAAAATATGAATTAATTGAAGAACTCTTAAAAATTAATCGAATATCATATTTAATTCATTTATATGCAAAAGGATATAAAAATTATCCCGGTTATGGTCAAGCATATCAAGAAGCAAAATTAATTGGACAATTTATTATTAAAGAATTATTCTTTAGAAAAAAGGAAAATGATGTTCCCTATTATGAGATTTCGGAAGGCGCAACACCGGAAGAAATAGAAGGTAAATTCTATTGTATGGTGAGTAAAGCTTTATCTCGACAAGTTCCACGTAAGTTTAATAATGAAAAGTTAATTAAAACATCAACAAAGGAAAATCTGAATAAAAAATTCAAAGATGATAAAGAAGAAGATGCAGCATTTCCAAATTTTCATCCTCAAAACAAGGACTTGATTGAACAATACAAACTTCAGCGTTATAAATTAAATAAACTAATTGATTTAAAAGAAGCCCAATTGAAAATACAATTTGATACAAAGATTGATAATGATAAAAGAGTATTGCGATCAATGGTTACTGAATTAACACAGAATATTAGATTGATGAAAAATAGTCATTATGTTTTTGAATCAACAAATCCAACGTTAGTCTATATAGATGAAGAAATAACAAATGAAGATGGAGAAACTATACTAATCAATGATATTCCAGATTTCCGAACTATAAACCAATATGATGATCTTATTAGCAAAATTGATATTAATAACGCTATAAATCAATTATCCAACGAAGAACACATTAAAGATGTAATATTAGAAGTTTACCAACAAAAAACAGCAAAAGAAATAAGTGAAATAATCGGCATTTCACCAGAAGCAGTAAATAGAAGAAAGGTAAGGGGGATAAAAATAATGAAAGAAAATTTAAATAATTAGATAACTACCCGAAAAATATTTTTTAGAAAGGTATATATTATATTAGATGATTAAATTTGACAAATTAAGACAGGATTTTTTGATTACCTTCCTTTCCTTGTAATTGTTTTTCAAGCAACTTCTAATTTTAGGGGTAAAATTCCCCAATCCTTTTTAAAATTAAAGACATTCCTTTATGGAGTAGTCTTTTTTATTTACCATAAGTTATTAAACCTTAATAATTAATAAATCCGAAAGGGGTGCTTTAAATGGTATTTTCTTTTAATGTTAATGATTCCGATCATGAATTATTAAAATATTTGAGTTCTATTGTCTTAAATGAAAGATCTTCAGAAATAAGACGGGCAATTAGAACTTATTTAAAATTGCAGCGAAAAGGAGGGATCTAAAATGGTTAAATTTAGTTTTGAATGGTTGGAAGATGCTTTAGATGACAATGAAAGATTGGATTATGAAGCTTATTTAAAGAATTTAAAGCAAAATCAAGTAAACCAGGAAGCAGATAAATCCAACAATGATTAATACTTCCGGTAATGTTTTAGAGAAAAGGATAATGTTTTACCGGATGGGGTAGGAATGAATTGTTATTTATTATTTTTAATCAATTAGCTTAAAGCTAAACGCCATCTGCATTAAATTGCAGGGGTGTTGATTAGTGTTGGAAACTAATAAAAAAAGTTTTTCGATTTACTGTTTATTTGCTCCCAATGGTAAAAAATATTTTGGTTGTTCTGCTTGTAAAGATATTAATAGAAAACGATGGCGTTATGGGCAAGGGTATCTTTTACACCCAAATTTACAAGCAGATATTATCAAATATGGTTGGGAAAATTTTAACAAGAAGATAATCAAAAGTGGATTAGATAGAGTTTCTGCACAAAACCTTGAAAGAGAACTAATTTTTAAATATCGCTCTGATAATCCCCTATTTGGTTATAACAAAGCCTGTCAAACCTTAACAATTCCAATTGAACGTGATATTGATAATACAGATATTAAAATTTTGGCTTGTCACATTGAATTATTAATGGAAATAATTAATAACAAAAAACACCGGAAAATAAGGAGAGCTAAAAGAAATGATGAAATTTGAAATTACTCAAAATGAGTTAGAATATGCTATTTATCAATTCAATAAAGCCTATGATACAAGTGAAAATTTTAGGAAAATAGTTGACGATAATCCAGAAAAAAGAAAACAAGCAGAACTAGAAAAATTACAATCTGCAGTTATTCTTAATCTCTGTAAAGCTAATCATCAAAAATTACAATGGTTAAATAAAAATTATAGTGTGAAACGTTCTCATAAAGATAGGGTTATAGGAATTAATAATATTCCTTATTATACTAAATTTAATATTACTGATTTTCCAATTGATGATCGGAGTAAGGTATCAATTACAGTTGACAAAATCAATTGGTGTAAATCTAACAATATCAATAATATCATCTTTGGTATATATGCCAAAAATGAAGAAGCTTTTTATTTTGGAATGGTAGATATTGATCAAATTCCGGTTATTGGTCGATTTAATGAAGCAGGGAGTTATCGGAATCAGCATACTGATTTTTACAAAGACACTTATATAATAAAAGCTTTAGATTTATCGGAATTGGAGGTTTAAATATTTGAGTAATATTATTAAAGACGATATAAACAAACTGAAAGAAGAAAATAAACAGAAAAGATTAGAAGAGATTAGGAAAACTGAAAATGCAATAAAATCTTTTGAATCTTCTCTGAAATATTACAATGAAAAACTAGCACGCTTACAAAGAGAAGAAGAAAAAGCAAACCGGAATCCATTAATATAAAAATTCAAAATTAAATTATAAGGAGATATATTATTATTATGGCAAAATTTGAAATGAGTGTTAGTTCGGATCGCAGTATTTACGCAAGGTTAAAAGATCAAAATGGACCGGCCTTTTTTGTGAATGGAACTTTTGTCTACCCTGGATCTATTTTTCCTGGTCGTCCAGGCGAAAAACCAAATGTAAGACCTGAATGGAATCGTGTTTCTGTTGATGCAAATGACGATATTGCTGAAATTGCAAAATATTTTCCTGAGATAGATTTTATCGAGGAAAATGAATACTTACAAATTGAGGCAGCGGAATATTTAAATACTATTAAAAATGAAGTCATTGAAATGACCCCAGATTTATTAAACTATCATTTGAATGATCCGGAAAAAGACCAGAAATATTATGAAACTGCATTAATGATATTACAAGACGAGAAACAAACTAGGGAAAATAAACTAAAAATTGCTTTAATTAATCAAAAATTAGACGGTAAAGGGATTATTAGAACAGATTTAAATACATTGACTTTAGGCGAATATAAAGAAGCAGTCAACGAGTTATTTTATGTTCCAATTGAATTGTTTGAATTCAAGGTTGACAAAGAAAATGATATTGAATTTTTAAATTATGCTTTAATGTTAAAAAATACTGGGGATAAACAGGACAAGAACCTAAAAACCAAGATTCAGATTATCCAAGAAAGAATGAAAAAATTAAATGGCTGTTAATGTTTTAGTTAAACGTAAATATAATGAAAACTTTGAAGATTTACTAAATCGTTTTATTAATTTGTGTAAAAAAGAAAAGGTATTAAAACAGTATAAAGATCATATGAGTTTCTCTACAGATTCGGAAAAACGCGAACAAAAAAGTATTAATGCTAAACAATGAGCAAAAAGGCAAAGGAGATAGGGGAAAATGGCCACAAATGTAATTGTACATTGTAATAATATTGATTTTGAAGAAACTATCCAAAAATTTTGTAACGAAGTAAAAGAATCAAATCTTTTATGGGAAATTAAAAAACATGGAAAGAAAAGAAAAAGTTAAATAATAGACCGTACAATATGAATTTGACGAATAAAAAGAGATCCATTTTGGAATCTCTTTTTGTTTCAATTTTAATGGAGGTATAATTAATAAATGGCAAATGAAGTTATTGATTTTGAATTAACAACAGATCCGGTGCAAGCAAAAGTTGCCCTTAATGCTGCTTTTGATGGAACTACTCAAACAGCATTAAAGGCTGGAGATGTTAAGGATAGTATTAATGGAGTGGCTTTAAGTGAAATATTTGAGAATGATAATAAGACGGTTAAAAAGGCGACGAGTGCGGAGAGTGCGACTCTAGCCGAAGCGGCAAAGGCCGATAAGAGGTTTCAAATAAGTGCTTCTGGATATGCAGAATCGGATATGCTACCTGGTACGAGTTTTATACCTATATGTCCATTTCCTTCTGGATTAGCCGAAGGGCAACAACTTGTACTGAAAAAAATAAGAGCTTTCTGGGATAGTAGCGATAATACAATAGCTCAAATCCAGGTAGGCTATATTTTTGGGGATAGCACATTTCCCGGTATGGACACCATGGCAGATGCAAAACTAACTCTTACCGGAACAAGCGGTGACTTTGGTAAGCAATATACTATAGGTAAAGTTGTAGTCGCGTCTCCGAATACTGTGATAAAAAAGTGGGGAGAACCGGGAATAATATATCCAACATATTTACATGTTCGAGAACAAGATTGTTTAGTTTGCGCTATGTTTGATCAACCGGGTAGTGCTTCGTATATTATAAAATATACAGTCTGGATGGAGTTTGCCATTGAACCTATTACCCCTATTTAATCTACCAATACTATTAAACCTAGCTTTTTAAAAGTGCAATCCAATCTCTAGTTTTAATTGTTTGTGGCTTGATTTAGAAATTGAATAACCTTCCCAACATTCTGGGAAAGTGAAAAAGGGTATAATTTAACAATTTTTATATCATTCCTAAAAGTTACATTATTGGAATTAGATTGACATTAAACATTGATAAATATATAATAATCCTAATGATATTTGTTAATAAAACGGAAACGGTGATTATTATTGAAAACCAATGTAATTATAAGAACAACAGATCATCTAGGTAGAGTTGTTCTTCCATCAGCATTGCGCTATTTAATGAATATTAATCAGGATGATTTTCTTGAATTTTTTGTTGATGAAGAAAGTATTATTCTTAAAAAATATATGCGGGGTTGTATTTTCTGTAAGAATGCGGAAGAACTAAAAGATATTCAAGGTAAAATCATATGTCAATCATGTTTAAAAGAACTTAAGGAATTAGCGTAATAATATTAGTGTAGAAAAACCGCTAATTAAGGCGGTTTAAATTTTTAATAAGATACTGCTTTCTTAGCTGGAGGCAGTATCTTTGTATTTTATTGAAAAGGAGTAATGATTTAACATATGCAAAATGATATAATAGATTCAGGTTTTCATATGAATAATATGCCCGATATATTAACCCCCGAAATGATTAGGGAATACTTACATCTTGGGAGATCAAAAACTTATGATTTGATGAATCAACCTACTTTTCCTTCATTTCGATTGGGTAAAGAATTACGGGTACAGAAAGGGGATTTGTTGCAATGGTTGGACGAACAAAAGGAGGCTAAATTTAGGTGAGAGGATGTATAAAATCACGTGGTAAAAAGTATGTCGTTATTGTAACAGTAGGGAAAAAGAAGAATAAAGATGGTAAATTAATTCCCGATCAAAAGTGGATAACCTGCGATTCTAAAAAACAAGCCGAAGCAAAACTAGCAGAATTAATTAATCAGGTAAATAAGGGTGAATATATTCCAGATTCTAAGATTACGGTGGGTGAATGGTTAAAACGATGGTTAGATGTTTATGTAATGAAAAGTTCTAAAAAGAAACTACGGACAAAAGAAAGCTATAAAAACATCGTTGAAAATCATTTAATACCGGCTTTAGGTGATTATCTACTTCAAAAGTTAAAACCAATTCACATTCAAAATTATTATAATACCTCTCCTTTATCGGACAAAACAAAATCAATTCATCAGGCAACATTATATCAAGCTTTAAAGGTTGCAATGGTTCAAGAGGGTTTAATTAAAGAAAATTCTGCTGAATTGGTTGCAGAAAAGCCAAACGGGAAAAAGATTACTCATGAGATGCAGACTTGGAGTAAAGAAGAGGTTAAAAAGTTTCTAGGAATAGCTAAAAATAGAGGTATTAAGACAGAATGCTTTTATACTTTAGCTTTAGAAACGGGTATGAGAAAAGGAGAAATCTGCGGATTAAAATGGGAAGATGTGAATTGGGAAACTTCAATAATTTCTATTCAAAGGACATTATTAAAAGCAGGTGTTAACCCTATTCTTGGTACTCCTAAGAGTAATAAAACAAGGGCTGTAGCAATATCTAGGGATACAATGGAACTACTAAGAAGATTAAAAGTAGAACAGAACAAATTAAAACTTAGTCAGGGAAGCGCTTTTAATGATCAAGGGTACATATTTACTAAAAAGAATGGTGGACCACTTCAATTAAACAACATTGGAGAAAATGAGTTTAATAAGATAATTAAAAAAGCAAAGGTTAAACAGATTCGATTTCATGATTTGAGGCATACGGCTATTACTTTGATGTTAGAACAAGGGATTCATTATAAAGTAGTAGCTGAACGAGTGGGTCATTCTGATGTATCTATTACTCTAAATCGTTACTCTCATGTTTCAGCAGATTTACAAAAAGAAGCCGCCCAAAAGATCGGAAGTCTTTTGAGCAGTCATTAGAAAACTATTAGCAATTACTCTTTTATATCCTTAAACTATTGATAAATCAATAATTTAAAATCATTGGTGCCGAAGGCCGGACTCGAACCGGCACGCTTTTAACGGCGGTGGATTTTGAGTTTTCCGCCTTACATAATTAGGGTAGTTAATCAAGATTACGTTAAATATAAAAATACGAGTTAAACCACTGTTTTTAGTTAAAAACAATTCCATTATTTTCCTTGAAAATCAATCTAAAAAAATCAATTTATAATCGTAACTCCTGTCAAAATTCCTGTCAATTTTCTGCGGCGGATGGAAGCTTATCTTTAGATTGATTTATTTTAATTAGCCCTCCGATTGTCGCAGCCGCCTTTTGTTTCATTTTGTCAGTTACATGAGAATAAATATCGCCGGTTGTCCCGATTGTCGCGTGTCCAAGAAGTTCCTGAACGGTTTTTAAACTCTCCCCGTTTTCAAGTAATGCGGTGGCATAAGAATGCCTCAATTTGTGAAAGGTAATTTCTTCAGGAAGTCCATTGTCTCTAATTAGTTTTTTAAAATGTTTTGATAGAGTACCCGATTCCACTGGTCGGCCATCTTCCCATGCAAATATATAACCTTGATCGTTGTACTTATCTCCGGCCAACTGTTTTTCATTATCTAGACGCTCCAACCATCGTTCTATTAATTCTCCAATCGCTGGTTCTAAGGGTATCTCCCGGGTGCCCTTTTTGCTTTTTGGCGGCTTTTTAATTTTGAGGGTTTTTGGATCTTTATCTGACTTTTGGTTTCGGTTTTTTACTCGAACGATAGTTTCTTTTATATCAAGAGTATAAACCTTTTGCTTCTTCTTCTTTATGGTTTTTTCGGAAATAATAAATTTATCTCGTTTTAAGGCTGCTAATTCGCCCAACCTAAGGCCCGAAGCGAAGTCGACTACAAAAGCAGTAAACCACCGATCTTCACAAATATCCTTTAGGAATTTATTAAATTGTGCAACTGGCAAATATTTAGCTTCGTGCTTTTCTTGTTTGGGTGGCTCGGTAAGATCGTCTGGATTTCGATATATTTTTCCTGACCGCACGGCTTGAGCAAGAGCATTGTTGATAATAATATGCATATGGTGGACCGAATTTTTGGAGAGAGTTTCGCCTCCTCGTCCATTAAGCGGTTTGGCCTTGAGTCGCTCGGCATAAAATTCTTGAATAATATCCGGTTCAGCCGATAACTCCTGAAGGGTATAATGGCCTAACTTGGGCTTTATATGGTTCTCAATCCAAGATTCATATTTATCTAACGTTGTTCCTCCGACTCTTTGCTGGACATAATTATTCATCCAAGTATCTAGCCATTCCTCGAAAGTGATGTTAGTCGGCTTCACGTAGATGCCTTTACGTGCTTTTTCAAGAGCATCATCAAGTTTGGCTTTGACTTCACTTTGTTTTCGGCCATAAAAATATTGAGTTTTGCCGGCAATTTCTACTTCAGCAACCCAGCGTTTGTCTTTACGTTGATATATGCTTCCTTCACCATTAGCTCTTCGTTTCGCCATTCTTCCGTTGCCCTTTCTTCGAAAAATAAAAATCATAATACATCCATGCCGCCCATCCGGACATAGGCAGGCCTAAGCAGGCGCCAAAAGCGTTAAAACCAAAGCTGTTGGCGATATTGCACTCATTGAAACAAAGGCGGAGGCCTAAGATAAATAGTATTAGGATGTAGTTTTTAGGAACCTTTTGCATAAGTTCTCCTTATATCTTTTGATTATTGTATTAGAATAAGTTATAATTAATCTGAGGAGTGTGGTAAATATGGAATTAGGCGCTATTCAACAACTGACTCAAAATCCAAGTATTGTTATAAATCCTGAAAATTCTAATAACAATGAGATGCTCAACCTTCTTCGCCAGATCGACAAGAAGCTGACTCTTCTTCTGCGTCTGCTTCTTCCTGATGAAAACCAATTGGCTGCTTCGGTTCAGAGGGGTTCGCTCTCGGAAGAGCCAAAAGCAAAAAGCTGATTTGGCTAATATGTTGAATTAATTGGACTTCAGAACCATTATCTAATTTGCCATAAAAACAGATTAATTTAGGGTTATAATAGCCAATATCTCTCACAGCGAATTGAATGCTTTGACCGAAACTAACCAGACGAATTCCTACCTCGTGCTCCTGATCAAGCTGTTCGTCAAATTCTTTAATATATTCAAGTAGGCGTTTGTGAAAACCGCTTGCTAATTCACTTTCTTGTGATTCTTTTAGTAATTCTGTCATATTATTAATGTCAAAACTAGGTCTTTAATCTTGAAGATCAAAAGGTATAGGTATGCCTTTGGGTATTTTAAAAGCATCGGGCAATTTATTGGACACACTATCACATCCTTCTCCCCGCAAGGGGTATTTTTTATTGTTTATCCTCGTTAGCCACGGTTGCCTTCTCTAACTCGGCCAGCTCTTCAAGCAGTTCTTCCTTGGTAATCAGCCCCTTCCGCTCCAAGACATTAACAAGGGCCTGGATGGTATAAAGCTGGCTAAGGACTAATTGCTCGATGTCGACTTGATCGCGTTTATGGTTGGAATTTGGCATGTAAACCGTCCTAATACTTTTTGGTTATTGTATAGAATAATCCGTCTTTTTGCATTTCTTAAGCTTTTCAATTGCAATGTCTTTGTCCATTAGCTCAAATTTAGGAGCGGAAACTATTAAGCCGCTTGCAGCCATATAAAAATTTATATAATAAGTTTCTCCGGCCAAAACATCTATGTAAAATTCATTGTAGTGGTGGGTGTTATAAGAAGAAAGTTTTATTTTCCCAGGAGCTACTTTACATGTTGTATAATCATAAAATCCTAAGGCATCTACTAGTAAGCCGTTTACAAAAAAGGGAGAAATAATTGTGGATGTAATTCCTGGTGCTCCCGACACTCGCATTATTATGAGAGTTGCAGTGTTTTTTCCGGTATCAGTTGAGGCCGAGGATTGATTTTGTACGGTAGGTTGAGGATTATTGGAAATGGTCTCACCTTCAGCAAAACAAAGTGAATTCGAAAACAGAAGTGTCAATAGGAGTAAGCAGAGTTTTTTCATATACAGCCCTCCTCTATTTTTCGACAAAATAACCGTTAAAATTCGACAAAGCCCTTAAACGTCAGAAACGACTTGTTTTTAAGTCGTCTCCGGTTGCTGCTGCCTCATCTATGAAATTTTCGATAATATAATGTTCTTCAGTAATAAGATGGTATTGCTTTTGATAAAGGTTTATAAAATCTTTAAATTGCTGTTTTATTTTGGCTGTAATGTCGAGATCTGCTTTAAAAACCATGTATGACGCCAAAAAGCTTGCCTTAGTATTAGCGGCTTTTTTTGATACCCCACAAAACCTTTTTATGGACATTGGCTTGAGTAATCCAATTTCCATCAAAACTGGGGTTGGCATTAAAAGCTCACTCGCAAAAACATCAGCTTCATATTCAAAAAATTCATATTCTTCATCGGTTAACTCATGGCCGGATTTATTAGCTCTATAAAGATCTAAAATATGGTCAAGAACAATATGGCCAATTTCATGGCATAAAGAATAAGGAATTCTGTCCTCGTGTGCGGTTTCATCATAGATAATACAGTACTTAGAACTTTTCGGGCAATATCTTACTTCGCCATCGAGGCCGCAAATAATATCTAGGCGTTTTAATTCTGTTTTTTTAGCTAGCTCTCCAACAGAAACAAAGCCCCAATTTTGAATGCCTATTATTTGATGTGGATCGATTGGTAATAAAGATGCGCCAGACTCACAGAGTAGTTCCCAAGCTTTTTTTCTAATCAAGCTGAAGCGAGGATGGGGGATGTTAGTTATTGTTGTCGTCTTTGAACGCCTCCGGAAAAATCTCTTTTGAAATTCTCATCCATTTTTCATATTGCTCGGGGGTCATTTTTTGACGTGCACGGGCGAGAGAAATAATTTCTGGGTCAAGCTTACTATTAACACTAAATATTTCAGACGATTCGGCTATTTTTAAATCTGTATCATTTTTGTCATTTGGAAGATATCCTGCAGCAATAAGTAGTTTGTCAATAGTAATATCGCTATAGGCTTTTGAGGCTAATTTCTTAATGATTTCTGCACTAGGAGGACTATCAACTAATTCCCGAAGTAATCTAGAAATATATCCAGGATCTACATCGGTATCAGAACCAAATTTATTTATAGAACGATTTCCTTTTGCTTGTTGTAAATAAGAAGCAAACAGGGTTTTATTAAATTCCAAAGTAAAAACCTCCTATATGACAATATTTTATATCTTATATTGTCTGAAGGCAATATAATGTTTGCAAAAAATATTGTCTAAAAACAATAGATTATTATTGACTATTGTCTACCGACATGGTATATTATTATTGTCAGTAGACAACAAAAGGAAGTGAATAAATTGCTAGTAAATATTAAAGCTCTTTCAGAGTTAGCTGAAAAGCTAGGCCCGGTAAAAGTAGCAAGATTGATAGGAGTCGATTATTCACATTTGAATAGGGTATTAAGAAAAGAAAAGACTGCCGGGTTAAAAATGATTACAGGGATTCAAAAAATGTGTAAAAAAGAAGGATTGAATTCCGAAGAGTATATTTTTTTCGATGAACCATTGTCTACAAACAACGGAAAAGCGGTATCTCTTGACCAAGCCAGCTGAGGAGGCGATTAAGGATGGCGAGTCTGACTAAATACCAAATAAAACGGCTTATAGAGCTTGTCAAAGAAGATTGCAAAATGGAATACG
This sequence comes from Bacillota bacterium, assembly GCA_023415835.1. Lineage (GTDB taxonomy): Bacteria > Bacillota > UBA4882 > UBA8346 > UBA8346 > JAAYHS01. Next base: position 18,190 of record JAEZJK010000015.1, read on the forward strand.
ATGAAGTTGTTTCTAATTCCAAAAACCCTTCTTATGGCACTCAACGATTTATTGAGAATAAATTTGCTTCGGCAGGTAGAGTTTTTGGAATGAGCGTGATGGTATCAAATCTTAGTATAATTGATTGCATCTCGCGAGAACAAGGAGACAGCTTAAAAGAAATAATTGATAGATTTCGGAATGATATTTATGACGTTGATTATTCCAGGGAAGGTGAGAAGAGTGTTTAAAGTCATTAAACCAACCATCGAAGCTGGACAACCATCCAACTTAATTAGCTTTCATGGTGAGCACCCGGAGCCATACAGCGATTATCAATTAGATCAACTAAAACACAATCAAAAATCTGAACTACTCGGGCTTGTTGGTTGTGCAATCATCATAACTCTCGTATTTTTCGGACTGGTGTTGATTTTATAACGAATGGAGGTGGTTTTGATGGCCGGGAAACACATTGGCAAAAGCTTTAAAAACCCGTATATCGTCAAAAAGTCCGGTCGGAAGATCGAGTTAATTCCCAAGGTTCAACCGTTGTATTCTCCGCGCCCCGCCGCTTAATTTTAAAAGAAGCGCCTGGCCCCGATATCAGGAACCAGGCAATTAGGGGGATAGGGGAAATTTAAGGGGTTGATTAAATCATAACAGCCCCGCCAAGAAATGACAATGAAACCATTTTTCTGGAAGGAGGTGTAAATTGGAAATGAAATTTCGAGGTGGAGAAATATGTAAGAAAAGCAGAATACAGGCTAACTTAACAATTGAGGAATCAGCCGCAATGTTAAACTTCTCGCCGAGAATGATTAGTTTTTACGAATCCGGGACACATGAGATCTCTGAGTCAGATCTTCTGGAGATGGCGTCAGCCTATAACGATCCTTTACTACCATACAATTATTGGGCTGCTAATAGTCTAATAGCTAAACATTATGGGTTTAGTCCGATTCCGGAGGCAAGTTTTTCCGACATAGCGCTAAAGGTTGCAAATGGGTTTAACCGGATTGCGAACGGGCGAGAACGATTCTTGGATATGGTAGCGGACGCCAAGATTGACGTCAAAGAAGTTTCTGAGTTTAAAGAGATTAGTTTGATGGTTGAAGATGTATCCCAGGGGATGACCTTTCTGAAGTTGATTACGGGAAGGTTGAAGGCAAAAGAAAAACCGTCTTTGCGAGAGACGGCTGCATGAACGGACCCAGCAATGAATCAACGTTCACATTTATTTTATCATTACGAACGGAGGATTGCAATGCCTAGAAAGACTAAAACGCCGGATGAAATTTTTACGGTTATAAAAAAATATGAACCTGATCGGCAGGCTGAAGTCAAGGCATTACAGATCGTCTTAGATGCTAGTAAGAAACAGCAGCAAAAACGACAAGAAAAGGTTGACGAGAAGGGAGTTGCTTCATAAAAATGGCTGCCAGGGGACTCCGTTACGCTTATGTCGGTCCCATTAGCGGACTAAAGTATTACTTAAATATGCTGGCTAATTTGCCAGCAGAAATGCAAATTATCCCGGTAATGGTGGTCCGGGATCGGTGATTGCCGGTAACCGGTAAAGGCTGAATCGGCCGCAGTCATCCTCTAATTTTAGGGAGCGCCGGGACTCCCCGGGGATGGTTGTAAAAAGGTTAGGTGAGGTGTTAGAAATGCAGGTAACCATGAGACTTGATGAACCCAACAAAGCAATACATACCCACTCAGATCCTCAGCTTCAATACTCGTATGTTCAAATAAGAAGCTTTGCCTCTCAAAATACTGGGAAGGGCATGCTTGGTTATGAATCTATTTTGAATGAGTTTACTATTTATGGCACTCCTGAGCAATTGAGGATGCTAGCGGATGAAATTTACCGGGCATTTCCTAAGCTGGAAACTATTTTACCGGATCAACCTACCGCCGACGATGAGGCGGCCAGAGATTTCGAATTGCTTCAAGAGTCACGCAAAAACACCCCTGAAGCAATGGAGCAGCTGGAAGTGGAGGCTGAGGAATCGGAGTTAAGAAAAATTTCATCTTTTTAGCTTACATATCAAAAATCTTGAAAGGAGGAACCGATATTGACAATTTCCACGAAAGAAGCCCTATCCCAATTAAACATCGACCAGGTTAAGGACAAGCTCCACCAGTATCCAGGATTAATTCTGGACCAAAAACGAAAAGTCCGAACTTGCCGTGAGGCGTTCGGCGAGGCTGAATCTAGCCGGGCAATGCGGGAAGCTGAATTGCTATCCGAGATCGCCGTAGAACCAAACCCGGCTACCGGGAAACCAATGTTTAGTAATGCGGAATCCCGCCAGGCCGAACTAAAGAAACGGCAAGACAAAGACGTGGATTATCAGGATTATCTTAGGGAAAAGCGAAAGGCTGAAATGGCCTTAAACCAAGCCGAAGACGAACTGGAAAAGTTGCAAAACGAGTATAAATCTTGGTTGTTTGTCTCGGATCTGGTGAGCAATGAAGTTGCGCTGTATGCCGGAGTAGCCAAACGGGATGTGGTCCGCGAAGAGCTTCAAGAATTGATTGCAACAGATCAGAGATTTTGGCCTACTAGTAAAGCGTCTTGAGTTTTCTGGCGGCGGCTTCACGCGGAAGATTTAACGGCAAACTTTCAAGACTTCGACTTCAACGGTTCCAACGGATGGACAATCCATCCCGCCAGTAATTTTAGGCTATATGCCTCCAAAGGTTGGAGGTAATACACATATAGCAAGTACTATTATATGTTGTTGCCAGGGGAGAGGAGGTTCGAATCCTCTTCCCACCAAAAAAACCACATAATGTCGCTCCTTTATATAGGTGCGTGGGTTGAAACCAAATTAATTTTAGGAGGAATGTTTATGGAAGGCCAAACCACTCAAATCAACCAAGCCCCTCAAATTCAAGGCAATTTAGCCTTAAATCCATCAGCGACCGTAACGTCAATTAATCAAACTGCTCCTTTGGCTGCATCGACAATCAATCTCCCTGTTCTTGCTATGCCGGAAGAAGTCATATTAGCGGCCAAGGAAAATACGGTTGCCGGAGAACGCTTCCCGTTTGAGAAAATTAAAATGCCAAGCGGTGGCGGTCTGACTTTCGAACTCACCGACGAGAATGGCAAAACAACTCCGGTAACAGAAATCAAAGGAATTGTTCTCGCTTTCAAACCATTTAGATCTTGGTATGAAAAGTCTTTCGCCGAGCGTTCCGATGAAGACGATCCTATGCCGGATTGTTATTCCTCGGATTGCGTTACCGGCTCCGGTTGCCAGTCAGCGGGAATTCCTGCCGGCCAGAAATGCGATACCTGCTCGAAAGGTCAATGGGGTAGCAGCCGGAACGGTGGCCGGGGGAAAGATTGCGGCGATAGGATGGGTATCTGGATTCTGCTTGAAGGTTATGCAGTTCCTCATTTCATTGGACTACCAAAGACAAGTTTGGGGAATTTCAAGGATTATCGCAAGAGACTCACTTCCAAAGCTAAGGTTTACTATGGCGTTGTAACTGCTATCGGACTGGAAAAGAGCAAGAACGAAACCGGTAAGATTGAGTTTTCCAAAGCAACATTCGCCAAAGCTGCCGACCTAAGCGCCGAGGAACGAGGATTAATTAAAAAATATATCGATGCTATCTCCGGTTCGCTTCAGGTATCCCGTGACGCCATTACGGTTGATGATTCCGCTCATGAGGATGTCGGTGGTGGCAGTTCGGGTCCGGATCTAAACCAGATGGATTTTAGCAAGAGTAACACTAACCAAGAGCAAGCTTATTAATAGAGGGGTAATATCGCGGGGGCCGTATCCCGGCCCCTAATTTTAACCCCTAAAATTTGAAAAATGAGGTGTTCCAAGTGAACGCTATAGAACGAATCGTTATCGAAAACTTCCAATCACACCAAAAGACAACAATCGAACCAGCTATCCAGGGTAATTTGACTGTGGTTGTTGGTCCTTCCGATACAGGCAAGACTGCTATTATTCGGGCACTCAAGTGGCTTTTCTACAACACTCCTAATGGAATCGATTTTATTCGGGTTGGGTGCAAATTTGCCCGGGTAAGCGTCTTTTACGAGAGCGGGCACACTGTTATTAGAGAGCGGTCCGCAAGTAAGAATCAATATAAAATAATTGCTCCGGGAGTAGAGGCGCCAGAGGTGTTTGAAGGATTCGGAAACAACGTCCCACTTGAAGTCTCTGAAATAACCGGCGTTCGTCCTGTAATGATTGGCGATTTAGATTTGAACCTAAACCTAGCTGAACAATTAGATGGTCCATTCCTTGGCAAATCGGTTAGCGCCGGAGCCAGGGCGAAGGTTTTAGGTAAGCTGGCCGGAACAGAAGAGATTGATTTTGCCGGGAAAGAGCTTGGGACCGATCTGTACAGAAAAAACCAGGACATTAAATCATGGACTTCAGACTTAGCGTCAATCGCAACTTCGATTAAGCAGTATGATTATCTCCCTCAATTAGCGAACAAAATTGCTTCTTTGGAGCAGCTGCTTGATACAGCCAAAAAAGCTGAGGAACGCCGGGGGCAGCTCGTCGCATTGAAACAATCCTTGGCGCAGGTAACCACTGAAATTAATACCTGCAATCAAAATATTCTAAAATGGCAACACCTGCCGTCTATTGAGTCCTTTGTCCGGATGGCCGACGCAGCTCATCAGAAACGAATCAACATTATTAATCTTGGTAACCAAAACAAAGCATTGACTGTCCAAATCAGCCAAAACAACGACATTCTAAAACGATATGCAACAATACCGGAAGCTGAAAAGACAGTGCTTTCTATCGCTCCATTGTTGCAGAAAAAAGAGCAACTGAAAAAGCTGCAGTCTGAAAATGCAGCTCTCCAATCCGGTATTCAAACCGCGACCCAAACCATTCAAAAGCTGGGTAACTTGCATAAAATTGAGCCTGTATTGGTTCAGATTAACGAGGTAGCCAAGAAACGGAGCAGCCTAATTAACTTAAAAGCAGAGCTACAAAAAGCCCTGAATAGCCAGGAAGAATTTCGCGGCGTTACGGTTGTTTGGGAAAATCGGGTCAATGAGCTTGAAAAGGCTTACCATGATGCGCTTGACGCTCTCGGCATTTGCCCGACTTGCGGACAGCCGGTTAAAAAGGCAGCTTAAATATTCGGCGCTGGGATTATTAAGGAGGTGATGCCCCTAAAACATAATTCTAAATAATATCTTTCTCGCGAGATCAATAAGAAAGGAGGATTAATAGTACATGACAGATGTTAATGAACTGAAAGCTCAAGAAGCGGAAGTAACTCAAGAAGCCAGTGAACCGGAAGTCCAAGTCGAAGCTAACGAGATTGAGGACGAGGACGAGGACGAGGACGAAGAAGGCGAAGAGACCGAGGAATAATCGAAAATTTAAAAACTGAATACATACTCCCCGTTCACTAAGGGGTGGCGGGGAGCTTAAAAAGAAAATTCGAGCTTTTTGGCTTTTAAGATATAAAACAATATGAAGGAGTACCTCTCATGGAAAAAACAGTTTTAGTTACGCAAACCGTAAAAGTTAAAATAGATGAAACCAAATTTAATGAATCATTTATGAGTGAATTCCGGAAGTATCTTTATAACTTTAAAACCATTGACGATCACATTAAACATTTAGCCCAATTACACGCAAGAGGCATATACGATAACGGAGATTTTATAGAGGGCTATGGTGATGAAATGGGCATTGAATTTAAAGTTGAGGATACTGAAATCGAGATTGTTTAATTTTTTCGGCTTCAAAGATGCTTAAAGCATCATAATTCAATAATCCAAAATTCAAAAGGAGGTCTATAAAGCAATGGATATTCAAAACGCTGTTAATCAAATCAATCAAGTCAATCAAAACCACGAGGTTCGCCTTAATTCTATCAAAACTCAAATCGAGCAAGGCAAAACCGAAAAGACCAGGGCTGAGACAAACCTGGAGCTATTCACCAAACAGCAACAGGAGATCGAAGCCCAACTCAAAGAACTAGGAGTGGCTCCAGAAAACATCGACGCTGAGATTGCCAAATTGGACCAAGAAATCGAGGCTAATTTGACTCAAGCTGAAACCCTGCTGAAAGGGTGAGTATGATGATAAGGCTATTAACTCTCGAATCGAATTTAACTGTTCTTCGAACCAGATATCAACAGGATTCTGGAGCCTTAGAGCTTCTTAAAAAGCAGCAGGCTGAGAAGGAACAAAAGCTAACTGATGCCCAGAAAGATGTTGAAACCTGGCAGCAGGTTCAGACGCTTTTTACCAAGGTTTCAGGATTCGCCCGGGAACAATTGAAATCCAGGATCGAAGAGACTGTCACGGCAGCATTGCAAGCGGTATTTTGTGACGATCGAATCCAATTCAACATTGAAATCCGTACCCTGAATGATAAACCAGCAGCTGATTGGACTGTTATTAGCCATTATGGAGACGTTCCGGTTGCTACGAATCCGGAAGACGGGCGGGGCGGGGGCATCGCGGACGTGGTAAGTTTGGCGCTGAGATTAGCATTGTTGGAATTGGCACGACCGAAACCTGATGGACCCATTATATTGGATGAACCGGGGAAGATGATCAGCCGGGAATATCTGCCGAATGTGGCGGAGTTTTTAAAACAATATCTCCAAAAAACTGGCCGGCAGGGAATTATGATTACTCATGCCGAGGCTTTGGCTGATGTGGCTGACGTGAGTTATAGAGTGAGCCAGGCGAACGGGGTAAGCGAGGTAAGTCGTGTTTGAAATAAAAATATTCCTTGCTTGGTATGACGGATGGATCGGGTACTATTACGACCGAAAAAGTAAGGCACTTTATATTTGCTTAATTCCTATGGTTGTTTTAAAAATAAACAAACATCAACATAACTGGATTTTTGAAGGTTGTCGCGGATGTCCAAAAAGTGAAACTGGAGAAGGCCCAAAAGGTTGCTCTCAAGAGATTTATAGATGCAATTGTGGAGTATTTGATTATGGTAATAACCCTGAATTTCCCGGCTATAAGCAATGTTATGTTGATTGTGATTGGAAACCTGAAAATGAGGTGGAATCATGAAAAAGCTAATTATTACCGGAGACTGGCACTTTAAAGGAGTGAATCCTCGCGCCCGTTTGGACAACTACCAAGAAGCCATTACCCGAAAAATCCATGAAGTTTTTAGTCTCGCAGTTCAAACGAAAGCTGAAGCAATAATAATCCCTGGAGACCTTTTTGATAGTCCGGCTACTACTCTGAGCACAATAAGCGATTTAGCAACATTATTACAATTAACTCCATGCCCAATTCTGACGATACCTGGAAATCATGATTTATGGTCAGCCAACCCTGGAAGCAAGTATCGGACTCCGTATGGTTTATTGGCACGGTTGGGATTGATTAAAGACATAACCGAGGGGCCTTATGGATTAAGCCCCGTGGGCGAAAAACTTCTTGTAATTACCGGGCATGGATATTCGGTTGAAACCGACACTGAAGCAGGAATGTCGCAATTTGATTTGCCTTCTCAATTTAAAGAGATAACCGAGGAAACACCCTTTAAAATTCAACATGATATTGCAATTCATGTCGTCCACTCCATGTTAATGAACCATACTCCTGGCTTCGAAATGCGGCATACTCTTATTAGCCAGGTTAAAACCACAGCCGAAGTAATCATTTCCGGACACGAACATATTGGATTCGGTATCGTTCGCCGTGACGATGGAGTTCTCTTTATTAATCCAGGCGCCATTTGCCGGACGAATGCCGGGCATTCCGAGATTGAACGACAGATTCAAATAGCTCTACTCGCCATCGATGATAACGGACAAACATCCGCTGAACTTATCCCGCTCCGATCGGCGCTCCCGGGGAGTGAAGTTTTATCCCGGGAACACCTTGAAGTGGAAGCGGACCGGGAAAACCGGATGGAAAAGTTTCTATCGCTTTTAGCTAGTGAAGGTGAATCGAAGTTTTTGGAAGTTCGAGATATAGTTGAGGATCTTTCGGTCCGTGAAAACATTCCCGGGGAGGTTAAGACCGAAGCTTTGAAGCGGATTGACCAGGCCAGGGAAGTGCTGGCGAAGGCGGGGGCATGATGAAATGGCAAACGATAACTGGATTACTCCGGATTGGCTTTTTATATGGCTAAATAACGAAATTCAGAAACGCTTTAATCTCCGTTTTGATGTTGATTTAGCAGCTGATTCCAAAAATACAAAAGTTGATCTGTATATTGATAAGACAACAAACAGTCTAAACGTTGCTTGGCATAAAGAATCAACTTGCGGTTTTTGCAATCCGCCATATTCGAAGCCAAATTTACCAGAGTTTACTCAAAAGGCTTTTCAGGAAGGGCTACTTGGTTACACATCAGTTCTACTGGTACCGTTCGATATTACTGGATGGTTTCGGGAGTGGGTTGCTAACAAAGCTGAAATATGGGTTCCTAATGAACGGATTCCTTTTATTGAACCTGAAACCGGCAAACCGATCGGAACCCCACCAAAAGGGAGCATGTTGGTACTATATGGGCCTAGGGTACAAGTTGGCCGATGGGAAGTAGTTCACATTCCAAGATGGATACCAAAAGAATTGAGGACAGCATAATGGTCTACTTAATCTGCTTTGATCGCCCGTTCAAACATGCTCGCCACTACATCGGCTATTGTAACGACGGTGAAGAAGCTCTCGAATCCCGAATCGATCGCCATCGTCGCGGTGACGGCTCCCGGTTACTCCGGGCCGTTACCGCAGCCGGTATCGGCTGGAAGGTTGTACGAACTTGGCCGGATGGGGACCGGAATTTTGAACGGAAACTGAAAAATCGAAAAAAAGCGAGTGAGTTATGCCCGGTGTGCCGGGAGGGATTGAGAAAAGCGAAACTCGAAGCAAAGATAGAAGAACAGCTTAAAAAGGCGGGGTAAAAATGGCAGCTAAATGGCTTTCGACATTAAAACCGTTAACTCCTGAAGTTGAAAAATACATTAAGGACAATTACCACAAAGTTGTTAGCAGGCAAGTATCTCAAAAGGAAATGGCTAGGCATCTCAAAATGTCTCCTTCTCTCTTAGGAGGATACGCTCAATTGTATGGCCTTACTCGAAACAGTCAAAAGGCAGGATAGTAGGTGGTTCCGAAAGCGAAACTCGAAGCAAAGAAGAAAGCTGCGTAAATACAGAGATGTTTGTAATTATAGGGGAACAAGGGGAATTCAAATGATAAACATTCCAAACTTCTATCCAACACCACAAAATCTTATCCGGAAGATGCTAGAAGGTATTAACCTTGAGCAGATCTGCACTATTCTTGAGCCATCTGCTGGCAAGGGAGATATTGTTGACTATATCACCAATTACATCAAAAGCAATGAGTGGAAATTCCGTTATCATAAGCTCAATATTGACACCATAGAGATCGATTCCAACCTTCAACACATCTTAAAAGGTAAGGGTTATAGAGTGGTCCATAATGATTTTCTATCATTTGAGACCTTTAAAAGCTATGACCTAATTATTATGAACCCACCATTTAGTGATGGAGACAAGCACCTATTGAAAGCATTGGATTTAATGAAGAATGGTGGGCACATCGTTTGTTTGCTTAACTCCATGACCATTAAACATCCCTTTTCAAATATCAGAAAAGATCTAATGCAACGTCTGGATGAACTTAATGCGAACATTGAGTTTATTCCCAATGCCTTCATCGATGCGGAACGGACAACAGCGGTTGAGATAGCATTGATTAAGGTTAATATTCCAGCAGAAGGGAGGACAAGCATTCTAATTGACGAGCTACGAAAAACAGAGATCTACAAGCAAGCTCTAAACACAACCGGAGAGATCATTGAAAAGGACTTTTTAAACAATATTGTCCAGCGTTACAACTTCGAAATGAAGGCCGGTCTTAACCTTTTAAATGAATATTTTGCCATGAAACCATACATATTAACCTCTTTCAAAGAAGTTTACAACAATGCTGTTATTGAACTTAAGGTCGGAGGTTCCGAAAAAGAGCCCGAATTTTGGAATTCTTATATTCAAGCAATACGCTCTAAGTATTGGAAGGCATTGTTTAACTCTGAAGTATTCGCTAATGTTTTTACAACCAAGTTGAGAAACGAGTTTCATAGCAGAATCGATGAACTTCAACATTATGATTTTTCGCTTTATAACATTTATACCATTAAAACTGAGATACTTAAGGGAATGTCAAAAAGCATTGACGATACTATTTTGGCCTTATTCGAAGAATTCAGCCACAAACATCATTGGTATAACGAAACCTCTAAAAACATCCATTATTACAATGGCTGGAAGACAAATCAATGTTGGAAAATAAATAAGCGCGTCATTATTCCCTTATCCGCGTATAGTTGGGGTGAGTTTCGGCCCAATTATAGTGCTGGGGATAAGTTAAAAGACATCGAAAAAGTATTTGACTATCTCGATGACGGTCAGTCGGATCATGTCGATTTAGAAGTGACTTTGAAACGGGCACAGGAAGCTGGGCAGACAACTAAGATCCCGCTAAAGTATTTTAATGTAACCTTTTATAAAAAAGGTACCTGCCATATTGAATTCGCCAATCCTGATCTCCTTAAGAAGTTCAACCTCTTCGGGAGTCAAAAGAAGGGCTGGTTACCTCCTTCATACGGAAAAGCAGACTATGACGATATGGCTCAAGAAGAAAAGACGGTTATCGACTCTTATGAAGGGGAAGCCGAGTATCGCAAAGTTATGAAAAATAAAGATTACTTCCTTTGTAAGGTTGGATTGCCGTTACTGGAGGCATCGTAATGACCAAACTCTGCGGCAATTGTTTCTGGTTCTCGATATTACCCAGTTGCTCCAAACTTCAAAAAGCCGGGTCCCGCGCCTGTGACCATTGGAGCCCGGATTCAGCAAAAATCTTAAAGCAGCTCCGAGACGAGAACCAGGACAAACAAACCATAAAATTATTAATTAATTACATATCCGAAAAATGCAGCCGGTGCCCCGCTTATCGCCCAAGGGAAAAATGTTTGATCGAAGATTGCGAAAGTTATTTGCTGGAATACTTCGCGGGGATGGCGGCGGCGAAAGAAAAGAAAGTGGTATAGCAATAGTTAAGGAGGTGGCTTCGTTGACCACAACCGCAGTAAAAAAAGAGGCAAAACAAGCAGTACAGGCTGAGACTATTAAGGGAATTGTTAATCGTCGTATTTTCTATAACGCTGAAAACGGTTACTGTGTCATTTCAATGGCTGTAAAAGAATTCAGTGGTTCAATTCTTGCTAATTCATTTGAAGGAGAAATTAAGGCCTCGGGAAATATGCCATCGGTCCGCGAAGGAGACGAATATCGCCTTACTGGAATCTGGACAGATCATCCCCGTTACGGACGACAGTTTAAATTCACTTCCTCAGAATTAATCCTTCCCACCGGTACTGCTGGAGTCGCCCGCTACCTTTCCGGGATTACCTACGGGGTCGGGATGGCAAAAGCTCAAAAAATTGTTGATGCTCTTGGCACAGATTGCCTTCAAAAAGTCAAAGAAAATCCTTCGGTTTTGAGTAAATTGGATTTTCTGACTGAAGGCCAGCGCAATGAGATCGCCGAGGATTTATCCAAAAATTCAGTCCAGGCGGAATTGGCCGGATTGATTTGCCGGGAAGGAATCGGCCCCGGAATGGTGGCGCGAATCTATGGAAAATATGCCATGGATAGCGTCAGAATAGTTAAAGAAAACCCTTATGTCCTTTCTGAAGACCTCTGGGGTGTCGGATTCAAAAAAGCTGATGCAATTGCTCAGACTGTTGGAATTGCTCCAAATAGCCCTTACCGGGTGGAAGCGGCGCTCAATTATGTATTAGAGGAAGCCGGAAATGAAGGGCATGTGTATCTGGAACCCAACGATATAGTCTGGAAGTTGATCGGCAAAAAGGGATTGATTGAATGTTCTGGCGTTGGAATTCCCGATATCGCCATGGCCAATGGGAAACTTATTTCAGATGGCCGCTGCATCCGTGAAGGTAACGCTGTATATGCCCAACATCTTTATTATGCCGAATGCTCGGTTGCAGCGGCAATCCGTCGATTGCTTTGCCTTAAGGTTGAAACCAAAGCGGATATTAAGGCCATGGTTGCCGACATCGAGAGCCGGGATGGAGTTACTTATGCTCTTGAGCAAAGAGCGGCGATCGAGGCTTCACTTACTTCTGGCTTGTCAATTATAACTGGTGGTCCTGGTACTGGGAAAAGTACGGTTACTAATGCAATAGTTGATATTTACTGCCGGATACATCTGGAGAAAGAGATTTATCTTGCAGCTCCAACCGGAAGAGCTGCTAAACGGATGGCCGAGGTTACAAAAAGGCCAGCCAAAACTATTCATCGATTATTGAGGTATAGTCCGCAATACGGTGGATTTGAATTCGGTTCCGGATGCCCTCTTCCCGGTCCTGGGTTACTGATAGTTGACGAGGCATCCATGATTGATATCGAATTGATGGCTTGTCTCCTTTCGGCGGTGGAAGATTTGCAAGTAATCTTAGTAGGTGATGTCGATCAGCTTCCCTCAGTGGGTCCTGGTTCTGTTCTCCGCGACCTAATTGCCAGTGAAAAGGTACCTACTGTTCGATTGAAGTTTAATTACCGACAGGCTGGAGGATCCAAAATAGCTGAATACGCAAACCTGATTTGCCAGGGAGTGATTCCACCCCTTCAAAATGCGGGTGACTTTGAATATATCCCGATTGAAGATGGAGATCAAGCAGCTGAAGTTATTCTCGGTTTAGTTCGCGGGGCCTTAGCTGATGGATATAGCCAGATGGATTTTCAAGTCTTGGCGCCAATGAAACGAGGTAGTTCCGGAGTTACGAAACTGAATGAGTTAGTTCGGGAGCTTGCCAATCCTAGCCGGGGCGGTCAAGTTCTTGGCAACTACCGTATTAACGATAAAGTGATGGTAATTAAAAATCATTACGGACTCGGGGTCTTTAATGGTGATATCGGACAAGTAAAGGACATTAATAGGGGTATCTTAACGGTAGACTTCGGCGATCTTAATTGCGTCGATTTTAAACCGGAGGATCTGGAGATTTTGACTCTTGCCTATGCATCGACTATTCACAAATCCCAAGGATCTGAGTTTCCTATAGTCTTCATGCCCTTAACAAAGCAGCATTATATGATGTTACAACGCAATCTGTTATATACCGGGATGACCCGGGCAAAAAAACGGCTTGTCTTGGTAGGTGATGAATGGAGTATTAAAAAGGCTGTTGGAAATGACGTTATAGAGAAGCGTTTCAGCATGTTGGCGGACCGTATAAAGAGATAGATAAAACCAGCAAGATCGAGGTTAGGGGTGGTGATCAGGTGTCTGGGGCTTCAATGGATTTGAACGAGATTTTAGAACGTCTCGACAAAGAAGCGTTCTTGAATCATATGGGATTTCAAAAAAATAAAAAAGGCAGGTGGTATGTGAATTGCCCATTCTGCCAGGGCAATGAAAAGCTTAGCATCAATAGTCAAAAAGGTCTTTGGAAATGCTTTAAGTGTTTTGAAAAAGGTAATCTTATTTCACTCTATGCCAAACTGAATAATTGTTCCAATGGCGACGCTGTAAAAGCAATTAAGGAATTCGCCGGAATCAAAGATGATTATAAACCAAACAAAAACACACGAAAATTACATGCGGTTCCACCTAAAGTAAATACAGATATCCCTGAAAGTAATCCGGAATCAAGATCAGATCAAACCGGTGGTGATGACATTCCACCCTGGGAGGACCAACCAGAAAATCAACAGATAGATCCTAATCTCCTGGAATCCAAAAATGTCGAATCCGAGTCTTCCGGCAAAGAGGCGGCGCGGCCTCGGGATATCTATATCGAATTGGTAAAACTGGCTCACTTGACAGAGGCGCATCGGAATGAGCTCCGAACCAAACGCGGATTTACAGACGCTTTAATCGACCAGTTGGCGTTCCGGTCCGGTGGACAGTATTTGGAAGAGATCATTGAAAAACTCCGGGAACAATTTTCAGACCAAGACATCAAAGACGCCGGCATATTTAATCAAGTTAATGGGCAATTGGTTTATTCCGATCAGCTATTAAGCGACAAGGTACTTATCCCCTATCTGGATGAACGCGGAGAAATCTATTATCTTAAACCGCATAAGTTTGGCTTGAAAGATGTCCCTCTCGAAGCGTGTTGCAGATATTTTCTGAAAGACCATCCGGAAGAAGTTGTTTTGGCTGAAGCTGAGTTCAAAGCTATAGCACTCTATCAATGGGGAATCCCGGCATACGGTATCCCAGGGATAAGTAGTTTTGGGAAAAATCATTTTGAGCGCCTAGTATCCGACCTCAAAGAATTTGGCGTCAAACGAGTTGTTGTAATTTTTGATAATGAAATAAAGGACAACCCACTTTTCCCGAATTTCAAAGAAAAACCAGCTGACCGATTTGATACCGACTACTGGTGTTACCGAATGGCCCAGGAGCTTGCCCGTGAAGGATTCGCGACCCGATGTGGGCGGTTGCCGGATGAGTGGAGGGTAAACGGAAAAATTGACTTCGATGGCGCCTTGGCGGCCGGAAAGACCAAATCGGATATTCAAAGAGTAATTGCTGCGGCTATCACTCCAAAAGAATATTTGGACCTGATTCCCGAAGAGGGCAAAATCATTGTTTTAAAAAAATACGATCGCGTGTTTTCGCAAAACCCTATTGAACGGGAATTTAATAAGTATGTCGCGGTCCGCAACAAAGGCCGAGAAAACGAGTATCGGGAAACGCTTTCGAATTTTGTTATCAACATCAAAACTTCATATTTTACGCCAGAAGGCATCATTCGCAGCATTGAGTTTGTTAACAAATTTAAAGAGGTTTCGCCACCGTTTCTGTTGACAGCCAGCGAAATGGCCGGGCTCACAGAAATGAAAAAGTTCTGTCTAAGTAAGGGAAATTACATTTTTACAGGCAAGGGATCCGATCTGAGCGACATTTGGGATCTTGAGTTTTCACGGAATATCGGAGACGTCGTTTATATGCCGGAATCGATCGGTTATATAAAGGAGCACGATGTGTGGTTATTTGCCACCATGGCTATACAACGAGGGAAAGTTTATGCTCCGGATAGTGACGGCGTGATGTGGATTAAAAACAAAGGTTTTAAGCCGCAATCAATTAAACAAAACCAATTCGGCCAAGAATCTGAAGACGCTATTCCCGATTTGTCGACCAAACCCATTGATATTCTGGAAGTCGCCAAAAAAATCAAACACACGGTCGGAGGGTATGAAGCCTATGCGGCTCTGGGGTGGGTGATTGCAACAATATTCAGCAATGATATTTTCGAGCAATACAAATGTATGCCAATCCTGTTTCCTCACGGGAAAAGGGAATCCGGAAAGTCGACTTTTGCCCGGTGGATTATTAGTTGTTTCGGCGTAGAGGTTGACGGATACGGGATTTCCGAAAGTTCTCAAAACTCAATTATGAAGGGGCTGGCTTATTATTCAAGTTTAGGGTGTTGGTACGACGAGTACCGGAATGAACCTAGGGTAACCCAGAAAGATGGTTATTTTAGATCGGCATATAATCGGCAAAGCTCTGGGAAAGGCACCGTTACATTTCAGACTAAAAGCTATCCAGTTAATGCGGCGCTGATGTTGTCCGGTGAGGAGCTGCCGAAAGACAATGGATTATTTACCCGGTTGATTCCATTGCAATTATCATCCTATAAGCGTGACCGGACTTATTTTAATTGGATCCAAAAAAACTTTAAAAATTTTTCATACATTTCTTATTACCTTATCACCAATTATGAAACTTTGAAGCCCAAAATACTTGAAACTATCGCGGCGCTCAAAACGGAATTACTTAAGACAGATATTAGCGATCGTGCAGCTGAAAACTGGGCTATCGTGGCTGGATCCTTTTACGCAACGATTGACCCCGATATTAATTTTATCAGATGGGTCGGCACTGTCTGTCAGGATTTAAAGCAAACCGGCGAAAACGAACACATGCTCAATCAATTCTTGGAAGACATCTTAAGTATGGTTAGCGACCATGACCTTAACACGACTCACATTTATCAAGAAAAGGTTGACGGTGTACTGTATTACAATCTTTGGTTTAATGATATTTACGCTAAATGGGCGCAGCGGTTTAGAAGCAGAACCGGACGGGAACCGTTCGACGAAGGTTCGATCCGTAAGTATTTGTGTGACGAACCATATTACGTTAAATCACCAGCTAAAATCAATTTTTCGGATATCCGGAAACGTGGGGTTAGAATCTTAGCTAATAAGGCCCCTGAATCAATTACTGAGGCGTGGGAAATTATCGAAAGCAGATTACAAAGTGCCAGCTACACGAATGACCACCCCCGCAGGGCTAGTGGTGACGGGTAAATGATTCGATTTTGACCACCCCTGACCACCCTTTGACCACCCCCGGTGGTCAAGGTTAAAAGCAAGATTGACGCTGATTTGCAAAAACCGTGACCACCCCCTGACGATTTTGAGCAAAAAGTTTTTTGTGAGAATTTGGGTGACACGGAAATGAAAAAACGTGTTACAAAATTTCAATATAAGAATATCAAAAAAACTTTCTGTGTTTTTTGGGGAAGGGGTGGTCAAAACGTAAAAATGAGCCCTTCAAACCCTTGTGGCTGTAGTGATAATTTTATGACCGGGGGGGTGGTCATACCCCGGTCAAATGGCGGTAAATCGTTGGTAGGGGGGTGGTCATTCATGTTTGACGGTGTTTTCAGGGATTTAATGGTAGATAAAAGTAGTACTGACGGGGTGGTCAAGGATGTTAGTGTAGTGCAAATGCAAGAGGGACAAGAAACAAAGCATAATATAAACTCCCTCGACCCGCGCCCAGGCTTGTCCCAAGACTCGCTTCTTTGGCAACAACTCTTATCAGCCGCGCAGGACATCGATTATCGGTTATTTGGAGCCTTGCTCTGTATGCGGCGAACTGGAGTAAAATTGGCCCGGAATCCGTCCGGTAGTTTGCGACTCATTCCGCATATCGACCCCACCGGGGCAACCGGATGGACAAGTCAGGCTGAGTATGACAGTCAAAAAGGCGAAATTTTAGATCAGGTGAAGGGGCCGTTGATTGAGTTACTTGGGAAGATGGCGGCGTAACGTTAAAAATAAAAAAAGGGTGGTTGTTTGAATGGGGTGGGATGAAGGTTATCGAATCATGGAAGCCCAAGTAGTTGCTCTTTACGATAAAGGCGTTTTAACCAAAAAGGTGTTAAGCGCTTTGATGGAACCGTTTAAAGATAGCGACATAGACCATGGAGGGTGTCGCGATTTAAAATCAAAAGATGGAAAAACGGCGGATGAAATTATCATTTCTACTATGGAACCGGAAAAATATCAACAAGCCATCGATGGTTTCATTCCCGATGAAAAAAACGATGGATATAATGAAAAACTAGATGATTTATGGTATGAAATAACGCAAAAAGAATGGGGTTTTTGGTAAGGAAATCAGCGTAATGCCTGTAATGTTAACGAGGTGCATCATGGCTAGTTCTACAGTTTTAAAATACCCCGGCTCGAAGGGGAGAATTGCCGAGTGGATTATAAGCTTTTTCCCTAGACATATCGGATACTTAGAACCTTATTTCGGATCAGGGCGTGTATTCTTTGCTAAACCAAGAAGCCGGATTGAAACTATTAACGATATTGATGGTAGCGTAATCAATCTTTTTAAGGTAATTCGAAACTATCCTGATGAGTTGGCCAGATTGATTTATTTTACTCCTTGGTCTCGGCTGGAGTATAAGGATAGCTACCAAGATAACGAAAACGACAACGATATTGAACGTGCCCGGAAATTTTTGATTAGATCATGGATGGCAATAGGGTTTAAATCGAGTGATGTTACTGGATGGCGTAATAATGTCAAGGACCTTAACGGCAATATATCACAATGGGCGTATGGGTTGCCCAGTAATATCTTGATGATTGCAAATAGGCTCAGGTCGGACGGTAAAAACATTGTTCAAATTGACAATTCTCCAGCCATAGATGTGATTCAACGGCATTGCATGGAAACAGTCCTAATATATGCAGATCCACCATATCCGTTATCTACTCGCTCTGGCCGTATTTATAAGCATGAAATGACAGATGAGGAACATGTTGAACTGATTGAAACCTTAGACAACCATCCCGGACCTGCATTGTTATCGGGATACAGCTGCGAACTGTATGATAGTAGGCTGAAACACTGGCAAAGAGAAACTAAGATAACTTCAGCTGAGGGGGGGCGGTCCCGCGAAGAGGTATTATGGATAAACCCAGTGGCGTCTAAGCAAATAACTAGTTATAAATTATTTTAAATAAAAAGGAGTGAAACCTATGATTACAACTCAAAACGAAAAAGCATTTGCCAAGGACTTAAAGGAACTCATGAAAAAGCACGGAGTCAGTATTGAGGAAGATAAGAAAGAGAATTATGAAGAATGGAGAGATGTTTTAGATGATGGCCTCAATCAAATAACCGGGACTGAAACAAATTATCGCTTCTCTGGGCCTAGTATCGACATTGCCATTGCCGATTTTGAAATTTATCGTCGAATCAGCCGAAATGAAAGCAATAAAGTTAGCAGTGATAAGACGGCGGCTTAAATAACGTAACAGTTTAAATAACCAACCAATTAACCAATAAGAAGTGAGGTGTAGCCATGAAAATCTCATGTAACCAGCAAAACCTTTCCAAAACATTATCGATCGTGTCGCGTGCTCTTGGTAGCCGCCAACTACCTATCCTAGAGAACATCTTGATTACCGCCGACCCTGTCGCCAAGACTATAACTTGTGTGGCAACTAACTTGGAAATTGCGATCAAAATGACAATGGCGGCAGAGATAACATCAACTCCGGAGGCTGTATCAAAACAAGTCTTATTACCCGGTAAGCAATTGAATGATATCGTTCATTCATTCTCATCCGGTCGGGTAGCTCAGGTAGAAATCAATACAACCGAATCCGGCGCCTCAATCAAATGTGGGAAATCAACTTTTAAATTGCCGGTTGCCCCAGTGGCTGAATTCCCGGAGGTTAAAGAACCTTCAGGAGATAGTTTTACTGTCCCGATTCAACCTTTTTTAACTGCGGTCAAGCAAACAATATACGCGACTGATCCTAAGGACAACCGGCAGTTTGCGCAATGCATATTGTTTGATATCGAAGATACTGTAGCAACAGGTGGAGTGAAACAATTAGCTTTGGTCGGCACTGACACAAGCCGATTAGTTATCAAAAAGCTTTCAATTGAGAACGGCTTCAATGCTCAAATTATGATCCCGGCAAATTTGCTCCGGAAAATGGTTGATGTTGTAGCCGGGACTAAGATTAAGTTTTATATCTCGAACAATCAGTTATTTGCAATATTAGATAATGCGGGAAGCAGCTTCTTAGATTCCCAGTCGTATATTTCTGTCAGGCTGATGAATTGTCAATACCCACGATATCAACAAGTTATCCCTAAAGACCTTGCTGGCCAAATGATTATTAATCGGGCGGAGTTTATTCGAGTCTTGGAACGGGCAGAGTTAATAGATCAAAAAATAAAGGTTGAGATGGTTTGGGATAATTTAAACGGCAGTAATGCTGCGTTAAGTATATCCTGCATCGCAGACGACAAAACCAGCCAATTTCAAGAAGGAGTCGAGATAAACAAACATTCCGGCGAACCTCAATTCTTAAACGGTTTTAACGCCAAGTTTTTACTGGATTTTCTTAAATCGATCACATCCGATACAGTGGAATTGAATTACATGGGGGTTGAAAAGCCTATTTTAATGCATGGCGACGGGGATGAATCGCTTCGGTATATTGTTATGCCGATACGGTTACCGGAAACGCAGAACGCAGCAGCTTGAAGGAATAAGAAAGAAAAGAGGTTGCTAAGGCATGGCAAACAGCTTAAACAATCGAATCCCGAACTGCCGGATTCGTTATGCTGAATCCGCAATATTCTTCGACTTTCAACCGGGTTGTGTCAATTTTGATTATTGGCTTGCTAAAAAAGTACAGGCTGAGCGATGGAAACAGACTGGCGAAGGTATACGGATAGGTTGCGAAGTCACGGAAGAAGAAGCAAAATACATCGAAAACATTGCGACTTGTCAGTGGGGCCCCGGAGGGATCGAGGTTATTGGAAAACCGGTTGAGGCCCAAACCAAACAGCCAATTAAGCCAATAGAAGTCTCAAAGACAAATGTTACAGAAGCTGTGCAAATAAGTTTATTTTAAGGAGGCATTAATCATGGGAAATTCTAATTCCCCAATCATTTCAATGAGACGGCTTGACGATTCAGGTCAAAACTACATACCGCTCCGGCTCCTGTGTGGCAAAGAAATCAATCAACATTACCTACCGGGAAAAGTAGTACAGTGCTGCCGGACCGAATGCCGGGATAAGAGCAATGAGGCAATTGAGGAGTGTTACAAGCGGCATAAGCAGCAATTGGTTGCCGAGAAAAGTGGAAAGGCTGAGGGGGTTGTAGGGAATAAGAAAGGCAGGAAAAGGAAGGTAGTAGAGAAAGAGAAAGGGGCGGCGTAAAACTAACTTAGGATAGGGGTTGAGCTAAGATATGTACAGCATATTAAATGAACTAATAATTGATAACTTCGCCGGCGGCGGTGGAGCCAGTACCGGAATCGAAGCGGCTATAGGTCGCCATGTTGATGTAGCGATCAATCATGATCCGGCGGCTATTGCAATGCACAAAGTTAATCATCCTCATACGAAACACTATTGTGAATCTGTTTGGGAAGTCGATCCCAGGGAAGTCGCTAACGGTCGCCCGGTTGGATTGGCTTGGTTTAGTCCGGATTGCAAACACTTCAGTAAGGCCAAGGGAGGCAAGCCCGTTGAAAAAAATATCCGGGGTCTTGCATGGGTCGCCGTTCGATGGGCTGCAACAGTCAAACCCCGGGTGATCATCCTTGAAAATGTCGAAGAGTTTAAAACTTGGGGACCGCTCCTTGAGGGTAGCAAGCCGGATCCGAAACAAAAAGGGCGAACTTTCAATAGTTTCGTTAATGCTCTGAAACGACACGGTTATAAAGTTGATTGGCGGGAACTCCGGGCTTGTGATTATGGCGCCTCAACCATCCGGAAAAGGTTCTTTTTAATCGCCCGGTGTGATGGCCGACCCATAGTCTGGCCGAAACCTACCAACGGAGATCCGAGTCGGTTGGATGTAATAGGTGGTAAATTGAAACCCTGGAGGACTGCTGCGGAGATTATTGATTGGTCTATTCCATGCCCGTCTATCTTTGAGCGGGAAAGGTCATTGGCTGAAAATACATTAAAGCGAATCGCCAAGGGGATACAAAAGTTTGTGATAGATAATCCCCAGCCGTTTATCATTAATTATAAGTTTGATAATGAACCCGAGGATATAAATCGACCATTAAGCACAATTACAGCAGTAAATGGTCATTACGTTGTTGAACCGTTTGTCGTTAAAGTAAATCATCAGGGAGGGGACTTCCGGGGACAGGCTATAGATGAACCCATGCAGACGGTAACCGCAAAGAATGGTTGGGGAATTGTGACTCCTACAATTATGGTTAATAATAGCGGACATTCAGGGAGTAAGGTTGATTTTCCGCTCATGACTGTAACAACAGGCAATCATCATGCTTTAGTTGCTCCTGTTATTGCTAGAGAATTTGGGGAAAGTATTGGCCATAAAGCAGATGACCCGCTCGGAACAATCACGGCCGGAGGTGGAGGTCATTCAAAATTAGTCGCAATGTTTATTTCAAAGTATTATGCGGGAAATTACAATGGGGCTGGCGCCGATTTAACAGACCCAACGCCCACTATAACTTCAAAAGATCATAATGCGCTAATTACAAGTCATTTAATTAAACTTCGCGGGACTAATATTGGTTCCCCCACTACTGAACCAGTCCATACCATAACGGCTGGCGGGTTACATATCGGAGAAGTCCGGGCGTTCTTACTAAAATATTATGGCGCTTCAGATAATGGACAATCAATGAATGAGCCTTTGCATACGGTCACTACTAAAGATAAATTCGGATTGGTAACCGTTGAGGGCCAAGACTACCAGATCGTAGATATTGGCATGAGGATGTTGGAACCGCATGAGTTGTTTGCAGCTCAGGGATTTCCAAAAAGCTATATTATTGACCGTGATTGTGACGGTAAACGATATTCCAAAGCGGCCCAGGTTGCCCGGTGTGGGAATGCGGTACCGCCTCCGTTGGCTGAATATCTTGTGAGGGCTAATTTGCCGGAAATGTGTATAAAAGATGAAATGCAACAGGAAAACATCGGGGCTTAAAGTTAAAGGAGTAACCCTCCCCTATCGCCCCACCCGTCACGCTCGTCGTGGTTATTTATTTTTATAATACTTAGTAATAACATTTAAATAAAACAAAGGAGTTGATCTACAAATGTATTTCGCAGGAATCGACCCGTCCCTATCTTCTACGGCAGTTGTAATAATCGACGAATCTGGCGCGTTAGTTAATTCTAAAGTAATCCTTACAAAAGAGATAGGCAAAGAGACTGGCCCCGCCCGCTTGGCAATAATTAGGGATAAAGTGAAAGGCGAATTACTTGATGCTAGATACCAGCTTTCGGGGTCTCTTAAACATCAAGGACCCCATCACGAACTCACAGTCGCCATCGAGCATTATGCAATGGGCTGTAAATTTAACCGAGAGGCTCTCGGCGAACTCGGCGGCGTGCTCCGAGTAATGCTTTTTGAAAAATGTTTCCCGTATATCGAAGTCCCGCCGCTTCGCTTAAAGCAATACGCGACCGGCAAATCATCCGCTGAGAAGGACCACATTCTCATGGCCGTCTATAAGAAGTGGGGCATAGAGTTCCAGAAAAACGATGAAGCTGACGCTTTCATCCTGGCCCAGATTGCCCGAGTGATAACTTTAGTCCAGAGAGGGTTGGTAGACCCGGAAAAAGACTTAAAGTTAACTGTTTACGAAAGAGAAGTCATTCAAAACATCTTGAAACCAGCGAAGAAGTCAAAAGGTTCAAAAGGGGACAAAGAGGCGAAGGGTAAGAAAAGTAAGGAGGCTGCAGCTTAGAACTAATTTAATTCAATCGGAGGTAATATCATGGATAGTATTATAATCAACTATACTGCAATATTTCTCCTTGGAATCATAACCGGAGTGCTCATAATCATCCTTCCGGTAACAGGTAAACTATCGAAGGTTGAAGCCCAGAACACCCGGTTAAAAAGAGAGATTAATCAGCTTAAATCGGAACCAATAGAGCAAATAAAGCCAGTTGAGATAGATGGGTTGATGGAGGTAGCTTAAAATGGCGCATCTCTCGCAGGAACAAATTCAACAATTATTTGTGCTGGTCGATGAATACATATCGATCCAATCAACCCAGGCCGTTAAATCAACTAGTGAAAGAGAAGCACTATTGGCCATGTGGGGTGAAGGAGTCGAAAAGGTTTTCCCTCATAAAACCAGTGTAATGAAGGTTAGCCTACAGGAGATAGCAGAGAAGAAGTTGAGAGATAAGAGTGCTTAAATGTAAATGTTAACAAATTTTAGTATTTAGTCGATATAATTGGGGAGGGGTTTCCTTGGCAAACAACGAAAAGAAAGTTATTCCGATTAGTTTAAGTATTGAAGAAACATTACAACGAGTTCGGAAAGGGCTTGAGCAGATTAAGTATGGCGAGATAGTTATCAAGGTTGAGAATGGGAAACCCATTTGGGTTGATAAGCATGAAAGGGAGAGGGTGGGGTAGGTTGAGTTTCGTAACAAAGAAAAATATCGAAAATTGGATTAAAGCAGGGATTTCCTTTTTCATTATTGTTGTTCCAAGTTTATATTTTGGTCTTATTGAAAAAAACGTCCAAATGGGGTTAGCATTAATAGTAGGAGCCATTGCAGCAGCTTTTATCAATATTGATAAGTTTTCACGTTTTAAAGGGGGTGGTTTTGAAGCTGAAATGAAAAAAGCTGTTGAAGATATAAATGATATTAAAGAGATTATAAAACCACTAATATTTTCTACTAATAACTTATTGATTGCAGATTCTAGATTTGGTGGAATGGATGCTGATACTAAATATGATTTATTAAAGAAACTAGATCAACTAATTGATTCATTAGAAATTAATGACATAGATATCGAAAAAAGCAGAAGAGCTCTCTATCGAGATTTAGTTAATTGTTATTAC
This sequence comes from Bacillota bacterium, assembly GCA_023415835.1. Lineage (GTDB taxonomy): Bacteria > Bacillota > UBA4882 > UBA8346 > UBA8346 > JAAYHS01. The sequence continues at coordinate 42,383 of JAEZJK010000015.1, forward strand.
AGTGAATTTGTAGGCTCCATAAGTACAAATCCATTTATAATTAGACAAGTATTGCATAACTTAACCTTACCGTCGCTAGAAGAGATAACAAATGAGTTTAGAAGAAATAATATGTCGATTGATGATATAGATAAAAGGTCAAATAGTTTATTGAATAAATATCTATCCTATAAAAACAAATTGCTTTAAATATAATGTAATTATATAGGCTACGCCACAATGCGATGCCGACAGTTACGGAGATAGGGGCTCTGGGCTGTCGGCTTTTTGTTTTTCTAAAAAAATATGGGGAAAGGGGAAATATTATGGCTAGTTCATCGGCTGAATCTGTAAAGTCATTGTTGGTTATTGCAAAAATGATTCCAATGTGCCCGCGATGTGGAACGAACATGGCTCGAATAAAAGGACAAAAGGACGGGGCTTGGCGTTGCTCTCATTGTTTAGGGGAGTTTTGGGATAAAACAGAGTCGACTACCCCGGATAAATCAAATCCAATGGAAGGAGTAATGGAATTAAAGTCAAAGTCAGACTTTACTCCGCAATGTATCAGGTGCCAACTACCAATGATGCTTTTCCGGGACAACGCCTGGTATTGCGAACAATGTGAAGGGCAATTCTGGGGGGACTCGGCGCCGGAGTTTAATAAAATCAAAGACCAATTAATTAAATCTACTACCAAAGATATAATGATGCCGGACGGCGGATTCAAGATGGTAATGTCGGCCAAGAAGAAAAGTAGTGGTCGCCGATCGGGGAAGAGGCGTCAAAAGAAACCTGCATTAAGGAAAAGTTATTACTTCCCGGATGAAACAAATCGGGGAGCTTAATAGTAGAAAAAGGCTTGTAATTTGACAGAATTTATATTAATATTAAACTAATGAACGTGTATCTATAGAAGGATACACTATTTGGAAGTAAGGGTTAAAAAGTAATTATTATTAAAGTTTAAAGCGTCTCCACTCAGGAGACGTTTTTGTTTTGAAAAAAATAAGTTTGTCCCGCCTAGTCGAAGGTTCTCTATGGGGATAGGGAGTAGGCTATGCGGGGCTTCATATAAATAGATATCTTTTACACCTTAAACGAGGTGTATGATAAAACTACACCATAAATTGGGTGTATATTGCTTGGTGGTGTGTAATGAGATGCATCAAATGTGGCGTTGCATCCAAAGACGCTCTCTGTTCCAAGTGTCAGGAGGAGCGGAAGAAGGCGCTGGAGAGGATTGGTAGGAAGGAAAAGGAAAGTTAGGAAATAAGGAGAATACTTCCATATAATTGTATGGAGGTAAAGATGGGAACTCACGAAAATCCCTGCCCTGTTTGCGGAAATATAAGCAAATTAAATCTTGGAAGTTCCGAACAAGGGCATGTGAATCAAATTAAAACTTTTGAATGTCGTGTTTGCGGAAAATACAAAATTGCAGATTTATTTCTTGAATCAAAACTTAATACAGCAGAAAATAAATATATATTATCTGCAATTATTCGCGAATCGAACGAGTTAAATATGCCTGAATTAGAATTAAAAAGTAACAATATTGACAATTATTTATCTGAGTCACTGCTTCCATCAAGTTTATCTGAAAAGTTCAACAAAATTTTAATGTATATATATCAACATACCAAAGTTTACGGGCGACAGATTAATATTAATACAGTATTTGATTATCCAATTGCATTTGCGGTTGATGACGTCGAATTTTTTGAAATGCTAAATGCTCTTTCGGAAAGAGAACTTATATCTCTTTCATCAGATTGTATAATAATAGACCTCGAAAGAAAATATAGTAAAGAAGAGCGAGGAAGTCATACGGTAACATTAACTACAGAGGGATGGGAGTATGTCGATAAACTAAAGGCTTTAAATCCAATTCAAGGAGATCAGTGTTTTGTTGCAATGTGGTTTGATAAAAAAATGGATGATATATGGGAAAAAGGAATCCAACCCGGAATTATCGAAGCAGGCTATAAGCCTAAAAGAATTGATAAGGTAGAACATAACGATCAAATAACAGATAGGATTATATCCGAAATTCGACAAAGTAGAATTATGGTTGCAGATTTTACTGGACAAAGACCGGGAGTTTACTATGAAGCAGGGTTTGCAAGGGCTTTAAATAAAACTGTAATTTCATGTTGTCAGGAGGACGATTTAATAAATTTACACTTCGATACCCGACAATTTAGCCATATAGTTTGGAAAGATGCAGTCGATTTAAGAGAAAAGGTGAGAGATAGAATTTTAGCAACCGCACCATTAAAATAATTTAAAATTGTGAAGTTAGCACCTTCGGGTGCTTTTTTATTTGGTTTAAAGTGGGTGAGGTGATAAATGGGCCGTATCGCAAAATATAACTGGGAAGAGTTACTCAAAGAATACTTAGCATCCGAGTATCAAAATAAGACTGATTTCGCAAAGGCAAAGGGAATCAATCCTAGCTTATTGCGTAGAAATACAACTGATTGGCCGAACAAGAGCGCTGGCGAGACTAAACCAAAAGGCCAAAAAGTATCAAAAAAAAATAATAGTAACGTTACTAAAAAAGAGAGTAACACGAAAACGCAAAAAAATATAAATCGTGTTGCCGAAAAGGACAATAAAAATGTTACCCAAAAAAAGTCCCGAAAAGTATCGGAAAACTCAAGAGTTGTAATAAAAGATTTCCTTGATAAGCCCATAGAGCAACTTACCGAAAAGGAGTTGCTTTTTTGTTTCCGTTTTGCCCATAGTCTTAATGCTACACAGTCATATATGAAGGCGTATGAATGTAGCTACGCTTCAGCTCATGCAAATGCCTTTAGATTGATGGCTAAGGATAGCATTAAAGCCGAGATCCAACGGCTTAAAGAAATCAAGTATCAATCTTTAATGATAAACATTGATGATATAGTTGAGAAGAGAATGCGAATCGCTTTCTCTGATATTACTAATTTTATTGAGTTTGGCCAAGTTGAAAAAGTTATTGGAACAATAAAGCGAAAAGTAATTAATATCAGTACAAACCAAGAAGAAGAGATTGAATTTCCACTAACTAACCTGGTTAATGGCGCGCAATTAAAAAATAGTACCGAAGTTGATGGCTCTATTGTTAAATCTGTTAAGGTTGACAAAGATGGTGGAGCTAGTATAGAACTCCACGACCCTCAAAAATCTATGGAATGGCTGGAACGTTACTTTATGTGGAACCCCATGGATAAGCATAAGGTTGCGTTTGATAAGGCGAAGTTGAGGTTGGAAGAAGAGAAAGTCAAGGTTCAACAAGAAGAGCTCAAACTCGCCCAACGTAAAGCCGGTGACGATGACGAAGAGGAAACCACTGACGATGGCTTCATAGATGCTCTGAATGCAGAGGCTCCATCTGTTTGGAGTGACCATAATGAGGATTAAAAAGATTAAAGCAGTATTTCAGTTTAAACCATTCTCGCCCAAACAGAAAAAAGTATTAACCTGGTGGTGTGACAACTCTCCGGTAAAAGATAAAGAAGGCATTATCGCAGACGGCGCGATCCGGTCTGGTAAAACTGTTTCAATGGCCCTGTCATTTGTCATGTGGGCTATGTACCGGTTTAATGGACAGAATTTTGGCATGTGCGGCAAGACCATTGGTGCCTTTCGTCGTAACGTTGTATTTTGGCTTAAGATAATGCTCCGGACCCGAGGGTACAAAGTTCACGATGCCCGGGCAGATAATCTGCTTATCATCCAATGGAAAGGTGAGATAAATTACTTTTACATCTTCGGGGGCAAGGATGAGCGCAGCCAAGACCTAATCCAAGGTATCACGTTGGCTGGAATCTTCTTTGATGAAGTTGCCCTGATGCCGGAATCTTTTGTTAAACAGGCTACTGGTCGGTGCTCTGTTGAAGATTCGAAGTTCTGGTTTAACTGTAACCCAGCGGGACCGATGCACTGGTTCAAGGTGGAGTGGATTGATAAGATTAAGGAGAAAAACCTTATTTACCTCCACTTCACGATGGACGATAATTGGTCATTATCCGAGAAGATCAAAGCCCGTTACCGGTCCATGTATGTCGGGCTATTCTTCAAACGTTTTATCCTTGGTTTGTGGGTACTGGCCGAGGGCGTTATATATGACATGTTTAATCAAGAGAAGCATGTTATAACAGATGAAGCTCTTAAACGCGAGATTGTGCAAAAAGGCCGGTTGTGGTATATCTCAAATGACTATGGTACCGGGACGGTGTTTGTTCTCGGATTGTTCTGTATTTATCAAGGCAAAAAGTATTTGGTTAAATCCTTCTACTGGGACGCCAAGGCTCAGATGAAGCAGAAAACCGATGGAGAATATGCTAATGACCTGAAAGAACTAATTAACTTTATAAAACCCAGGGTGGTTCAAAGTATAATCATTCCAGATGACGCTCTTTCATATATAGCGGAATGTAGGAAGCAAAACATTGGACCAATTAAAGTTTATAAACGTCTTCCCGGTTCAGTAATAAAACGGATTAGAATCCAGGCCAATGCTCTCTCAAAAGGAGAGTATTTGATTTTGGATGACTCATCGAACTGGCCGGTGATTGAGGAGTATCCTTCTTATGTTTGGGATCCTAAAGCACAGAAAAAGGGTGAAGATGCTCCACTCAAACAAAATGACCACGGGAAAGATATGGAGGGATACTTCCATGATACAGTTGAACGGATATTTAAAGTCGGCTCCAAACCCGCAGGATTCTAGGAGGAAATATCAATGTTAAAAAACGATGTCATAGTCACAGGTAACCCCTGGCCCATCGAAGATACAGATGAACAAAACCGCCTAAATCGGATTAGGGAAAATGCAATTCTCTTTCGTGGCCGACTCGAAAAGATTCAGCCGATGTGGTATCAACGAGTAACAAAGAATTGGGATAAAAGCGTTCCTGCATTAGTGGCCGCTAACTTTTATAAACCGATAACTCTCTTATGCGCTGATCTCCTTTACGGGGAGCAAGGAGAATACATAGGCGCCTCCTGTCCGACTGAAAAAACTAATGAAGGCATGAAAAAAATTATTGAAAACAATCGACTTAACGCTTTGATTTATGAAGTTGGGGGATTGGCTGCATCATACCGCAAAGACGGTCTTTATTCAATAGCTTATGATGATATTACAAAGAAGGTTAAGATTTATCCGCAACCTGCAAATTACTGGTTTCCAGTGGTTGACCAGGGGCAAGTAAAGAAGATCAAACAACATATCATTGCATGGCCGGAACGTCATAACAACAAATGGTATTTACGCAAACAAGTCCATGAAGCAGGAACGGTTTACAATTTCGTTTTCGAGCTGACGGGCGTTGGTAGCGATGCCGAGAATAAAAACAGTATTGACCGGACTAAAACTGGAAGAATTGGACGGCAGGTTTTACTTCCTGGCTTAGGTATAACCATTCAGGAAAGAGTTGATACCAGGATTGACAGACCATTAATTATTCATTGTCCCAACTGGAGCGTAGATGATGATATTTACGGCGTGGACGATTATGAGGACCTGGACACCATTATTTATGAGTTAGCTATAATGTTAAGCCGGAACAGCATGGTTCTAGCTAAACATACTGACCCGAATATGTGTGGAGATCCGACAATGTTGACCCGAGATGATACAGGAAATTATACTTTACCCATAGGCGGAACCTTCTTCCCTTACAGTGATGGAGGGGCAAAACCTGAATATCTAACATGGGACGGTAAGCTTGAAGCCGCCGAGAAACAGATTGACCGACTTATCGAGTTAATATTTTATATCTCGGAAACATCACCGGCTGCTTTCGGGATGGATAAATTAAGCGCCCAGGAATCAGGTGCGGCGCTTAAAAAACGTCTTATGAGGACACTGGCTAAGGTCAACCGGAAAAAAATTTATGCAGACCCAGCCATTAAAGATGTTTTAGAAATAGCTCAAATGATGGATGTCGAATGGGCTGGTGAAAGTTACGAGATTGAGCGGCCGTCAATAACCTGGGCTGATGGGCTGCCGGATGACCCGAAGGAAGAAGCTGAAATAGTTGGGATTAGGGTTAAAGATGGCACTATGTCACAACTAACGGCTATTATAACGCTGGATAAGTGCGATGAAGAAACTGCAAAGAAAGAGTTGGAACGAATTCAGCAGGAGAAAGACGCGGCTCTTCCGGCGTTTGGCAGAAGCCAATTTAATACTCAAGGTGGCGGTCAACCTCCGAATAATCCATTTACGCAAGGCGGCAGAGGAACATCGGCCAGGCAGGAGTGATAATCCATGGCACTCGAACCGCTCTTTATAGACTTAATTCTAGTTTATCGCGATGCTTATCAAACCTTAATGGCTCGGTTAACCGCTCAGGAAGTGCGCGGGCTATCAACTGCCCATACTAAAGCATTATTAAGTGACATCGAGGAAATAATTAGTCAACTTAAGCAATATCAATTAGATTGGATAAATCATACAATACCGCTCGGGTACCAAGAAGGCTCCGATGCCGTTGTTGATAAACTAACCAAACGGTATGGCATGACCGATATTAATGTTTCGTTCGGCGGTATTCACACTCAAGCGGTTAATGCAATCGTTAGAGACACCTTCAACGATATCGCAGCGGCTACTAATTTTATGGCCGAGAATTTAAAACAGGCGATCCGAAATGCAGCGAAAGAACAGTATCAGATCGGGCTGATAACTGGCGAAACCCAAAGAGGCATGACAAAAGGTCTGGTTGGTGAGCTTAATAAAAAGGGATTCACGGCTTATCTAGATGAAAAAGGGCGATATATTCCGCTTAGAGAGTATGCAAATACATTGCTGTCAGAACAGTGGGTTGGGTTCGTCGATAAGGCCGGTCGGAGGTGGGACTTACTAAACTATTCCGAGATGTTGACCAGGACGAAAGTTTTAGAGGCTACCAATGTTGGCACTGAAAACCGATTAACTCAAAACGGGATGGACTTGGTTTTAATCAGCTCTCACCATGCAGATGATTGGTGTAGATTTTATGAGAACCGAGTCTTTTCAATATCAGGGAAGTCTAGCGAATACCCGCCGTTAAGCCAAGTCCCTAATGGCGGATGTCCCATGCATCCCCGGTGCAAGCATTCGGAGACTCCGTTTATTGAGAAATTTGAAAGCGATGATGTAATTAAATACGGTAAGGGAATTGATAAGAAATATTTAGGGTTAAACACTGAAAAGGGGCATGCAGATCAAGCGGCACTCCGGAAACTAGAAAAAGAAACAAGTATTTTTGGCCAACCGTTTAAAATAACGAAATCCAGGGACATTGGTAATTTTGAAAAGGCACCTGAAGGGTTTAGAGATAATCTTAAGAAGGCATATAAAACAACCGACCCTCGGATTATCGGTTTGACCAATAAATATATGGACAAAATAGCTTGTGAGACTATCAGTCCGAACAGTACTCCGCATTTTAAACCAAGCACTAAAAAGATGTATCTACATTCGAGTAGTAGTGAAAGTATCCATGAACAAACAACCACATTTATTCATGAATATGGCCATATGATTGATAATTATTTGGCGGTTCCCGGAGATAAAACAGATTACAGGTTTTACTCGGATGACCAATACTTTACGGATATAATAAACACTACTACTAGAAAGTATATTGGGTCAACAGACGAGGCGGTGTCTAATAGAGAGAAGATACAAGAAGCTTTACGCAAGGCTAAAGTGTACACTGATTCGGGGATTGATTACCCAGCGTGCAATTTACATGATATATATAGCGCTTTAACTCGAAATATGGTTCGTGTGTCTGCCGGACATTCCAGTGATTATTGGGAACATGAATTGATGAGTAATAAGGAAATATTTACAAACATTTACTTATTATATAGCACAAACCGGGAAGATTTGATACAATTAATAAAAGAGAATGATCCTGATATTCTTAAGGCTTTTGAAGAACTTCTAAATAGAATCTTTGAGTGAAAGGAGTTGATGAGGAGATGGCTTTTAACGAAAAGGAATTTGCTGATTTGATAAAATCATATAATGATCATTTTGGGGAAGTCTTTCCAATGTTTGAATATCCGCGAAATGAGTATACGTCTAGTTTAATAAAAAAGGCATTGGAACTTAATAAGCCAATTCAGGAGCTGGCTCCTCGCAACGTAGATTCTGATATGATTTATTAGGAGCATTCAATCCTGAACCATTTTACTTCCGGATCATTGTATCGAATCTCAACAAGGCATTTGCTCCAAAGTAAATGAAACTTCGGTCCTTCGGAGATGCGTTGTATGCCAATTTCCATGACATACTGAGCCGACGCTTTATTACTTAATCTAATAAGCGTTGGTTTATTTTTTTCACTAATTATTTGTCGAAGTTGGAGATCAATTTGATTGTGAACATCGAGGGAGCGGGAGAAATTTCGGATGTTGGTCATATTGATATTGTAACATAATTTGGTAGAAATGAGATATAATTTTGTTGTGGCTATAGTCTAGTTCGCGGCTAGACCGAAGGAGGTTTTCCCGAACCTCCGGCCATCAATTTTAAATCGGGAAAATAATACTACGGGAGGTATTAACATGAAAACCCTAGCCGAAGTCAATCTTGACGAGCTGTCAAAAGAGCATGGAATTCCGGAGACTGAAAGACCCATGGGAGTATTGTTGATTAACCAAAACATTGTTGGAGTAATTGTAGCTGCTGGATTGGAACCAAAATACGCTGGGGATAATAGAGGATATATTCATGTTAAGTTAACCCCGGAAAACCATCAAAACATGTTTTATAACAAATTCGGGCTTTTAGTTAATCCGTGTGGCGAATTTAAAGGCGAGATTGTATGGACTAATTTCTTAATGAACGGGGAAATAGCTCATTATTCCGAGGTTCGTTCTTTAGAAATAACTAACTTAAATATGTCATCGCCCAACGGTATTACAATAACTTGCAGGGTGTTTGATGAAAAGCCCCAGGAGTAAAGCATGACCGACCCCTACCAATCCCTCCAAGCATCATCTGTAAATATAACAACGGCTTAACTTGCCCAGCCTTTCCATTCGGTATCAAACCGATGGTGATGTCCGGGAAGGAATGGAGTTAAGTTTAGGATGAAAGGCGAGCCTAAAGGAGAGCGGAAGCATTTGAAGCTGGTAAAGAAATAAAAAGCGAGGTTTTATTATGAATACAATAAATTGTCCAAAATGCAATCATTCCCTTGAACAACAACCCGGCGAGATGTATCCATACGAATATTATTGCAATGAATGCAACACGGGATATCAAATTAAAGATAATCAGTTGCTAGCGGTTGGAGGAATGCTACTACAGGGCATGGGTTTAACCATACATGAAGGGCATGTAGTTCCAATGAATTATTTACAACCAATCATTCATAAATGCTTCAAAGATGTGTTTAAATCAGGCTTCACTCAAATCTTAAAAGAAAAGCTTGGTATTGAAATAACTCCGGAAATTGAAGCAGCAATAGATGAAGTGATTATTCAAGCGGATAAAGAAAGTTTTTGTAAACCAAGCATTGACCCTTCCGGCCATCCGGTATACGCTTTAAAACAAGTATGCGAAAACAATAATATCGAAATTATCCCGGAAGTCGAAAAGCAATTAAGAGGCATTTGCGACGAACCAGTTACTATAGAAAGGCAAGAGACATGAATAATTATATCGAATACACCATTAAAGCCACTGATTCAGTCAAAGGCATCGCTAAGCGTTTCGGAGTGGAACTGAATGAACTGGTCAAGCTCAATCCGCAGGTTTGTACGCCATTACCGCAGATGGGCATAGTGTTAAGGATTCCGGTGGACCACTTGGAAGTGTTACCGGTTAATAACGTTGGAACCATTGAAAAGTATATGGTTAAGTTGCCTGATAAGAGCGTTTACAAGGTTGATAAGGTTTTAAATGATGTGTCACAATTTGCGACACAAACCGCGACACAATCAAATAAATAGAGGTAGTAAAAGTAGTAAGCTAAGAAAATTAAAAACGAAGGCATGAAAAATGGGTTATAACCAAATCATTAAACAGCCCAACGGGCTATTCTGTGTATATTCACCAAGACTTGTCGATGTTATTCAATACGATGTAACCCCCGAAGAAATAATCCAAAAAAGAATTGAAGAGGCTGAAAAACAAATACGGGCTTCTGTTGAGAAAGAAATTAAAAAAATCGAATCTAGGGATGAGAATGATTGTTATTCGATCAACTTTGAGAAACTGTGTAAATTTGTAATGGAAGATCACGGGAAAGATTATAGTAAAGGGATTAAAGAGTATTACAATAAACACAAAGACTAATATAAGCCAATACAATTAATTGACCGCCAATTCAAGGCGGCTTTTCTTTTGTCAAAATTAACCCAGGGGCGGATGCCGCATGTTAGGTCTTCGTGTTGGGGAAGCAGAACCCCAACGACCTCGCCTTCAAACTCTGGTGATGAGTCCAGGGTCCCTGGAAGAAATAATGTTTTAAAGGCAGAGAGACAGTAACTAAGAAACGAAAGGAAGATATTAATGATAGTAAAGTATTTAAAAGGAGATGTCTGGGGATTTATTGATAATGTTCGACAAATCGCCACTAAAAATGTCGACACCGAAGACTCGATAAGGCAATACAACGAAGAAGTTGAAAAGGGAGAAAGGGAAGACATTGCTAGCTTTATGAATGGCGAAAAATCAACGGTGGAAGTTTCAATGTCAAATAAAGTCTTCCTTATGGCAACAGAAAATGATCTAGAGGATATCATTGGAGATGTCCATCGAGAAAACCTTCTTGATCCATTGTTGACCTCTAAAAACTATCCAGCAAAAACTATATTGCTTTATCTTAACGATCACAAAGAGCATCACAACGTTGTTTTAATTACAAACCAAACCACCTACTTAATGAACGACAAAGGCCAAACAATTGAAAGATTAGTTTAAAACTCATAACTCTCTGCCTTTTTTAATAATTTTTTGGAAATTAACCGCCTAACAAGCGGTTTTAATATTGCCTAAAACATGCGGCGGCTTACAATTGCATGGTTTATTAAAACAAATTAATGGTCGACGGACCTAAAACGGGGTGATTATCAATGAAAAAGCTTTTAAAACTATTACGCCTTATCCTATTGGCTCCGGCCATTTTTTTATTTGCGGCTGAAGGAGATGGAGGAACAGGCGGAAGCGGTGGAGACGGGAAAGGCTCCAACACCGGGGGCGATGGCGGAAAAAGCAATGAAGGGGATAAAGGTGGAGGCAGTGCCGGTGATCAAAGAGATAAAGGTGGCGACTCCGGAGACGGGAAGGGCGGTGGAACCGAAAAGCTCAATTTGACCCAAACCGAACTTGATGCCATCATTGAAAGGCGCCTAGCCCGCGACCGCAAAGAACGGGAAAAAGCTGCCGAAGAAGAGAAGAAAAAGTCTGCCATGACTGAAGCCGAACGCCTCAAGGTTGAGAAAGAAGAGGCCGACAAAAAGGCTCAGGCCGCCCAGGAAGCAGCGGACCAACGAATCATTAAGGCAGAACTGAAAGTTCAGGCGGCAGCTCTCGGGGTGAAGCCGGAAAAACTGGCCTATGTCACCAAGTTAGCCGATATTTCCGGAATTGATGTCACTGACGGGGAGCCTGATGCCAAGGCAGTAAAGAAAGCTGTTGAAGCGGTGATTAAGGATTTGCCTGAGCTTGTTGGCGGTAAAGGTAGTGGGGGTGTAGGCGGTGGAGCAAACCCCGGAGGAAGTGGCGGGCAAGGAAATTCCATGAATGATTTTATTCGTCGTGCTTCTGGAAGATTAAATTAATTAAACGAAAGGTGGAATTTTGTAATGAATAATATTTCCTTTGTATGGGCTATTGCAGTAATGATGGCAATGGCCGTATTAATGGTTATGGTGGTTTTCTCAATTAAAAGTCCATTGAGATTCAAACGGATTTTGAAAGCGGCTGTCTTTGGACCCTTCGTGCTAATGTTCGGTGCTTATGGCGACATGACTAGCCGTACAGATGCAGAAGCATTAATTCCTGACGAAATTAGCAAAGAAATTATTCAGGGCGTACCTCAGCAGAGTGCAATTATGAGGTTGGCACGTAAATTACCTAATATGTCCCGTAAACAGCAAACCATGCCTATTTTAAGCGCCCTGGCTACCGCGTATTTTGTCAACGGCGATACCGGCTTGAAACAAACCACTAAGCAAGCTTGGGACAAAAAGAGCATTGTAGCCGAGGAACTGGCCGTTATTGTTCCGATTCCTGAAGCAGTGCTTGACGATGCCGACTATGATATGTGGGGAGAAATTAAGCCGCGTATCGTTGAGGCGTTTGGAATTGCTTTCGACCAAGCTGGGTTTTACTCGACCAACAAACCATCTTCTTGGCCGGAGGGGTTGTTGGTTGGAGCTACTGCTGCCGGAAATGTTGTCGCACTAGGAACCAACGAGGACCTTTATGACGATATTCTCGGAGAAAACGGTACTTTGTCTAAAGTTGAGCTTGACGGTTTCAATGTGACGGGTCATGTTGGCGCTTTGGCTATGAAATCCCGCTTGCGTGGATTAAGGGATGCCGATAAACGTCCGTTATTCATTTCCAACATGCAAGATTCTGCAAGGTATATGCTCGACGGAAATGAGATGGTGTTTCCGCTAAATGGAGCTGTCGACCCAGAACAAAGTTTGTTAATCAGCGGTGACTGGTCTCAATTAGTTTATGCAATTCGCCAAGATATTACTTATAAAGTTCTTACTGAGGCTGTTATCCAAGATGCCGAGGGCAAAATCCTTTACAACTTAGCCCAACAGGATATGGTGGCTCTTCGCGCTGTTATGCGTCTCGGCTGGCAGCTACCGAACCCGATTAATCGGATTAATACTAATAACACTACCAGGTATCCTTTTGCGGTATTAAAGCCTGCCGTAACTCCTTAACGGTTTAAAAGTAATGATTAGCGCAGTGGTAAAATCTCTGCGCTAATCAGAAAGGAAGGTATAGACTTGAAAGTATCAATGTTAACTGAAACGAGTTGGTATGAAAAACATCTTAAAATTGGCGACGAAATAGATGTTCCCGCAGAAGTTGGTCAATGTTGGGTGAATCGCAGAATTGCCGTTCTGGTCGAAACAAAGCCGAAAGAATCGACTGTCCCCGAACTCAAAGAAATTGCTAAAGGGCTTGGGATTTCCGGCTACAATCAGATGAACAAAAATGAGTTATTGGTCGCAATTGCTGAAGCCGAAGAAACTAAAAAAGCAGCTGCCGAACTAAAGGAACTTCAAATCAAAGCGCAGTCTTTGGGTTTTAGTTCTGTTGAAACAATGACTAAAGAAGAACTGGAAGAGGCTATCTCTCTTGGCTCTAAAGTCGTTGAGTTAAATATTGAAGGCGCTGAAACTATGACTAAAGAGCAAGTACTTAAGGCCATTGAAGAGGCGACCAAAAAAGGCGCTGATAAGGAATGAAAAAAGTATTACTCACCATGCCAATTCGAGGACCGTCAGACCCCAAAGAACGACATGAGGCCGGAGAAACTTTAATCGTTACCAATAAAGAAGCGGATAACATCTTGAAACATGGCGCCGGAATTGTTACTAACACATTACCGGATCCGGAGGTGATAGACGATGCCAACATTAGAGCAAGCCGTGACTTACTTCTCAACTCACCTGGACAACGCAACCTGGACAGCGGCGGACGAACCGACAAAAACAGCACTGCTAACAGCCGCCGAGGTGGAAATAAACAGCCTTCCACTCAAGGCAATGATCACCAACGAACTCAAAAACAAGGCGATATTTGAGCAGGCTATTTTTCGGCTGAAGTATGGCGATAAAAGGGAAAATGTGCAGGCTCACGGTGTCAAATCTGTTTCCATTTCCGGTGGCGCTTCCGAATCATACACTCAGTTAGTGTTTGGTATCCCGTTGGCTCCCCGAGCGAAACTATTTTTGACCGGTCAATTTCAAGTGGGGGCGATAGTATGAACCTTTTGGATATTTATTTAAACCAAAGTCTAATATGGATCCCAGCACAGAGAAATGCAGACGGAACCACTAAAAAAGATGGCTCCGGGAGAGTGTTATATAACAACGAATTATCTATTAAAGGATTTCTGTGCGATAAATTCCAAATGATTCGCGATAAAACCGGGGCTGAAGTTATTTCTTCCGGATTTGCTAAAGTTAAGGTAATGGTTGAAATTGATGACAAAATCAATGGGCGGCTTATAATCGGGCGAAACATCCACAAAGACTTTACCGGAGAAGATGAAGGCCGGACGGTATACCTCAAATGAGCGATGATATTTTTAAATTTGACTTTGATTTTGAGGGAATCGACGAGGTTTGTAATAACCTCGATCTATATGACCAGAAAGCAATTGATGCCGTTACTCATGCCCAGGTTGAAAATACTGAAGCTCTTCTTGGAAAGTCAATGCGAATCGTCCCTCATGATGAAGGTATGCTCGAAGGATCCGGGAGCGCTAAAGTAAACGAAGTCGAAGTTGCCGGAGTTGAACCAGACGAAGGGGAAGAAGGATCATTTCATGTTGTTTCAAAGGGAGAACCAAATTCGGTTCGCCCGGGTGCAGTCATAACCGGAACGGTTAGCTATAACAAACCATATGCAGCCAGGCAACATGAAGATTTAAGTTACCGGCATAAGGAAGGGCGCCAAGCCAAATATTTGGAACAGCCGCTTAAAGAATTTGTTCGCCAGTTCGCCCAAAATATAACCAAAGCGATTAAGGGGGTTAGGAGATGAATGCGAAGGATTTAGCTGAATATTGCGCTTCGCCTCCGGAACCGGAGGGAGGGGAAGAGCCGCTTAATACTCCGGATTTAGGAGTTATTGGTGAAACTCTCTTTTATTCATATCTGCCAAACAACCCTGATAATTGTGTTGTTATTTATGACACCGGCGGATGGGCGAAAGATCTGGATATAACAAGGAGCGATCCAACATTCCAATTTGTATTTAGAGCGGCCAGTTATGACGAAGCCCAAGTATTAATCAAAAAGTTTAAAGACTGGTTTATTCCTGATGGTATCCCGAAAAAGCTGTTTAATATCGGCTTATATTACATTCATTTGGTTCAACCTTTACAGGCTGAACCTTTTCATTTGGGGCAAGACCAAAACGGCCGGGATAAGTTTACCTGGAATTTCACCTTTATAGTTCACTAAATTAAACGAAAGGATGTGATTATATGCCACAGTGGCAAATGGGGCCGGCTAAATGGTTTTGGGGTGGAACTGGATCCGAACACTTGCAAGACGTTTATACTAAAGGGGCTGAATTTACCGTTACCCCCCAAACTCAACCAGTAGAGTTTGACATCGTTGGTCATGTCGACGACATCGAAACCGATCTATCGGTAGAAGCTAAAATCGCCATAGCATTGGCTCCAAAAATGGATATTAGTACATTCCTCCCGTATATCAACAAAATAGTTGACGGGGACAAAGTACTCTTCGATGGCGTGGTAGACATTGGACGGAGCTTGAGAGACAGGGGCAAAGCTTTGATGTTGCATCCTGCCAATCTACCCGACAGCGATGTTAGCCAAGACTTTTACATGCCTTGCGCTGTCTGTACGTCTGGATTCAGAGTAGTCTACGATAACACGACTGTCCGGATTATCGAAGCTACCTTTACAGGCTATGTTGACAATCTGACCAGTAAACGCAAGTTTCAAATCGGTGACCGGACCGCAGCGGTTGATGTAACGCCTCCAACGGTCGATAGTACAGTACCGTTGGATGATGCGGTTGATGTTCCGGTTGCAAGCGGGTTGAACATTGATTTTGTAATGGATGAGGCCATTGATCCGGCGACCGTGATTAAGAGCAATACTTTAATCATGAAGACTACAGATCAATCTGTTTTCTCCAATTACACAGTGACCTATCTTTCCGCCGCGAAGACAATCCGGTTAACGACTACCGCAGTTTTAGCCAACTCCACCGAGTATGTAGTAACTTTAACAACCGGAGTCAAGGACGTGAATGGTAACGCTATAGCGGCTCCGGCTACGCTCAAATTTACTACCGCAGCTTAGTTAATGAATTGTTATTGAAAAGGGGAGGGCTAAAAACCCTCTCCTTGATTTTAAAAACTTAAGTTGGAGGAAATTACAATGCAAACCTATATCGACCTTGATAAATTGGTACCTGAAAAGTTAACGATGAAAATAAACGATAAAGTGTATGACGTTAAAGATATAACCGTGGAGATGTTCCTTGAAATCCTGCAACTCTGCGAATTAGGAGTTGGTCATGATCCGAACCTCACCAGTTTTATTGACGAACTAAAAAAGGCAGTTAAAAAGAACTGGATTGTTCGGGCTATAGACAAAATTCAAAGACTCATTCGCCGCGGGAAGCCTATTTCCGATGATGAAGGCAAAAAGAAACTGGCACGATTTCTTAAAAAAGTTGTTCCGGATTTACCAATGCCAATTCTCCGGGCCATGAGTCAAGCGCAGATTCAGGGTTTCTTAGAATTTCTGATTCAGTCTTATTACACAGGGCAAACTGACCCAAATTTTCAGAAACCGATGGCGAGACTGTAAAGCCTGAAAAGCTCGACATCGGATGGTCCTTTTCAGAGTTCTTGCATTGGTATCCTGGTTATACAGAGGAATCAATGATGCAAATGTCGGTGCGACGGTTCTTTTTGTTACAAAAGAACATTGCAAAGATACAAGCGCGAGAAAATTATGATCGCTGGTTAATGTCTAACTGGAGCTACCTTGGAGCAGAAGCCAAAGAGTTTAAAGAAAAATACTTCGCCAATATGGTTAAGGTTGCCTTTCCTGATTCAGAGGCAGCAAAACCTTATTGGGATAATCCGGAGCCAGGCCTAAAACAGATTAAATAGGAGGGATTGATTTGCCAGAATACGATGCTGGAACAGTAAAAGCAACAATGGTCGCCGACGGTAAAAGGCTGCATGGTGGAGTAGAAACAGCGAAAAAAGATATGCAATCCCTCCAAGACGAGGCTAAAAAGGTTAAAGAATCTTGGCGAGATATGGGGGTTGCAGCTGGGATTAGTTTTACCGCGATTACGGCCGGAGTTTGGAAAGCAACCCAGGCTAATAATCAATTAAAAGCTTCGATGATGGGTTTGGATTCCATTGCTAAAGGAACCGTAGGAACCTATTCAAAAATCGAAGTAGAGTTGGAGAAGGTCCGAGCAGACGGAATGATTCCACTGACTAACGCGATTGCGGCTTACAAAAATTTACTAAGCCGGTATCAAGATGAAGATACCGCGATTCAAATGTTCAATAAAATTGCCGATGCCGCCGCATTTGGGCGTTCAGCTCATTTATCTCTGGGCGATGCGATTCAAGGTACTACGGAGGGGCTTCGCAATGAAAATAGCGCATTAACAGACAACGGCGGAATCACCAAGAATTTATCTGTTATGTGGAAAGACTATGCCGCCCAACTTGGCAAGACCATAGGGCAATTAACCGAAGCCGAGAAACGTCAAGCCGAGGTAAACGGTTTTATAGAGGAGGGTCGATTCCAAACCGGCGACTTAGCCAAGCTTCAGCAGCAATTAGCCGGCCAGATGTCTAAGGCCAACGCCGAAACGAACCAGGCCGTTGCCGCTTTTGGCGACGCATTAGAACCAGCCCTGGTCGGAGTAGTAGGCGGATACTCCGATATGATGAAGCATATTCGAGATTTTATTCAAACCTCTCCTGGAATGGTCGCAGGGATTACAGCCGGGGCTATGGCTATGACCGGATTGGTATCTGTAACTTCGGCCTGGATAGCTCTGGACTTAGGGAAAAAGATTGCGGCAGGGTTTACGGCATTAACCTCTGGCCCTGTTGGTTGGACCATGATTGCTCTTTCTGCTTTAACTGCAGTAATCGTTGGATTAAATACGCATATGGCAAAGATGAGGGAGGAGCAGTCTAAACTAGCCGATACTTACCGAGACCAGACGAATGAATTGAGTGCTCTTATTGACAGGTATGAAGTCCTTAGAGATAAAACCAATAAAACGGCTGAAGAAAAAAAGGAACTCCGAGATGTATCATATGAAATAGCTAGAATGGTACCCGACTCGGTGCAAGGATATGATGATGAAAGGGTAGCGATTATCGATCTTACCAAAGCCGTTGATGAACTGGTCACCTCTAAAACGAAAGAATTAAACCTTAGAAAACAGACGATTCGGTCCGACTATAATGATGAGTTAAAAAATCAAGAGAAGATATTGCAACAAATGAAGGATGCTGCTGATTTTTACCATGACCAGGTTAGGCAAATCCAAGAATTAAGTGAAGACAGCCCAGAACTGATTTCTAAAGATGAAGCTTCAAAAAGAATCGAAAACCTTAAACTCAGGCATGAAGAACAAAGCGCAAACCTGCGTCAACAACTAGATGTTAACAAGCAAATACTGACTGAACTGATTGCCGAGGAAAATAAGATAAACCAACAGTTAGGCAGCGGTATTACCAGGCAGACAATTAAAGCTGAGAAGGTCAATCCAACAGGGCCCCCCGATCCAGATCCCTTGGATGCCCAAAAAGCTCAACAGCAAAAAGACTTAGAATACAAGCTAAATATAGAAAGCTTAGAACGGCAAAAGAAATTTAAAGAAGCCGAAATAGCCGAAGAATATCAACGGTACTATGAAGAACTCAAACTGGCCGAAGACAACGCCGCTCTCATTCAAGAAGTTGAAACCAGCCATAAAGAACGGCTCGCGGCCATTGATGAAAAATACATTGAGCAAGAGCGTCAGCGCAACCAAGAACTAACTGATGAAATCATCCGCATGACCGGGACTAAAGAAGAGCAGGAAGAACTCTATATCAAGCGTCATGCCGAACAGATGCAACGGGACGGGTACAATTTCCAACAGATTGAGGATTGGAAAGCAGCGTATCATCAGCAGAAACTTAATGAGCAAACAGCATATGAGGCCGACTGGATTGCCGGTATTATTACACGTCAGCGGACTCTCGAAGACTTTTGGAAAGAGTTGATGAATAACCTTGTCCGGGAATATGTCCAAAACTTTCTGCTTAAAATCAAAGCCGCCAATGCAGCTGCGGGAGGTGGAGGAGGCGATTTTTGGGGAACCTTGTTAGGTTTGTTTAACATGTTTGGTGGTGGAGGTAGTGGACTAGGATCGACTGATCTACCCGGCATACCTACAAATATGGCATCGAGGGGTATGATTGTCCCGGCCGCTTCGAATGGTATGATATTACCTCCTTCTTTTGGGACTGATACTGTATTATCCGCCTTGACCCCGAAAGAAATGGTATTGCCGGTTGACATTAGCGAAGGATTGCAGCAGATGATTCGGCAAGGTTCACAGCCGCAAAACGTTACTAATAATATCACCAACAACTATATTGATGCCATTGATGAACAAGGGGTTGCTCAGTTTTTCTATAAGTATAGAGATAATGTAGTTGGCGTTGTCCAGGACAACCAACGGCGGGGCGGGGCGCTTAGGAGGAGTGAGGAGTAATGGAAACCTTTAGTATTCCGTTTCTCGGTGTTTATCAATTTAAATCATCTTGGAATACAACAATTACTCCCCT
Source organism: Bacillota bacterium (assembly GCA_023415835.1). Taxonomy (GTDB): domain Bacteria; phylum Bacillota; class UBA4882; order UBA8346; family UBA8346; genus JAAYHS01. Next base: position 61,923 of record JAEZJK010000015.1, read on the forward strand.
CAGTTCAGGCAAAGAGCAGCGGATCGCAAATTGGGACGAATCCCGGAAGGCTTGGACAATTGAGTTTAAAAAAGATATTGATACTATTAATCAAGCCCGAGAATTCTTTGACGCCCGTAAAGGTAAACACGAGGCGTTTTTATTTGTCCCGCCGCCAAAAAGCTCGACTGATGTCCCGGAGCCAGTTAAGGTTCGCTTTGATACCGACGATTTCGATGCGCAAATCAAATACAATGCCGCCGGTACATTTACCCTCCCCATAATCGAGGTGAAATGAGATGCCAAAAGGCCTTAACGAGGTAATGGTCGAGCAGTCCGAATTAGAGCAAAACCGGCCAATAGAACTATATGAAGTCGAGGTTGACGATGGCTTAATACTCCGTTATGCCGCAAACAATACCAATGATATTACATTCAACGGTTTTGTTTATCAGGCTGCGTCAATCTCCCGTACGGACGTTGAAACAAATATGGAATCAAAACTCGAAGAAGTAAGTATTACCCTCCCTAACGTCGACCGGGAGTTCTCGGCCTACGCAGCTAATGGTGGACGAATTAACGGCTATACTTGCCGAGTTTTGAAGGTCATGCGCGATGCTTTGGACGATCCCCGCAACTATTCCATAACATTTCAGGGTGAGTTGGACGGTGCGGTCATAAACGGCAAGACCTTCGGCTTTCGGGTCCGGAGCTATAACGGGAGCTTTAATATCAAAGTACCGAGACGCAAGTATTCCCCGTTTTGTGAGCTTGACTTTAAGTTGGAATGGTGCGGATATACCGGATCGGAAATACTTTGCGATAGAACTCCTGAAAGATGTGAGCAACTAAGGAATTTGGACAATTACGGAGGTTTCCTGGCCGTGCCAAGAATCGTCAATCCCGGTGACAGGCAATGACAACAAAAAGTAACATAAGTAAATATGTCGGTGTTCCTTACAAACTTAACGGACGGGATTTCGACGGAACCGATTGCCTTGGCCTCGTGTGGTTATACCTCAAAGACCAAGGCATTAATTTTCCAGACGGGGACGAACTACCGATAGACGAGAGCTGGCAAGAAAGCGCCGAAATGCGGTTTATTAAAGGGCTAGATACTATTGCCCAAAGGGTTGATGCGCCACAGAAAAACGATATTGTTTTGATTCATTGTTTCAAGCAATCGGCGCATATCGGGGTAATGATTAACAACCAGGAAGTATTACACTCCCCTGATGATAGCGGGAGCCAATGGAATTCATTAAGCAATTATGGCAAACATCGTATTTTAGGCTTTTGGAGACTGAGGTGATATCGTGGGATGGGTAAAAGCGGCGGCAATGTTTATCGGTACGATTTGGGCTGTAATAAAACCGATAGTAGCGCTTGCATATGTAATAAATCTCTGGAACCAATATAAAAAAGCCAACCGAAGCCCTACATATGGATTTGATATACAAACTCAATGCTCGAACGAATTACCGGTTCCAGTTATCTATGGTCGGGTCAAAACTGCCGGAAACATTGTTTGGCAGAGGATGTCGTATGATAAAAGTACTATTTTTGCCCTGGTAGCGTTTAGCGAGGGACCCATCGAGAGCTTTGAGGATGTACGGGCAAACGATATTTTAATAAGTGATTTGCCTGGGTGCTCATATACTGAATATCTAGGCACGCCAGATCAGTTGGTCGATGAAAGATGCCCGGGAAATGAAATTGCATTTTATGAGCATGGTGATTACAAAGGTAAGCTAATAACATTAACTCCGGGGAATTACACCGCGGCTGATTTGGTAGAGGCTGGATTAGCCCATGGTTATGGCGATGGCACATCAAGTTACTATGGTTCTTGGTTGAGTTCTGTAAGAGTTAACCATCACAGGGTAACGCTTTATAGGGGTGAAAATTTTACTGGGGATTCGTGCGTTTTAACCGAAGACGTTCCTAGTTTACGCCAATTGAGTCCAGATCTAAACGACCGCGTGTATTCGATAAAAATTGAAAGTTTAACCTATGCCGATAGAGTAAAACTTGTCGGCGGTTTGCGTCATGTTGCATATATCGCCTGTACTATTAAAGCCAGTGATAAACTTTCCGGCGGAATGCCCAATTTTACCGCCATAGTAAAAGGGCGTAAGGTAAGAGTTTGGGAAAACGAATCTTGGGTAACTAAATGGTCTGAAACACCAGCATGGCACCTATATGACCTTTTGACTCATACCCGATACGGCGGCGGATATACGGACAGTCAAATTAATCTTGAGGGTATTAAAACTGCGGCCGCATTTTGCGATGAGATATTAAGCGACGGCCAACCACGTTTTACAGAGGGCATTATTATTGACTGGATTGAGTCTCTGCCGGATATCGTTGATCAAATACGCTTTACTTGCCGTGGCTATGTAGTGAGCTACAATGGCAAACTCACCTTTAAAATCGAGCAACCAGAAGAGCCGTGCCAACATTTTAGCATGGAGAACATAGTCACCGATAGCCTCGAAATCTATATGCCCGGGAAGGATGAGGAGTGGCAGAAAACCACTGTTACATATTGCGAGCCAAGCCAGAATTGGGCTAAAATCCCGGCTCAGAGTGTGGACGAGTCGAACCCGCTACATCCAGTTCCAAAAGATTTTACCATCGTCGGGGTCAACAGGTTTAATCAAGCTTCGCGGTTAGCATATTTTTATAGAGTTTATTCGAAATATTGCCGGTTTAGCGGCAAATTTAAAACTACAATAAGGGCGCTTAATCGGATACCGGGTGATGTTATTACAATCACCGATGACATTATGGGGTGGGTAAATAAGCCTGTTAGGGTACTGGAGATTAGACACGCTGGCGACCATGGCCATGAGATTTATTTCCGCGAATATAACAGCACGATTTATAATGATGCGCTAGGGAGTGCTAAACCGACATTAAACTATTCGGAATTACCTAATCCTTTCTCAACGCCAAACGACCCAACAGATTTAGTTTTGACCGAAAACACCTATGTGCTTAGCTCCGGTGAAGTGGTGCCGGAAATAATTGTATCATTTACCCCGGCTTATAGCTTGTTTTACCAGTACTCTTTAGTGCAAATATCGGATAACGGAGTAATGTGGAGAGATTACTGTCAAACATATGATGGAAATTGCTTAATTCACAACATTAGGATTGGCACAAAATACTGGATACGGGCTAAAACAGTATATAGTCAAACCTCTAGTAATGGGGTTATAGCAACAATCAATATGTCCGGCAAAGACCGCCCGCCTTCTGACGTGCCAAAACTGATTGTGCGGCAAACCGATTCGCAATTAAAAGCCACCATAACTCCTAGCTCCGACCCTGACATTAAATTTTACAGGTTATGTATGGGATGGAACTGGGATAACAGCACCTTAATCAAAGATTTTGAAGGTACGGAATATATATTTCCCGCCCCGAAAGAGGGGACGCTAACATTTTGGGTTAAAGCTTTCGATTATTCCGGAGGTGAATCTCAAAATGCTACTAAGGCAATTTGTACCGTGTTTGGATTGAAACCGACTAATGTAATCTACGAACAAAATATGGACTTGACAAACTGTATATCCCAAAACATGTTTCTTGATATGTGGGGGAGGAGACGAATATTAGGGGTAAAAGCACTTTCGGAGTTCGAATATTTTTCTGATCTGTTCGAAGAGAAATTACAACTACGAACGGCACCACAATTAACTTTTCCGGAGATAGATCTTGGCCCGAACATCCTCGAAGAAGGATGTTTTTACAATGATATGTGGGGCGTAACGCATCTTAAATCCATAGAAACGCCCTATGATTTTGAATATTTTTCGGACATTTTTGATACGTTTTACGGTGCCGGATTCACCTTGGTTAATCCCAAAAATGCTACTCAAACGCTTTTGGGTGTTAATGTGTCGTTTAATACTAACGTCAATAACCGGGTAGACATCGAGTATCAAACGAGAGTCGACGGGGATGGTTGGAGTGAGTGGACGCCGTACAATGAGAGACAATTTTTGGGACGGCGGATTTTGCCACGCCTGAGTCCGGTATCGGTCGATGGTACTACCGATGTAATTATTAGCGCCGTAAAGGTTATTGTGGATGTACCGGATGTCGAAGATGTTTGCGCGGAAAATTTACTAATTCCTGCAGCTAGAACCAGGATATATTATAGGCGCAAGTTTTACAATGCACCCAAATCTGTGACTGCATCAACGACAAATTTATCAGGGATATCGGCAACAAACCGGATTGATCCGGAGTGGATTACTAGAGATTATTTTGACATTGAGATACTGGATTCCAATGGCAATTTAATACCGGGTATTATTCAGCGAGCTGTAGCGAGGGGGTGTTAGAAATGTTTGGCTTTATTAATAAAAACGGCAATTATTACGAAGTAGCGGAACTACCAAAGCGATTTCACATTCCAGATGATCAGATGGTTCCGATCCGCCCGTCTCCATACTGTATTTGGGTTGGGTGGGTTTTTAGCGTCGAAAAATGGCGACAAGAATATGTGATGCTAAAGGCGCAAAGGTTATTGGCCGAGGCCGATGTTATTGCGAGACGATACGAAACCCAAAAGTCCGCTGAAATACCAACCACTGACACCGAAGAAGTATATAATCAAACACTTATATACATGCAGCAACTTAGAGATTTGATGGTTACTATGACACCAGAAACCGAAACTTGGCCGGAAAAACCGGCATGGGTCGAATAAGTCGAATAAACAAAAAGGATGATGAATTATGGCAGCTCCGATTGAAATTTTCCAGACCAAGGTAACTACGGCAGTGGATGCTCTTGCTTTGATTAATGGTGTTTTCCAGTGGGCGTTTGGTCCGAGTGAACCAAGTATAACATTTCCGTTTTTGAACTGGGCAGACACTGGTAACGACCTTTGGAAACAAAGGAATGCCGATGATAACGGTTGGATTATCAGGGGGAAATTGTCGGCTTTGTTTTTTGGGTTGACTCCGGTAGATGATAATAACTCACCGTTGGTATCAAACGGGAATTACATTATTAATCCGCGATTTGAAATAGCCCAACGTGGAACCAGTTTTACCACAGTAGGGTATACATTAGATCGATGGGCCTCGCATTCTCTTGGTGGTGGAGCAGCAACAATATCTCAACAGTCGTTTACAATTGGGCAAACTGCCGTCCCGGACAACCCCAAAAAATACTTACGGTGGAATCAAACCGGGGCTGCATCGACGGAACCGGAACTACAACAACGAATTGAGTGTGTTGAGACTTTAGCCGGGCAGACTTGCACAGTTATTTTTTGGGCAAAAGCAAATACTGAACAAACGTTTAAAATTGGGTTTAGGCAGCGTTTCGGTACTGGCGGGAGTCCGTCGGTTGATGTGGATGGGGCTGTGCAGCAGGTACAACTTACAACTAATTGGCAAAAGTATACTTTGACATTTGCTTTACCATCGGTTACAGGTAAATCTTTAGGCACAAATGGCAACGATTATTTAGCGTTACGCTTGGTAATGCCTGCTGGTGTGACATTTACGATTGATATTGCAAATTTAATTGTAGCAAAAGGGCAAAATGTAAATACGTGTTGCTGGAGATCTATTGGACAAGAATTAACGTTATGCCAAAGATTTTATGAAACTGGATATCTTTTTATACAAGCGCAAACAAATGCAGCAGGCCAATATGTAGGTATTGGTTATTCGTTTGCTGTTAAAAAACGCGCAACACCATCTATGTCGTTTATCTCCGGGCCGGGTGAGATAGGCATAACTGATTTAGGCAACGTAAGCCGAAATGGTGGTGGCTTTAGAAATGGAAAATCAACAGAGGCTGGAGTGGTGGTTATAGATCAATATTGGGAAGCGGATGCAGAGTTATAACCACAAAGTCATGACTTAAACCGCCCTTAATGCGAGGGCGGTATTTTTATATTAAGAAAGGGGCGGTGGTAGAGTTGGAAAAAGAACTAGACGTTTTTATCCATTTTCTTCAACGGATTGGGGAATATCCCGCGGTTAAAATTATCTGCGGGATTTTTGTTTGGCTAATCAGGTTTTTATTCGGAGCAGTATTCAGGCCGGCCTATGGGATAGTCGGGTTTCTGTGGGTAGTTGACACAGTGACCGGTTATTACCACGCTTGGGCAAATCCGGCTATTAAACCTGAAAGTCGGCGAATGTACCATGGGATAGTTAAGATAAGTGTCTATTATTTTCTCATGGTCCTTGGGTACCAGATGGCCAGGAGTGGGTATGAAATGATTATCATGATACAGACAACCATAGAGATGGCAATCATGATAACCGAAGGTAAATCAATTCTTGAAAATGCCAAAAAGATTAAGGAATTGAAAGGCTGGAATATCCCATTAATTGATTTGCTTTTGGGTCTATTTGAGGGAAAAATCGGGCAGGTGCTACAGGCGGGCAATGCTCAACCCCAGCAGCTTAATAACAGTAACCATAATAGGCCACAAATACATGGCTAATCGGTTAATAAAGGTAATAAAACAAGAAAGGAGGTACATCAAACTATGAATACTACGGATAAAGATTATATTTACTCTGCTGTTTTTGATACTGTTTCACCCAAGGAAAGAGTTAAGCGGGTCCAGGAGTGGCTCGGGTTGAATGGATTTTACACTACAATTGATGGCATATATGGACCGGCTACCCGGCAGGCTCTAATCAATTTTCAGGCCAGCAGGAATTTGCCACAGCCTCATGATGGGCAACTGACCAAGCATACCTTAATGGAGCTAATCTCCCCGCTTATCTATGCCTTATCACCCATTAATACGGCCGGAAAAATCTTAATAAGGGAAATGGTATCTTTGTATGCCCAGCAACACCTTGCCGTTCATCCCAGGGAAATTGGCGGGCAGAATCGGGGGCCGTGGGTCAGATTGTATATGCAGGGCAAGGAAGGTAATCAGTGGCCTTGGTGCGCGGGATTTGTTTCATATATTTTGCAACAGGCTTGCGGTAGTTTGGGGTTACCTGTGCAGCTGAAGTATACTTATTCTTGCTATCTTATGGTCAAGGAAGCCCAAGAAAAGCTGATATTTTTGGCCGGAACTAAATTGGACACTGTACCAAGGAGTCAACTTAATGGCTCTCTTTTTTTGGTGAAAAAAAATTCATCTGAGTGGAGCCATACCGGAATTGTATTGCAGGCCGAGAGTGATTACTTCTACACCATAGAAGGAAACACCAACGATGACGGATCGCCAGAGGGATTTGAAGTGTGCCAGCGGGCTAGGGGATATTCGGGAAAAGATTTTATTTTGTTATAAAATGAAGGAGGAAAACTGTTTAAAAGGAGGAAAACTGTTTAATATGAAAAAAATATTATCAGGAGTCGTAATCGGGGCATTGATTACGGCTTTTTTCTTTATCTATTTTCGACTTATCTTTTTTCGACCTTCACCCGGTCCCGATCCGGAGCCGGTGATTGTCACTGTCAAGGAGCCGGTTTATATTAGTGACATTTCTGGCCAGGTGACCATTCCCGATCAGCCAGCCAGTCCGGAGGGAACATATAGCCCTGATTTTAAAGTTTCGGTACCGGTCACCGGCGAGTTTATCACCGAAAACGCTGAAGTTAAAATTACTGGGGAAACAGTTGTTGAGCGGATTGGGGACTTATTAAAGGTCGATACAAAGTTTTATGATGCCGAGGTAAGCATTAAATACAAACCGCCTCCGGAACCGGAAAAGAAATTATGGAGCATCGGCGCTTATGTTGTTACAGATTTTGATTCGATTCGCCCCGGGGGATTTATTCAGCGGGATTTCCCGGTTTTTGAGTTTAGCCGGGTGGACGTGGCCGCTTTTGGCCGGGTGGAGATGGACATTGATACCAGGATTATGGCCGGGATACAGTTTAGTTTTTAATCACTCTAAAGTTTTTACAAAAATTACCGAATATAGTTATAGGTTGAGCCTTGGTAAAATCGAAAAGCCCAGTCTCTCTTAATTGAGGGGCTGGGCTTTTTCTCATTTTCGGACTATATCAAAATACATGCAATCTTCTTCCTGGACATCTATTGTGGTTTCTTCGTCATGCGCCAACGTATGCTCCGCATCACCGCAGCAAAATTCAATTGTTAGCCCATCGTTCAGTTGGTTTTTAATATGTATCTGCATTGCCTCACCTCCTGAGACTATTATATAAGCCTTCAAAAAAATGGCGCAAGCCTTACGGCATCAAGATTTTAGTGGATCGACTGGATCGATAATAATTAGCTTAATTATTCATCACCGGAGGGCTTTTTTGGTTATTGGCAAAAATACAAATAAACTATATAATTAAACCAAACATATGTTCCGGGAGATAAACTATGGATATTGAATTTACAAAAGAAAGTTTGAACCTAAATGATGTCATAGTTAAGAATCCTATTTCGACCTTCTACGGCAGGGTTAAAGGAACCTCGATGAAGGGCGCAGGGGTAGACGATGGTGATTTATTAGTGATAGATAAGTCGCTAGAATATAAGCAGGGAGCCTTAGCCGTCTGCTGTATAAACGGGGAGTTTACCCTTAAATATATTCAAAAAAGAGACAATAAACTTTATCTGGTTCCGGCTAATCCAGATTTTCAACCAATTAAAGTATCAGAAGATGATGAATTTGCAATTTGGGGGATTGTGAGCTACATCGTTAAAAAGACCTTTTGAACTGCTAATGTGAATAAGTGAATAATATGTGTATAACCGATGTTGATAATGTGGAAAACATGAAGTAATTTAAAAAAGAACCAGGCTGTCAATGAGTTTCCTCTCGGCCTGGTTCTCTTGCGAGGTAACGGAAGGGAGATGCGAATTCACCTCCGGCCTCGTAATTGATCATATAATGTTGCCGATATTTTGGCAAGGATTAATTGATTTAAACTAACTCCTTCCCGATCTGCTTCGTCGACCAAATACTTGTGAAGAGACTTAGGCACCCGGAGTGAAATTGCTCCGGAATAATTTTTTTCTGGCTCAATTGGCTCGGTAACATCCGGCTGATTCGTTTCAAGTTTAAACTTCATGTCCTGAATCTCTTTATATTCAAGAGAATCCATAAATTCCTTCCGCTCTGCTTCGTCCTTCGGGATATACTTATTCCCGATTCCAAAAAACTTATTTGAAAAATCCATCCAGTTTGGATTCTTGGCGAATTCAGCTTTGGCTTCTTCGAGAATCCATGCGAATTTACTATTGGACATTTCGTTCATCCTCCTCAATTTCTACATAATCAATAAACATACAATCGCCTTCATACATAGGGATGTTTAGTTTCTCGGTGATCTCCCTGCAGCGGAGATCTGCTTCTTCTTCTGATAGGTTTTGTTCAAAACAGAATTGAGGTTCAACCGGCATTTCGGCAATGCCTATTTCTATTCCGTCAGCTGTTAAAGCTTTTATTACTGCAAACATTCAGACTCCCTCCCAACTATCCTACTTGTAGCATTTCTTAAAGCTTCTTCAGCTGTCCATCCAAAACCCTTTTTGCCGTCTGGGGTTTCGATTCCAACGGTTTCCATATTAGCTGGAGTGTAATATTTATTGCCATTTTCGTCATACCCAGTCATACTTGAATAATTCGCGCCAGGGAAATCTGGTTTCCAATTGATTTTCATTTTAATTTCTCCTTCGTTTATATTTTTAAATAGTGGGGGAGGGGAGCAGCTCCCCCGTTTTGTTTTATTCGATTTCGATGAATTCTATGGTGCCTTCGTGAATGGTTTCAACGTACATTGCCTTTTGCTGTAACCTCTTTCCCATTCTTATCACTGTCTGCCGTACTGCTTCGACCTTGCTTTCGTCTGCTGCTATTATGTACTTCCTTGATCTATCTCGGTAGAGTTCGTTGTTGTCTAACCAGCTTCCGGCGGTTATTCCGTCTATCGAGAACCCGCCAGTTATTTGGAGTATTTCATTTTCGAATTCTCGGTAGATTTGGATGATCATTTAAAATAAAGTTTTATACCAGTGATGCTATAAAATCACTGGTATTAAAAATTAGCTTGCTATTATTTTTAAAATAATGTTCTATACTTAAAAATAATTTGATTTTATTACCAACACTTTTTATTAAAATAAAGTTATATACTGACATTTTTTGATGGTGTATAAGCAACATCAAAGTATAAACAGTCATCTTCTTCGACATCGATTACCTTTTCCTCATCGTAATCAAGATAATATTCCTTATCACCACAACAAAACTCAATTGATAGACCATTATTAAGTTGATTTTTAACGAATATTTTCATTTGTATAACCTCCTTTTATTAATAATTTTATTAGTTTGCAACCGAATAATCAAACCTCATTATAGCGGATCGTAGTAATTGACGGTGGATCATAAAGGATCATTTCTCGGAAATAAAGTCCTGTATATATTTCTAAGATCACTTAGTTTTTTACAGGTAAATAACCTTGCGAAATTAAAAAGGTTGTGTTATATTTATTACAGGTGAATAACCTCTAAGGATGTGATTACTATGGCGCGCCCCAAAAAACAAGAAACCGAAAAACGCAATAAACGTATTACTGTTTATTTGACAGAACAAGAAGAAACCGCATTGAATACCATTCAAACCAATCTTAATTATGATAAGGCTGAATTTATGATCGAAGCAATGAAAGAAAAAATTACATGTTTAGAAAATCCTCCTGAAGCGATTATTAAATCAAGATATAATAAAATATCCGATTCTAAAGAAGAAATGGTTAATGGCTATATATGTTCTCAAGGGCACGTTTTTTGGGTAGATTGGTCTTGGCCATCACCGCCCCGTAATTGCCCTTGTTGTGGCATAAAATTAAACGAAAAAACTTGGTCAGGCCGAGTTTTACGGGGTTTTTAACTGACAAAAAGACAGAGCGAAAAGCACTGTCTTTTTGTCAGTATAGAACATTATTTTAATAGTAAACGACTTTATTTTATAGTATACAACATTATTTCAAAGGATCATTGGATTGGAATTCGTTGCCCATCGTTGTAGCTTAGTGGAATTAAGGTTATGATTTTTACCATTCCGTTACCTCCCAGTATTTAGTTTTCAAAGTGCTCCCGGAGTTCGCATCTCCCTTACATTTATAATTATAGCATATATGCTATTACCTGTAAATACATTTAGTAAAAATTCTTAGGATTTTTTGGGATTTTTCGTGGCATGGCGCTACAAGAAGGATAGTTGGGAGAGAGATGATTGATTTTCACTCCTTTGAGTGACCACTTTACCCTTACCCTATACTAAAATCAAATTATAAACGTGTCACAACTTGCGACACAAAGAGCGACATAAAGGACTTGAACACAACTCATTATTTTGTCAATGAAATATTGTTTCGTTGTTCAAGGACGTGGATTGTTTGATAATTAGAAGTGTCACAACTTGCGACACATAAAGCGACACAGTTTTTAAAAATCTAAAAGGGGGTATTAATTTTGAGGGAATTTAAAGATGCGGTTATTTTTGTAGGGGCTGACCCAGGGAATTCAGCGTTAAAGTTGGCTTACTTTATTGGGAATGAGATGTACTATAAATACATTCCAAATGTAACAGGTCTAGGGATAACTTTAAGTGAACCGCCTTCCGTGTCGAATGAAAGATGTCTTGCGGTCAAAGTACTATCTTCCGATGTTGACGAGTTTCGGAGTGAAATCCACTTTATCGGAGATCTTGCTCGTCAACAACTTCAAGGCGAAGCCGAACAAAACCGGGATCGTAAAAAGGTGGAGACTGAAAGTATCAATTTAATTCTGCCAGCTGCTTTAGGTTTATTTAGTGAAAGCCGGAAAATAGTCCTCGGAATTGGTGCCACACTTACCGATATAGGGGATCAGGCTTTACTCCTGCAGCGTAAAATGACCCGGCGTCATAAAATTTGGTATCAATACGGGACCATGGCTGACCAAACCATTGAACCGGAAGTAATTGAAACCTACCCATTTGGGCAGTGCCTGGGAGGTATGATTGGGTTGCTCCGGACTGGTCAGGTCAATAAAAAAGAATGGGGTGAGTCAACCGTCCTCGGATTAGACTTCGGCCATGGACAGGTTAATATTGCCATCTTGGATAAGCTTGAGCGAATCGAAAGAGCCTGTTTTAGTTTAGATCACGGCTTCTATAAAATTGCCAGCGCCGTCCAGGATTATCTCAACGCCGCACCTTATTATGTGACGGCCTCTATTCCGGAGATTCAGGAAGTAGTTGAAAAGGGCTATTACATGAAACATGGTAAGAAGATTGATTTGACAGCAGTTATTACTGAGGCTTGTAATGGACTGATGGATTTAATTTATCGTGAAGCGGAATCTAAACTGGTCAAGGTATCAAAAGTCCTTTACGATAAGATTTCCAAGATTGTCGTTATGGGTGGCGGTGGTCCTACCATGGCTCCGTTTGTTGGTAGTAAGTACGGTATAAACCCTATAATTGCGCCGGAATCGGTTTTCACGAACGCAATCGGTCTTGCATGGATTGCCCGGAATAAATGGGAGCAGGCTCATGGATGATGAAAACAAGGATAACAAAAGGAAGGTTACTAACGCAGACCTAGATGGGTTTGGGTTCCGAGCTGGCTACAAGAACGAACTTGATTGTAAATTCAGAAAAGCTATTCTTGATAATATTCCGGAAGGGAAAAAGGTAACCGTTTTCATTAAAGAGGTTGTTGTTGAATGGGCTGGAACGCGCCAAGGAGTAAGTCAATCGGCCCCTGTGTCAGGGATTTCGGACCAGTTATTAAAAATAAAACAGCTAGAGGCCCGATTGCTTCAGCTAGAAAACCAGATACGGAATGGTAAATTTTTAATTAACCCTGAGCTGGCTATATCGACGGACTCGGAGGAGCCGGATGAAGAAGTTGATAGCAAAATTGATGATTTGATTAATAGTTATTAAGGAGGTGGCAACGGTGACCTTGGTTGAAATAAAAACTGTTATTGATCGCCTAGCAGAAAAATTCAGTCCCCAAACACCAATATCAATCTTCATAAGGAATGTTTCTAACAGAGCCGAAATCATTGATATAGCAACTATAGCGACAAGTATATATTCAAAGGATGACCAAATTCTCATTTTTCCTTCAATGCCTTTGGAGGAAAAGTCAGGAAAGTTATTAATGGAAGTGGAGGAAGCCGCGGAGTTCGCCGGTGGAGATTTAAAAGCCTATAAACTTAAAGAGTTGTGTCGGGATAAGAACTTTTACCCAGCAATACGAATGCCAGGAAAAAATGGTCGAGGTCGAAGGATATTTATTCATAAGGAAAGGCTTATCCAGTGGATAGAAGAGCAATCTCGAAAAGCAAGTTAAAAAATTAACCCGGAGATTAAAAAAACTCCGGGTTTTCTGTCTGAAAGCTGGTTCCTGTCAAATAACTGTCTTTTGATAAAAAATAAAACCCCTCTCGGGGTCTGAAAGTCTTGGTGCCGAAGGCCGGACTCGAACCGGCACGCTTTTAACGGCGGTGGATTTTGAGTCCACTGCGTCTGCCAATTCCGCCACTTCGGCAAAGTTCTTTGGAATAGCGTGTAAAAATATCCTACCACAGGTTCGGGCTTTTTTCAAGAGGGTTTTTATATATAACATAGTAATTCATAGTAAGCTTTCCAAGATAAAATATAATTATTCCAAAGGCCAGAACGATTTTACTATGAAAGCTTTATCGGTTTAGAATAAAAAAAGCTTATTCCATAAAATTAAGGAATAAGCTTTTATCTTAAATAAATTGAGACCTGCTTAGTTTCAGGTAAATATTGGCATTACGACATATAATTAATAGCCATTTACGTGGAGCCAGATGAGATCTGTTATGCGTTCCTTATAGGAACATTTGATAATCAAAATAGGGGGCGTTACCCCAAAATCATTTACGGGAATATTGGAATTATATCGAATTGTAAACTTATCATGAAATTTTACACCTTCATAGAGGTTGACAATTGATGTATTGGTAACGACGGTCTCACAAAAATCAGCTAAATTCCCGTCTTTATTTATGTATAAAGATATTTTAAGACGAAAAGGTAACTTACAAACACAATCTGCTTGTATTTTTAAAACCTCAATATCTCCTATGCTGCTAAAATCAAAATCTTTAGAAATAATATTAACATTATTATTTATCATAATTACTTCAGGCATATTATACCATCTTTGCACAATGTTCATTTCTGTAAGGTAGCGATTATAGAGATAATTAAACACACTCAATTCACCAATTGGATATCTTGAGGTCTCATCTTGGGAGTAAATATGAGTTAATTGGTTGGTAATATCGATCATTGATAAGTTGCAATCCGTCCTAAGACCGCTGCTTATTCTGGGATTTGTTTGGATGTATTCCAATAAATGATAATGTTTTTCCCATTCTCGAGCCATATTTAGATACTCAGAAAAATTTTCTGAATATCCAGGATAGTTAGTTGTATAAGAAAAATCTTTTAGTTCTTTTGTAATTACAGCGCTTTGGCTTCCACTGACCCGGGAAACCAGATTATTAAAATCAGACGGAGAATAAACCCCGGTTAAATTATTAATTCCGTATGCGTAGGTACGGCTAATTATGGTTACATTACTTAGTTTTTCACTTACGAAACTCTCCTGGGAAGAGCTTAAATTAGCGCCTAGTATCTTATTAAAACTTAACTCTACCGCGCGTTTAACCGTACTTTTGGAACTGGTTGCTACATTACTTGTGTCTGCTTGATAAACAATATAAAACATTTTCCCCAGGGTAACGCCGCTTACATATTTATCACCATACAGTTTGAAAAATTGGAGGGGGTTACTTTGCAAAAGATCTATCACATCTGTCTTAATCTGTGGCAAACCGTTTGAATAAACCTTTTTATCTTCTTGCCTCCAAAACGCAATAATTGTTATTTTATCGGAGATGAATTTGGTTTCATTTACTATCTCTTTGGTTAATGATGATTTTGCCGTGAATGTGGGCAGAGTCAGGTCTCCACTGCCGGAAAAATTGTTTTTAAAATTATCTTCGAGTTCTTTTTTGGAATTGACAAAGCAATAATATGACATGCTGCTGACACCGTCCGTTGTTTCAATGGCTCCGTTAGGAAATTCCAAACAATTATTATCATAAACATAATTGTCTTGAAGAGAATTATAGCCATCTCCTAAATACATTGCTCCATCTGGCGAAGGAATTGAAAAAGTCCCGAAATCAGCATTTGCTATTGATGTGAGCGAAAAAATAAATAAGACCAATACAATTAATGTCCTTTTCATAAAATCACTCTCCTTTAAAAAGATAGTTAAATTATACCAAATAATTATATTATTGTAAATAATATTAAATAATGTCACATAAAAATAAAGTTAAAATGAAACCGATGGTAAGTGAATAGCTTGAATTTTGGGCTCACTAAAGTACGTCTACTTTCTCCAAAGTTGCTATTGCTGTTTGCCCATAGATATCGATTAGCCCTCAACCTACAACTTTTTATACAATATTTAAAAGGGTAGAGAAGAATAGGATCTGCATCTTGAACCAGAAGAGAAGCGAAATTGTGGAATTTGATCCGAACCGACGAGAGGACTCCGCTAGAGTTAGTTCGATGGTGGCTGGAGGAGCGATTATGATAATGGCGGTCTGGTTCGGAAAGTACTTAATAAATTTTTGAAAGCATGATAGAATATAATAGATAAATTATGGGGGCGGTGATGGGGTGAATACGGCAAAAGAAAGAATTATAAAGTTAATTGAAGAAATACCAGAGAATAAGGCCGGGGAGATTATTGATTTTCTTTTGTATTTAAAAGGTAGAGAAGAACAGGATTCTGCATCTTGAACCAGAAGAAGAAGCGGAACTGTGGAATTTAATTCGGACCGACGAGAGGATTCCGTCAGAAAGAATCGATGAATTCTTGAAAGGTCAAGAGTAATGCGAAAGTTAGTCTTTTTAAAGAACGCTTATAAGACTTTATCCGAGTATGATTGTGACACTCGCAAACGAATTTACAATGCCATCAAGAAATTCCACAAGGTGATATAAAAAAACTGAAAGGAACTAACTGCCTGCCATTATACCGATTGAGAATCGGGAAATACCGGATTATTTATAATATCGAACCGAATGAAATAATTATTGTTAAGATCGATACCCGAGGGGATGTTTATAAATAAGTCTTTAGGATTTTGATACTTGATTGTCCTTCACAACTTCGTTCCGTCCTGGAACATAGTTATTATTTACTATGAATATCTACTTTTAAGAAAGGCAGTTCTTTAATTACCTTCAAAAACTCCTGTTCTTTTTCGAAAGCCGCCGCTATTTCAAGCGTCACCACATTTGTATATTCAGTATTTAATACTTCAGCCTCAACTTGCTGTAACCTATGAAGTACCAGGGAATGTTCAGAGTAATTATAAACCAGGGTCGCCTTAAATTTGGGAACCTTGACAATAGCCCCTGCTTCCTTAAGCGCCAATGTCGCCGCCTGGCCGTATGCTTCGATCAGCCCTCTAACCCCCAACTTTTTACCGCCAAAGTAACGGGTGACGACTACTACAACGTTAATCAAGTCCAGCCGCTGGATAGCGCCGAGGATCGGTTTGCCCGCAGTCCCGCTGGGTTCGCCGTGGTCATTGTAATATTCGAGCGGATTTGCGCCGGAACCGATCCGGTAGGCGTAACAATTATGGTTCGCCTGGGAATGCTCCTCCCGGATTTGGGCGATGAAGGCTTTGGCCTCCGCTTCGGTGGCGGTTTCACGGCAATGGCCGATGAAACGGGAACGTTCCACGGTCAGTTCGGCGGTGGCCGGGTGATCGACTGTAGTATAGGCGGAATGATTCATGGTTTTAGTATATCAAAAATTGCAAATGGAAAGTAGGGGGGAATAGTTGATCCTAAAGTGACCAGAAGACAGGAGTCAGTAATCTTTCTTTGAATTAAGAAGTTTCCCGACTGTTCCGTGGCGTTCAACGATTTTTTCATGGTATTGATCGGTTTTCAAGTGGTGTTCAACGATTTTTCCATGGTATTGATCGGTTTTTAAGTGGCGTTCAACAATTTTTTCATGGTATTAATCGCTTTTTTGGTAGTATTTATGTCCTTCGGTTTCATTTCATCCTCGATCACAAGGTCAAACGGTAATGATGACGGAAGGTAACCCACAGTTGACATTCAATCGGACTATCTGACTAATCCCGGTTACCTCCCCTTTGAAATTTCACTTTCTAATCTCAATCTCTACCGCCTCCGAGCGAAACTGCTTCTCCCGAACGCAAAATTCCCCGATTAACTGATATCTCCCCGGTTCCAGCTGCTTACCTGAGGACAACATCTGGTTAAAGGTTACCACATACGTAAGCGGCTGTTTTGGCTCCAGTTTTCGGCTAGCCAGGGCCATGGCGAACATTTTATCCCCCGACCATTTCCAGGCCAGTTGTTGCTCTTCGGTGTAAAGATAAAAGTCATAGATTTTGGAGCTGGCGAACTGAGCCTGGTATGTCTTGGAGCCTTGGTTCAGGACGGTCAAAGACATAGCGATAGTTTCGCCTTGTTTGTAGACGGATTTGTCGGGGGTTGTTCCGACGAACAGTTTTGGAACATTAGCTGCTTGGCAAGAAATTGGCAGAAACAAAGTGGATAATATTAGTAATAGGATGGTTCGATGCATGCGTTGGTCACCTCTCAAATTTGAATACTATATAGAATATTATTGGGTTTAGTTTATTATTTCAAACAGGTTTATTTTCCAATCGGCAATTTGAAATTTTGCTTTTAATTGGGAAGTGCAATATTAACCCCGGTTAAGATGGTATCCCTAGTTAAGGTGACTTGCCTATAACCGATTTTTTCCCCCTGGTCGACTGTATTATCGCCGTCACTATCTACAAAGGCATAGATATAATAATTCCCAGCGCCGAGGTCGGAAAGGGTAAAGTCTCCTGAAGCGCCGACATGTTGCAGATTACTAACAATCTCCCCATTCGAGTTGCCGATAAACACTTTTACATTGGACATTTTGGGAGGGGTATCCGTTAATACAGCATAAGCGTCGGGTAGGCCGCTTCCGTAATAGTTTGAATTACCTAAGTCTATACAACCGGTTTTCAGGCTTGCTTCAACTTCGAGTGGAGTAATATTTGGATTTTTCGCATAAAGCAATGCTGCCAAGCCAGAGATGTGCGGAGCTGCCATTGAAGTGCCAGCCATGAAAACATAATTGTTTTGTTGCGTTTTTTTATCGTAACAAGTGCTTAATATGGTTTTGATAGCCCATTCGGATCCGGTTGCGGTTGTTGGCACGCCTCCTCCAGGAGCACAGAAATCAATTTCGGATCCGTAATTTGAGTAAGATGCTTTAACGCCGGTATGATCCAAGGCTGATACAGCAATTACTTTTTCATCATAATTGGCAGGGAAAGCGACAGTGGAAACACCATCATTTCCGGCAGCGGCAACTACTGTTATTTTTGCTGCGAAGGCATTATCGATTGCTTCCATGAGTGTTTCGGTGCCATCATCACCGGGTTTTGGACCGGTTATTCCTAGGCTTAAATTAATAATATTTGCTCCATTTTTAACTGCATGATTGATTCCTTCGGCAATATCACCGATAGTTCCTAATCCATCCGGACCTAAAACTCGGATTGGCATAATCTTCACATTCCAAGCCACCCCGGCTATACCTGTTTCATTGTCGGTAAAGGCGCTGATTATTCCAGCCACATGGGTGCCATGACTAATTGGATTGTCTACATTGAATTCGGTATCTGACGGATTTTCATCATTAAGGCCTACAAAATCATATCCAGATACCAAATTAGCTACTAGATTACTTTTATCTTTAAAGTCGGGATGAGTCAGTGAAATTCCGGTATCCAGAACCGCTACGATTATATCTGTTGTGGAGGTTTCTCCCTTTTGTATTTCCCAAGCATCTTCGAGATTGAGCATATTATAATTCCAGTTATAAGGTTCTATAAAATAGGGATCCATCGGAGTGGCGAAAGCTTGGAATTTCAGGTTCTCTTCGATATATTCAATTGCTGAACTTTGGCTTGCCGACGACTTGGAGAAAGTTTGATCATTAACAGTAATTAAATAGGTAGCTTCAGTCCCATAGAGCTTTTTCTTGATGGTCCCTCCCAGGCTGGCGATGACATTGGTTGCTTCCTGAGCGCTCAGTCCGGGACGAAGCTTGACAATTTTTTCATTAGCTACCAATTGTTTAGAAAATAGATTTTGGCGGAGCGAGGCCTTGGCGAAATTCACCGGCTGCGTGTTGAAAGCTGCGACATTAAGAGAACTTGATGACCCGTCAAACGTAACAGTGCCTTGAATCGCGCCAAGGGGTGGGGTAGTTTTTTTGCCGCCGCCTCCGCCGCATCCGGAATATAATAAAACTGAGATTAATATTAAAAAGAGGAATAATCTCTTCGTCATCTTCAGCACCTCATCATAACTTTTATTTACAATATTTGCATATTCGTCATTTCCCGTAAATTTCCTCTAATATATAAAAAAAGGAGAAAGATTCCGATTGTTGAATAACTATTGAGGTCGGTAAAAATATAACTTCTGCTACAATTGTGCTACACCCTGCGCGGATGCCACGCATGGCCCGGACAAAAGCGGAAGTAGTATTTTAACTCTCCCTAGGCTAATCATATTTCTGCGGATTACAGGAAACCTAATCATATAGGTGACAGCAGTTTGTACGATATTAGTTTGGCAGAATTTAAAATATGAAATCGTTGGTGATCCATTTTGTCCAACCAATATGACATAATCATCGCCGGGGGCGGTCCGGCCGGGATCTTTGCCGCTCTCGAACTGGTAAAAACGGCGGGGTTAAAAATTCTAATCCTGGAAAAGGGGAGGAGTTTGGGGGAACGGGTTTGCCCTTCCAAAGAGAGGCGTATCGAATGCGTCAAATGTTCCCCTTGTTCGGTCGTTTGCGGCTGGGGCGGGGCCGGGGCGTTTAGCGACGGGAAATTGACCCTTTCCACTGAAGTCGGCGGCTTTTTGGATGATTATATCTCCAAAGAGCAGCTCCATAAATTGGTCCGGGAAATTGACGATATTTACCTAAAATTCGGCGCTCCGCCGGAGGTTTACGGCTCCGATGAGGAAGCCATCGCTAGGATCGAAAAAAGGGCGGTCTTGGCCGACCTGCGCCTGATTCCGTCCCGGATTAGGCATTTGGGAACCGGCCGGACCAAAACGGTGCTTCAAGCGATGAAAGATTTTCTGGTTGATAAGGGAGTCGAAATTGCTACCGGGGTGGAAGTGGCCGAGATTTTGACCAAGGATGGGGCGGCCGCGGGGATTAAGACCAAGAAGGGCGATACCTATTTCGGGAAATACTTGATCATCGGCCCGGGGCGGGAAGGTTCCGATTGGCTGGTCAAGGAGTCGCGGCGGCTCGGCCTCCATTCCACGGTCAACCCGGTGGATATTGGGGTCAGGGTGGAGCTCCCCGCCGAGGTTTTGGAGGAACTGACTTCCATCATTTTTGAGACCAAGTTTATTTATTACTCCAAGACATTCGAGGATCGGGTCCGGACTTTCTGCATGTGCCCCCATGGCGAGGTTGTCATGGAGAGCCAGGATGGCTTGTTAACCGTGAACGGGCACAGCCACGCCGAACGAAAAACATCCAACACCAATTTTGCGCTGTTAGTGAGTAAGACATTTACCGAACCGTTTAAAGAACCGATTACCTACGGCCGCTATGTGGCCGGCCTCGCCAATTTGTTGGGGGGCGGGGTGATCGTCCAGCGTTTGGGGGACTTGTTAAATGGGCGGCGCTCCACCAAAGAACGGCTGAGCAAAGGTTTGGTCCATCCCACATTGGAAGAAGCTACTCCGGGAGATTTGAGCCTGGTCCTTCCTTACCGGCATTTGCTGGCGATTCAGGAGATGCTGCAGGCTTTGGATGTAGTGGCGCCGGGGGTTAATTCCCGAAATACGCTCCTGTACGGGGTGGAGGTCAAGTTTTACTCGTCCCGGCTGGGCCTAAGCAAGGGGCTGGAGACCCAAATCACAAATATGTATGCAGTTGGAGATGGCGCCGGAGTAACCAGGGGACTGATGCAAGCCTCCATCTCCGGAGTAATCGCGGCGAGGGAAATAGTTGGGAAGAAATTTTAGTAGTAGTCAGAAGTTTAGGAGCTGGAGCCGGTAGCGTAGTAAATCATTAGAGCCTTAAAAAGACAGTTTAAAGATAGAAAGCCTTGAGAAAACATAAACCCAGGATATTTTTGGAGTTCGGGGCATCAGCGAAAATCCTACTGACTCCTGTCTCCTGACCACTATATACCTATAGTTATCCCTAATTGGAGGAAATAATGAACCAGGTAATCTTAAAAGCTGGGAAAGAAAAACGGCTTAAAGCGGGGCATCTCTGGATTTACCAGGGTGAAATCGGAATTATCGGGATTGGCGTCAAGTCCGGGGAAGTGGTTGAAGTCCTGGATAACCGGGGACGTTTTTTGGGGCTGGGATACTATAACCAAGCCTCAACGATTGCGGTTCGGCTCCTCACCAATCAGCGGGAGGCCATCGATGGGGAATTTTTCAGGAAACGGTTGCAAAATGCCCTGATGTATAGGGAAAGGGTTAAACCCAACGCCTCCTGTTACCGTTTGGTTTACGGCGAAGGGGATTTGCTCCCCGGTTTAATCGTGGACCGCTTTGAGGATTACTTGGTAGTCCAATTCCTGACGATGGGGATGGAAGTAATCCGGGATTTAATCATCGAAATCCTTGCTGAGCTCTGCCAGCCTAAAGGGATCATTGAAAGGAGCGATACCTCAACCCGGCACCTGGAAGAACTTCCGGAACGATCGGGATGTATCTATGGGACATGCCCCGAATCGGTGGTGATTACCGATAATGATTTGAAATTCCACGTTAATTTGCTGGAGGGGCAAAAAACCGGCTATTTTTTAGACCAATCGGCCAACCGGGCGGTTTTGGCCAAATATGCCCGGGGGCGGAGGAGTTTGGATTGTTTTTGCCATATCGGAAGTTTTGCGATTCATGCGGCGGCCTTTGGGGCAACCTCAGTATTAGGGGTGGACATTTCCGAGGAAGCCGTTAACCAAGCCGAAGCGAATGCTGCATTGAACGGGGTGGATGACCGGTGCCGCTTTAAAGTAGCCAATGCCTTTGATTTTCTTCGCGATCAGGTAGGCAAGAAGGAAGTTTACGATCTGGTAATCCTCGATCCCCCGGCTTTCACTAAAAGCAAACAAGCTATCGATGGGGCGATCCGTGGTTATAAGGAGATTAACCTCAGGGGTTTAAAATTGCTCCGCCCAGGCGGCATCTTGGTTACCTGCTCTTGCTCGTATCACATGAGCGCGGATCTGTTTTGGGAGATAATCGTCACGGCGGCGGCGGACAATAAGCAACGGATCAGGTTGATTGAACGACGCACCCAAGGGCCGGATCACCCGGTTTTACTTGGGGTTCCGGAGACCGAGTATTTGAAGTGCTTCATTTTTGAGGTAATATAAGGCATGAGTCATGAGGCGCGGGGCTAGAGATAGGGAATGGAGATTAGGCAATAGGGAATTGGCAATAGGCAATAGGGAATTGGGAATAGGTATGAGGATCAAGTTGGTAGAGGGATCGATACCGTGTAAAATCATTGCAGGCGGTTTGGGGTTATGCGATGAGCCTCTCATTTAACTCGTTTTATTTGAAATTCAAATTCTTCTTTTTTAAGCATAGTAACATCTTCCCTTAATCCGGCCACTTCCACAATGGTAAAATCTAGTTTTTTACTAATGGCCTCTAATTGAGGTTCCATCTTATCAAGGCGATGTTCGACATTGTCAAGGCGTTGTTCTACTTTATCAAGTCGTTGGTCAACATTGTCAAGGCGTTGCTCCACTTTATCAAGTCGTTGATCTACTTTATCAAAACGCTCGTTCAGGGTTTTGTTAAATCCATTAACTATATTTTCGATTAGTTCGATTACTTTTAAATCATCCATCTTTTATACCTCTTTAAAAACCTAGTATTGGGATAATGCGGCTTGGCGATTGGTTTATTTAGCGTTCGTCACTAAGTATTCGCTTAAAAATCCACTTTTCCTGCCAATAATTTGAAACTATATATGTTGAAAAAAGTGTTGAGTAGTTAATCTAATCTATTTCGTTAAAATTTAAAAACGTAGCTTTTGACATTGATGCAATAAACATTCACGAGGTAATTGGCAATGTTTTCAACAGATGTAACCCTAATTTATGCGGATCATAACGGAGACTTGCAAACTGACCCCCAATTGCTGGCTGTGGGTATCAATGGTTGTCAGGTTGAGATCGCCGACGAAAACTGGGTTGATTTACCTGCGGGAGGAGAGTTGCTATTATTGCCGGGGAGGCTTCCCTTGGGCTTTAACAAACATGGCGGCCAAGTGGAGGTGGTTGAAGGGGTCACCGCAGTAGCCGCGATTTTGCCGATGGGTTATACGAGGACCCTGGCGCCAGGATATGAGATAACCAAGTTTCAAGAATTACCGCTATTTGGCTATACCGCAGTAGGGGCCGTCAACGGGCGGTTGAAGGCGGCAGCCCTTAAAACCGATGAACAATTGAAATGGAACCCGATCTACTATAACACCGTAGATCTTCCCCGGTTAATCGAGCAAATGAAGGAAGGGTATCCAAACAACCGAATCTTGAATCAACTCGCCAAATGCGCCTTGGAATATCATTGCCTAACAGCCCAGAATATCTTTTACCGGCGCTGGGAAGCTGGGATTCCGGTATCGCCGCGCTGTAACGCCGATTGTTTGGGTTGTATCTCAAAGCAGCCGGCCGAATGCTGCCCGGCGCCGCAAAGCCGGATCGATTTTATCCCGGAGGAACGGGAAATTACCCAGTTGGCGGTAGCCCATTTAGAGGCGGCCCCTGATGGGATCGTCAGTTTTGGGCAGGGATGCGAAGGCGAGCCGTCATTGCAAAAAGATTTATTGGTTAAGGCGACTTTAGGGATCAGGGAAAAAACATCCAAAGGAACAATTAACCTCAATAGTAATGCCGGGTTTACCGAGGCGATCAAGGCTTTGGCCGATTCGGGTTTGGACAGCATCAGAGTCAGCCTGTTTTCAGCCATACCTGAAAATTATCATTGGTACCATCGCCCCCAAGGGTATACCCTGGCTAATGTTCGGGAGTCCTTACAATACGCCTCGGCAAATAACCTTCGAGTAGCTTTAAATTTGCTTTTCTTTCCAGGGTTTTCAAACCGGGCGGATGAGACGGCGGCTTTAAAAGAACTGATCGCCTCCGCCGTGATCCACCAGGTTCAACTACGGAACCTAAACATCGACCCGGAAAAAATGGTTTCAGTAGCCGGTGATAATGATGCCGAACTGCCAGGTATCGTTGATTGGCTCAATGACCTGCAACGGGATTTCCCTGAGTTGCATATCGGGAATTATACTAAACCAAGGCATGAGTCATAAGGCGTATGGCTAGAGATAGGGTATAGGCGATAGGGATCATGAAAATTAAAGGGGAACGGGCAATAGGAGTTAGGCAATGGAAGCGTTGTTTTTATAACTGTAATTGCTGTTGCCTATTAACAAATGCCCAATTTTTTTTGATCAAGCCCAGGCCTTTCGGTAATTGCCTCTCTTTTAAGTTGACTTCGGTCAAAAACCGACTAAATTCGAAATTTTTCTTTACTCCCGGATCGGGCTGTGTTATAATTTGCCTAAAATACCGGGAGGGATATAATTGAAGAGATTTTTGGCAATGGCTTTAGCTTTAATACTGGGTTTAGCGTCCGCGATCAGCGTGTCGGCGGCCCCAGTTGTTTTTTATCTTGATACGCTTCCCAGCGGGTCGGTTGAAACTTCAGTTAAAGCCGAAGGGGACGATTTGACCTTTACGATCGTTTCGGGAGGGACTATGTTCGGTAAATTTAAAGTTGGAGCCGAATATGGGATTGGCAAAATCGAAGAAACCGGTGGCGATAAGGATGCATCCTTATGGAGCATTAAAGGTGGATATCGGCTCCTTGATTTACGGGCCACCAAATTGGATGGAATAGTCGCTTTAGTAAATGTTGGGACTGAAAAAGGGGGAGTAGAGACTGAATTAGACAGCATTGATGTAGGTTTTGACTTCACCCAATATTTTTCGGAAAAGTTATTTTTGGCCGCTTCGGTTGTTTATTCTGTAGATAGCTCTTATGACTATGGTCCTGGCACAGATAACGATGCGCCGGTCAGCCTTTACCGGGTAAAACTTCATTACCTCTTAAATGATAACTGGGGCGCGGTGCTTGGTTATACGGATTTGAATTATGAGTTTGATCATCCAAACCCTGCAGTTGGGAAAGTAGATGTATCCATGGGCGGTTGGAGTCTGGGAGCGCTTTATAAATTTTAAGGGGTTGCAAAAAATAAAAAGCCTGTTCCTTGATGGGGGACGGGCTTTTTTATATCGTACCTTCATTTATTTTGTTGCGCCCCAAAAAGCATTGTGCTATAATATAAAAGTTAACAAGTAGGGGCGAGTGAGGTGACGCACGATGAAGGAAGGCATTCATCCGAAATTTGATAAAGTTAAGGTGACCTGTGCCTGTGGAGAGAACTTTGAAACCGGTTCTACCAAAAAGGAGATCCGGGTTGAGATTTGTTCCAAATGTCACCCGATGTTTACCGGTAAACAACGGATTTTAGACAGCGGCGGTCAGGTGGAAAAGTTCAAGAAACGGTTGGAAAAAAAATAATTCAAAATCAACTGCAGGCGAGGATAAATCCTCGCCTGTTAACTATATACTTGATGATTTTTAACCTTAATGTTACTATTGGAACGAAATATTTTTGATAGTTCTACGTTATATAGGATGAAGTAAATTTCTTATCTAAGATTTGCATTCTTAAAGCCGAATGCAAACGGCATCAAATCGGAATTTACTTCATCCTATTACAGCTGAAATAAGTTGAATAAATTCATTAATTTTTCCATCATGGCCGGCTTTAGGGACATGATGGATATAAGAAATTTAATTCAACTTATATAGTAATATATCTAATTCCTGGGAAGGTGTAATTATGAAAAAACAGCCTGATTTTCAGTATGGCGGGCAAGCTGTAATCGAAGGTGTAATGATGCGTGGCCGCGATTATTTGGCGGTGGCCGTCCGTAAAAATGACGGCGAGATTGTGATCAAAAAGGATCCAGTCGGATCGATAACTAAAAAATTTTCCTTTTTGAAGTGGCCTTTTTTAAGAGGGGTAGTTGCCCTGTGCGAGTCGTTCTCAATAGGGTTAAAAGCCTTGCTTTTTTCAGCGGATCAGTTTTTGGATGAAGAAGAGGAGTCGAAACTGTCCCCCTGGGAGACCACTTTAATGATTGGTTTTGCTGTGCTCATGACTGTACTGCTCTTTGTCGTGCTGCCGCTGTTTGGCCGAATGTTGTTGAGTAAGTTTTTGCCGGATCTATTTTGGGGGAACCTTTTCGAAAGCGTGTTACGGTTCGTGATTTTAATCGCTTATATAATGTCGGTTTCCTTTTTGAAAGATATCAAAAGGGTCTTTGCTTATCATGGGGCCGAGCATAAAGTGATTAATGCTTTCGAAGCCAAAAAAGAGCTGACTGTGGCAAATGCCAGGGGTTACACTACCTTTCATCCGCGTTGCGGAACCAGCTTTTTATTATATGTGGTTATTGTCAGCGCAGTGGTTTTTAGTTTTCTGAAGTATGATTCGGTTTTAATTAGATTGGCTTCACGAATCATATTGTTGCCGGTGGTCGCCGGTATTTCCTATGAGATCATTAAATTCACCGGTAAACATCGAGATTTCTTCCTCTGGCGGTGGTTTACTATACCCGGGATTTGTTTACAGCGTTTGACCACCCGGGAACCGGATGACAGCCAGATCGAGGTTGCCATCAGCGCTTTGGAGGCGGTATTGGAAGAAGAAGCTCCTGTCATTGTAGGCGGGAAAGCATATAAGGGGGCTGTCGTTTCTCCCGAGCCGACCCCGGCGAATTAAAAAGAAGAGTTTGAAGGGTGAAGAGTAAAGGGTGAAATCACCCCATAGTTATTTCAAACTTCACATTTTACAATTCTTTTGGGGCAAGGGATCTGTTTTAGGGCTATTATTTTATTTAAATAAAAAATCACGGTGATTCGATGTTAGATAAACTTACCGCTATTGAAGAAAAATATCATGAAATTAATAGTCAGCTCAGCGATCCGGCAGTCATTGCCGATCAGTCGCTCTTTCAAAAGCTGGCTAAAGCCCATTCCGCCATCAGCGAACTGGTTGAAACCTATCAAGAATTTAAACGGGTAAAGGAAGATCTGTCTACCGCCATTGAGATGTTGGAGGGTGAGAGCGGCGATTCCGCGAAGTTGCTTAAGGCTGAGATTGATCAGTTGGAGGCGGAAGAAGAGCAGCTTACCGGGAAACTAAAGCTGCTATTATTGCCGAAAGATCCGAATGATGAGAAGAACGTAATTATTGAGATCCGTGCCGGTACCGGGGGTGAGGAGGCTGCCCTTTTTGCCGGAGATCTTTTCCGGATGTATACCAGATATGCCGAGTCCAAGGGATGGCGGGTTGAGTTATTGAGCGGCAGCGAGTCGGATTTGGGCGGTTTCAAAGAAATCATTTTTATGATTGAAGGAGATCGCGTATATAGCAGGATGAAGTTTGAAAGCGGGGTTCACCGGGTACAACGGGTCCCCGAGACTGAAGCTGGCGGGAGGATTCATACCTCGGCGGCTACAGTCGCTGTATTGATTGAGGCGGAAGAAGTCGAGGTCGATATTAACCCAAATGACCTGAGAGTAGATGTTTTCCGGGCCGGGGGCCATGGCGGCCAGTGTGTTAATACTACCGACTCGGCAGTCCGGATCACCCATCTTCCCACCGGTTTGGTAGTAACCTGTCAGGATGAAAAATCACAGCTTAAGAATAAGGAAAAAGCGATGAAAGTACTCCGGGCGCGGCTTTTAGACAAGTTCCAAAGCGAACAACATCAAGAGCAGGCCGAAGCTAGACGGAGCATGGTCGGGTCCGGCGATCGGAGCGAGCGGATCCGGACTTACAATTTCCCTCAAAACCGGCTGACCGACCACCGGATCAATCTTACTTTATACCATCTTGAATCGATTATCGAGGGAAACCTGGACGAAGTGATTGAGCCCTTAATCACAGCCGAACAGGCGGATCGGTTAAGAAATGTCGATCAGTAATTTGACTATCGGAAGTATTATCACCAAAACCGTTCCTTTCTTAAAAGAAAAAGGCCTGCTTAACCCGAGGTTGGAAGCTGATTTACTGCTGGCGGGAACCTTAAACGTTCCCCGGGTCAAGCTATATTCGGAGTGGGACCGGCCTTTGGAACCGGCAGAGGTGCAACAATACCGTGAAATAATTATAAAACGGGTTCAAGGTTGGCCCCTTGCCTATTTGACCGGGAAGAAATCTTTTTTGAGTTGGGAATTTGAGGTTACTCCGGCGGTATTAATTCCCCGGCCTGAGACCGAATTACTGGTGGAAGCGGTAGTGGAGGCGGCCAGGGAACGCCAGGGAATAACAGCGGCCGACGTGGGGACTGGGAGCGGCGTGATAGCGATTGCCCTCGCCAAACTACTTCCCGGTAGTACCTGGTATGCCTTGGACTTGTCTCCTGACGCTTTAGCGGTGGCCGAGGCCAATGCCGTCCAATTGGGAGTAGAGCGGCAAATTCGATTTATGGCCGGCGACTTGCTGGGACCGGTAGCGGATTCAGGAGTCAGCTTTGATATAATCGTGTCCAATCCGCCCTATATCCCCTCCGCTACAATTACGTCACTCCAGCCCGAGGTACGGCGGGAACCGTTATTGGCCCTTGACGGAGGTTCGGATGGACTCGATCTTTACCGTAAGTTATTGCCCCAAGCCAGGGAGTTGTTGGCCACCGACGGTATAATTGCCGTAGAACACGGTTTTGACCAACGGAATCTTTTGGAAGGATTATTTAAAGAGGCGGGGTTCCTCTCCCAGTCCATTTCCGATTTGGCGGGTTTGGATCGAATTATGATCGGGCGAAAATCCGGTGAATCTTATGCATGAGTTGGCTTTGACTGAAAAAATAATCAAACTGGTTCTGGCTGAGGCTGAGACCCATCAAGCCCAAAGAATAACCAAGATTAAAATTAGCATCGGAGAGTTGTCCGGGATGATCGAGGATTGCGTCACCTATTATTTTCAACTTTCTACCCAGGGCACAATCGCTGCCGGTGCCGAGCTGGAATTCGTCAAATGCAAGGCCAGGCTTTTTTGCCCCACTTGCGAGCGGCAGTTTGAAAAAAGCCAGCGGGATTTTAATTGCCCTGAATGCGGCGGCCTAGGTAGGCTGACCGATACTGGCCGGGAATGTTTTGTTGAAAGTATTGAGGTAGAATGATGGAGATTGATATCGGACGAGGCCTATTTGCCTTGGAAGCTGAACTGGCCGAGGCGAACCGTAAATTATTTAAAGAACGGGGACTGATCGCCTTAAACTTATTGGCAGCCCCCGGAGCCGGCAAAACCAGCCTGATCCGTAATACGGTCCCGCTCCTTAAACAACGGACCGCGGTGATCGAAGGTGACCCGGCTTCAAGTATTGATACGGATTTACTTAATTCCCTTGGGATACCCGCCTATCAAATAAATACCGAGGGTGGCTGCCACCTGGAAGCCCCCATGGTCTCCAAGGCTTTGGAGAATTTCCACCCTAAGCCGGGGACTTTGTTAATCATCGAAAACATTGGCAACCTGATTTGTACGGCTAGTTTTCCTTTGGGAGAATCAATCCGGGTGGTGATGGTCGGCGTCAGCGAAGGTGACGATAAACCTTTCAAATACCCTGATATTTTTCAGGGGGCGGATGCTGTGATTCTTAATAAAATCGATTTGCAACCCTTCGTTGATTTTGATTTGAAACGGTTCCGCCAGGGGATCGGGACGCTCCGGCCGGACATTCCCATCTTTGAAATCTCCTGTAGGACAGGGAGCGGTTTGGCGGCTTGGGCTCAGTGGTTGGAGCGGATCGTCGGGGTGCTTCGGGAAGAAGGCTAAGTGGGTTATGGAACGTTGGCGGTTAATAATTACCGGCTTGGTGCAAGGGGTGGGTTTCCGTCCCTTTTTGTATAATCTGGCCTGCAAACATCGGCTGCGCGGATGGGTCAGGAATAATTCCGCCGGAGTAGAGGTGGAAATTGAGGGCAAAACTGAAAACCTACGCGGGTTTTTGGATGCAATCAACAATGAAGCCCCGACAGCCGCTCAAATCGAAACTATTACTTCTGTGACGCTTCCAATTCGGCAAACCGAGGCCGAATTTAAAATTATCCCCAGCGAAGCCGGGGGCGTCTCCGGATCGCCCCTCCCCGACCAAGGAATCTGCGGCCAATGCATTACTGAGTTTAATAACCCGGGGGACAGGCGTTATCGGCATCCTTTTAACAGCTGTACCGAATGCGGCCCTCGCTTTACCATTATCGAGGATCTGCCCTTTGACAGAATCCGCACCAGTATGGGCGAATATCGGCTTTGCGATCGGTGCCAGGCTGAATACTCCGATTTTACGGATCGCCGTTTCCATGCCCAAACCATCGCTTGCCCCCAATGTGGCCCCCTTATTTGGCTCACCGGCCCTCAAGGCCAAAAGTTAGCTGAAGACCCCGAACAGGGAGCCCGCCGTATTCTAAAGGCGGGCGGTATATTAGGGCTCAAAGGGATTGGCGGTTACCATCTGGCGGTGGACGCTTTTTTCAACCAAGCCGTCTTAAGGTTGAGAAGGCTTAAAGAACGGGATCGTCGGCCTTTTGCGGTTCTTTTTCGGGATTTGGATGTTATTAAAGAACATTGCCTGGTCTCTGCCGCAGAAGAGCGATTACTCCTTGATCCGGCCCGGCCAATTGTACTGCTTAGACAAAAAGCCGACAGTCATTTAGCGAAGGCGGTGAATACCGGTTTAAGGGAGATTGGCGCCTTTCTGCCTTATACAGGAATTCAGTTGCTCCTTTTTGATAAGGATTTAACAGCCTTAGTGATGACCAGCGGGAACCGGTCAGGCGAGCCGTTGACGGTTGATAACTCGGCGGCTTTTTGTACTTTGGGTTCGATGGTCGATGGTTTTTTATCGCATGACCGTAAGATCAATTGGCGCTGCGACGACTCGGTCGTCCGGGTACAGAAAGGCACTACCATTGGAATCCGGCGTTCGCGAGGCTATGTACCGTCTCCGGTAAAATTGAACCGGGCTTTAGTACCGTTGCTGGCCTGCGGGGCTCAACAAAAAAATACTTTTGCTTTGGCCAAAGGGGATCGGGTGTACTTAAGCGCCCATCAAGGTGATTTGAACAATTTTTCAGCCTTTCAGAATTATCAGGAAACTATCAGCCGTTATCAACGTTTATTAGGGTGTTACCCCGAATACGCGGTTCACGATCTTCATCCCGATTATAACTCGACAAATTATGCCCTTAGTTTGGGACTACCGACAGTTGGTGTTCAACACCACTTGGCTCATTTGGGGACCGTCGTCGCCGAGCGGCAGATCCATGGTACTATTATCGGAGTCTCCCTGGATGGTTCCGGTTACGGCACCGACGGGAAAATATGGGGCGGCGAGTTTTTTACCGGTTCGGAATGTTCTTGGGCAAGGAAGGGACACCTCAAGTATTATCCGCTTCCCGGCGGGGAAGCCGCGGTCCGGGAACCCTGGCGGATGGCCGCAGCTTATTTGGACGTGGTGGCGCCGGATCTATTGAGAAATTGGCTGGATAAAAACGAGCTTGAACAAAGATGGGATATCTTACGCTTGGCGATCAAACAAGGGATTAATGCACCGGAAACTTCATCGATGGGAAGGTTCTTCGACGCCGCCGCCGCTTTAACGGGAAATCTGAAAGAGGTCTCTTATGAAGGAGAAGCCGCGGTTTGGTTTGAACATCAAGCTGACCTGACTCATCCTGGCGAATATCAAATTGAAATTTATTCCGATGAGAGTAGATTTCAGATTGATCCCGGCGTGATTTTAAAACAAGTCGCTCAGGATTTGGCCGTTCTTAGCATCGGAGCGATTAGCGCTAAGTTCCACCGGACTATTGCGGCTTTAATCGAGGAAGTTTGCCTTAGATTAAAAGTCGAATTACAAACCGATCAGGTGGTTTTCAGCGGCGGTGTTTTTCAGAACCGGCTCTTGCTTGATTTAGCTTGGGAACGTTTGGAACGAAAGGGTTTTAAAGTTTTTGTGCCGGAGGTGGTCCCAATGAACGACGCCGGGATTGCCTTAGGCCAGGCATGGCTAGGCAGCTTAATGATTGAGAGGGGAATTGAGGATGTGTTTAGCGGTACCCGGTGAGATTGTGAAAATTGAAGGAAGCAAAGCTGAAGTGAGCTTTTCTGGAGCAATCCGGATCGCTGATTTGAGTTTAGTTACAGGAGCAAAACTTGGGGATTATGTACTGGTCCATGCCGGATGCGCCATTCAAATTATTCCCCCTGATGAAGCACTGGAAAGTATCAAGTTATTTGAGGAGATTTTTAGCGATACTGATGAATGATTTAAATCAATACCTGGAAAAGATCCGGACTTTATTTTCGGAGCTTGAGTGCACCTTGATGGAGGTCTGCGGGACCCATACTCATGCGATCCGCCGAGCTGGTATTCACCAGTTGTTACCGGCCGGAGTTCGTTTATTGTCTGGACCGGGCTGTCCGATTTGCGTTACCGGGAGCGGCTATATTGAGCAAGCAATCCAGCTGAGCCGCGAACCGAAACTAACCATCGCCACCTTTGGAGACCTGTTACGGGTTCCGGGCAATACCTCCAACCTTGCTTCAGCTAGGGCGGAAGGTTCCAAAATCAAGGTGGTTTATTCACCGTTGGATGCATTAACCATTGCCCAAAAAAATCCTGAAGCTGAAGTGGTTTTTTTAGGGGTCGGTTTTGAGACGACTGCTCCGGCGGTGGCTTTGGCAGTAAAGCAAGCGCGGCAAGGAAATATCCGTAATTTTTCAATTCTACCCGCTTTTAAAGTTTTAAAACCGGCCTTGGAGATTATACTGAAAAGTCCCTCGGTAAACATCAATGGCTTAATTGCTCCTGGACATTTGAGCGTGATTACGGGGGCGGATTCCTTCGCTTTTTTGGCGGAGCAATACCGGCTGCCAACTGTAATTACTGGGTTTAAGCCTGAAGAGATTTGGCTTGGGATCACTGCTTTGTTGAAACAGATTAATCAGGGCAGGGCTATACTGGAAAATAAATACACCAAGGTTGTGACGGACGGGGGAAATGAATTAGCCCAGCAGCTTTTAAAAGAAGTGTTCCAACCTGAAAACGCCGAATGGCGGGGCTTGGGTGTGATTGAAAAATCCGGTTTGGGCTTAGCAGATCCTTTTTTGAAATATGACTCCCGGAAACGGTTTGGGTTAACGGAGATTATTTCATTGGAGCCATTAGGTTGCCGTTGCGGAGAGATTTTAATCGGTAAAGCAATGCCGGAAGAATGCCCGCTTTTCGGCGGGGAATGTACCCCGGAAAATCCGGTCGGACCTTGTATGGTATCAGCTGAAGGGTCTTGCGCCGCACATTATTATTATCGGAGTGAAGTTAATGGCCGTAAAAATCAGGCTGGCTGAAGGCGGAGGAGGCGAAGCCACCGCCCGTTTAATCAAAGCAGTTTTTTGGCCGGAGTTTAAGGATGTTGAATTGTTAAAAGGAAATGACGCCGCAGTTTTAAACTGGAGCAGCGGTAAGCTGGCGGTCACAACCGATTCTTTTGTAGTTACTCCCTGGAAGTTTCCGGGAGGGGATATCGGAAAACTGGCGATTGCCGGCACGGTCAATGATTTGACGATGATGGGAGCCGAGCCGAAAGCCCTGACAGTATCATTTATTATTGAAGAAGGTTTTGAAGTCAATTCCCTGAAACAAGTGGCCCATTCAATGGCTGAAACGGCAGCCGCAGCCGGGGTTGGAATTGTCACCGGGGATACCAAGGTAGTCGACAGGGGTGCGGCGGACGGCTTATTTATCAATACCACCGGTATCGGTCAAATAAAAGAGGAAATTAGCCTGGGCGGGGAAAAGGCCAAGCCCGGGGATCAAGTGATTATCACCGGAACCGTCGGGGATCATGGGGCCGCTATTTTATTAGCCAGGGGCGAACTGGGAATCTCCGCCCAGTTTACCAGCGATGTCGCCCCGTTAAACCGGTTGTTGCTTCCTTTAATCCAGCAATTCCCCACCGGGGTGCATGTAATGCGCGACCCGACTAGGGGTGGCCTAGCGGTAACCCTAAATGAAATCGCCAGGCAATCAGGGGTATCCATTAGGCTGGACGAAGCGGAAATTCCGATCTTACCGGAAGTGAACGGGATAACCGATTTATTAGGCCTGGATCCATTGTATTTGGCCAATGAAGGCAAGGCGATCATAATCGCCGCTCCGGAGGTTGCCGCTGATTTAGTAAAGCAACTCCACCGGGAACCATTAGGAGAAAAGGTAGCGGTTATCGGTGAAGTAACCCCTGAAAAACCAGGACTGGTCAGCATCAGGAA
This sequence comes from Bacillota bacterium, assembly GCA_023415835.1. Taxonomy (GTDB): domain Bacteria; phylum Bacillota; class UBA4882; order UBA8346; family UBA8346; genus JAAYHS01. The sequence goes on from JAEZJK010000015.1 coordinate 96,460, forward strand.
CCAAAACGGCGGAGAACGGATATTACCGATGGGCAGCGGCGAGTTATTGCCAAGAATTTGTTGATTAGGTAGCAGATCTTAATAAAGGAAGTTTATTATTAATCAAGAATTAATAAATTAATTTTTATTCGCTAAGTAAACATTTTTAAATCTAGAAAAATATAGCTATTATCAGCGTAATCAGTGATATCTGCGGTTTTAGGGGTGAGGTTATGAAAAAAACAGGCTATTTAATTATTTTATTACTAGTGGCAATGACTTTTTCTTACCCGGCTTTAGGCGATCCGGGAACTGAATATTTGATTTTTTCCCAAGTCTCCGGCGGCCAAAACTCAGTTTATCTATATCAACCTGATTCCCAGGTTATGGATCAAGTGGTTCGCGGGAAGGGCGTTTCTGTATTCGTACAGGGAAAGTATTTTTTATACTTTAAAGAACAAAAGTTATATCAATATAATATTACGACGCGTGAATCCAAGGAGTTAGCCGGTTTTAAGGAGAAAGAGCTATATTTGGAGGTTATTCCGGATGGCCCGGAACAGGCGTTGGTGGTAGCTAAAGATGATTATACCGTTAACTGGTATGTGCTTGAATTATCCGATGGAAGTGTCCGCCGGGTTATGCAGCCACCGGTTCAAAGAGGTTCCCATGCTCCCAAATTAACAAGCCCAGACCAGAAAGCGGTTGCGGTAATTAAGACACCCGCATTTAGCCAGAATTTTACCTTAACAATTCAGGAAAGAGACAACGGCAAATTAAAGACTACTTGGTCGTTGCCGCAGGGGTTGACCATCGTGCCGGATTGGCCGGTTTGGTCCCCCGATTCAAAAAGAATCGCGTTTTATGGCAAAGAAGCCAATGGTTTTGAAGGTTTTTATGCTTTGTACCTCTTTGACTTAGCTCAAAAAGATTTGATCTTAATTGAAAACCAAGTTTTTGCCAAGTATATTTTCAGTAACACCGGTATGAAATCATTTATACCCGCTTGGTCAGGGGATGGGAAATACCTTGTCTTCCAGTCGCAACCCAACGGATTGCCGAACCGGAGTTCAATTGTAAAATATGATGTTTCCACCGGAAAAGGGCGAGTTTTGACCCAAAGCGCCGGAAGTAATGATTATCCCCGTTGGTCTTTATCCGACCGTTATATCTCTTTTTTATCGAACCGTGAAACTTCAGACCGGCAGTTATATATTATGGATCCCCAAGGAGCAAATTTGCAACGGGTATCGCCCCAAGAAGGATATACCGAGTGGGCTGAGTGGTATCGGCCGAAGTGAAAGGAATCATTTAATATTAACGGTTTGGCCGCTGAGGTATTCTTTTAATTCTTTGATTTCAATGGTACCGAAATGGAATACGGAAGCTGCCAAAAGAATTGTAGCGCCCGCTTGGACGGCTTCATAGAAATACTCCAATTTTCCCGCGCCGCCGGAGGCTATTACTCCAACTGAAACCGTTCCCTTGATAGCTTTAATCACCGGCAAATCATACCCGCTACGGGAGCCGTCACCGGCTTTACTGGTGGGGAGGATAACCGGAATGCCATAACCGTCAACCCATTTTTGCCCATTCCGCTGTGTCCCGTTCCGGTAGTCCGCTCTCTTTGACCCCGTGCAACCGAACGCAAACCCCTGCTGTTAGCCGGGTTTCATTGAACTATCCCTAACCTCTCGAATCACCATTGGCCAAAAGAGTCATACTTTTAATATCCAGAGAAGGATTTTAGCGATCCAATCCCGAAATATTATAAGTTAATTTCGAAAAAAGGAGCTAGAATGCAGCTTCCAGAGTACTATCGCGATTATAAGCTGGATGATTTTCAGCAGCAGGCCATCGCTGAACTGTTAAAAGGGAATTCGGTTTTGGTTTCAGCCCCGACCGGAGTAGGAAAGACCTTGATCGCTGATTACTTAATCGACCAGGCGATTGCCAAGGGCGACCGGATCATCTATACGGCTCCCATCAAAGCCCTTTCCAACCAGAAGTTCAAAGAATTCAAAACCCTTTACGGACCGGAACGGGTAGGAATCGTAACTGGAGACGTGGTAATCAATTCCGAGGCTGAAATCTGCCTGATGACCACTGAAATTTTCAGGAATATTCTGCACCAGGACAAACAGCGCCTGGAAGGGATCTCTCATATCATCTTCGACGAGATTCATTACCTCTCCGACGAAGAGCGGGGGACCGTCTGGGAAGAATCGATTATTTTCATGCCTCCCGGGATGAGGCTGCTCGGCCTCTCGGCCACCATTCCCAATGCGTTGGAATTGGCGGATTGGATCAAAGAAATTAAAGGGCACGAAGTAAAAGTGATCTTTAAAAAGGACCGGGTGGTCCCCTTGGAGCACTTCGTCTTTGAGAAACATCTCGGCGCTTCGACTCTTAAAAGAATCGTCGAATACCGGCAAGAGTTGGAGTTTAAAGGGCTCCTGGCCGGTTACGACAAACGCAAATGGGAATCGACCCATCTGGATTTGATCAAATTCGTAAATAAAAACAAAGGATTGCCCTGCCTTTATTTCGTTTTTAGCCGAAGGCTTTGCGAGCTGAAGGCGGAAGAGTTAGGCTATCAACGCAGTTTCTTAAGCGAAGAAGATTCGCGCCGGGCTGAGGAAGTATGCGACCGTTTTATCGAGGAGTATGGAATCGGTTCCTTAAAAACAGTGATTCAAGCTAGGACCTTGCTGACCAAGGGAATCGGTTACCATCATGCGGGTTTATTGCCGGGTTTGAAGGAGATTGTCGAAGTCTTGTTCGGGATGGGTTTGATCAAAGTAATGTATGCCACCGAAACATTTGCGGTAGGCATCAACTATCCGGTGAAAACGGTTTGTTTCGATAGCCCTTCCAAGTTCGACGGGATCACTTTCCGGCCAATGACCAACCTAGAATATTTTCAAATGGCCGGCCGGGCAGGCCGCCGGGGCATCGATCCCCAAGGTTCCGTATATATCCTGGCCGATTTACGTGTTTTGAGGCCGGAGGAGTTTCCCAGCACCAAGCAAGATGAGATTGAGCCGTTAAAAAGCCAGTTTAATTTGACATACAATTCGGTCTTAAACCTAAACCGAAACCACGATCAAGATGAGATCTCGGTGATCTTAAATCAAAATTTTGCCACCTATCAGGCAAAGAATGATAAGAAACATTTCGAACAACAACTGGCCCGCGAGGCGCAACAGTTAAACCAGTTGAGTTCCGATCTCTGTATGGAACGGGATAACCCCCAGTGCCCTATCGTCTATCTGAAACTGCGCCAAAAATTAAAGAAAAAACAACGCCGTTCCCGGTTTATTAAAGGCCGGGCCCGGGCAGCGATTATTGCGGAAATTAACGAACTGGCGAAATATTTGCAAGACATAAAACCGGCCGGTTGTTCCATCGAGCGCCAGCAAGCTTGCGAAGAAAAAATCCAAGAATGGGCTGAGCTTAATAACCGGGTTAGTTCGCTCCAAGAAAGGACCGCCCGGATCATCACTTCCGGCCGCTTTAATAGTGATTTGCAGTTAAAAACGGAGATTTTGGAAGATTTGGATTATATAAAAGACGGAAAGCTCCTTCCCAGGGGGGAATTTGCCGCCCAGATTTATACCCAGGAGCTTTTAGTAACCGAGCTTTATTTTAACGGTATCTTTCACGAGTTAGACCGGGACCAGTTGAACGCTTTAATAGTAGCGATAGATTATGAACCCCGTAAGGGGGAGTTTTATCCCAAAAATCTACCCTTCGATGTTAAACCGATAAAAACGGTCATCCGTAATCTGGTCTACCGCTACGGCGTTGATGAGCGCGATGCTGGGTTCCATCCCAGTATCTCTAATTTGGCTTATCTCTGGAGCAAGGGTTCGTCCTTTCCAGATTTGTTGAAAGAAGCCGGGAGCATTCAGGAAGGGGATATCGTCCAATCATTTCGAAGGAGCATTGATATTATGCGCCAGATCAAGGCGGCTTGCGCCGGGCAAGACCAGATTCTCAGCGCGAAGCTTAAAGAATGTATGGATTTAATGGATCGGGATTTAATAACTGTTAACTTATAAGTAGGTGAAGGCTATGAACAAAACGAAAATCTTCTTAAGTTTAATGATCACGCTTCTATTCGGGTTATTAGGTCCGGCTTTACCGGCCTTGGCTGAGCCTTGGCAAATTGAAAGCGGCGATTATAAATTAGCAAAAGGGCAAGTAATTGAAGGCGATCTATTCTTTACAGGCGAACGGTTGGTAATTGACGGGATCATCCGGGGAGACCTGATACTATTCACCGAAGCGGCGATCATTAATGGTAGTATTGAGGGTAGTGTTTTAGGCGTGGTAAGCGGAAAATTACAAAACAACGGTTTAATCGGGGGCAATGTGCGCGGTTTTATTAACGAGGCCTACTTTAGCAAGGACGGCATTGTCAAGGGAAGTATTTCCGCCTTGGCTTTCAAACTAATCACCGAACCTGGTTCAACAATTGAAAAGGGTGTACTAGGACGTTTTTCCGAAGTTGATTTAAAGGGAAGGATTAACGGTCCGGCCTCGATTACCAGTGTTATTGTTTCCAAACTTGGAGGCGAAATCAATGGGGACTTCCGAGTTGGCGGCGGACCGATTAAATGGGTTTCACCTTTGACGGTTACCGGAAAAGTCACCGATGCCACCGGATACGACAACAACCCGGCTAAACTTAAAGGTATACGGCTTGATGGCGGGTATCACCAGCAGAAACCGATCAAAGATCAAATGTTTATCTACAAAGGGGCCGTAATTATCTCCTTTATCTGGTTTTTAGGCGCTTTACTAACCAGCCTGGTTTTATATAAGCTTTTTCCGAGGACAGCCTGGAATGTTACGGAGCCATCAGCCGCGAATTTCCGGCGCAGCTTGTTGCTGGGGTTAATCGCCCTGGTGGGATTGCCGTTTTTAATAATCATTTTAACCATTACCGTTGTTGGGATTCCCCTCGCTATACTACTAGGGATTTTTTATATAATTTTGCTTTTATTCGCCGGTATACCGCTTAATCTCTGGGCCGGCCGCTTGATTTTCAAATCGAGATTGAACCCGGTTTTAATGACTGTCTTGGGTGGTTTGTTTTTAGGCCTGCTTAGTTTTTTCCCAATAATCAACATTTTGGTGCAACCCTTTTTATTAGTGGTTGGTATGGGGATGATTGTCGGAAATGTCCGGCTTCAGGTAAATCAAAGGTTAAACATCAATTTGAAAGCCTAAAAGGGAGTATGACGGCGGTGAGACTTGAAAAAGCGAATTGATCTCCGGCTGGTGGAGGAAGGGATGTGTACCAGCCGTGAACAAGCCCAACGGGCGCTTATGGCCGGCTTAGTTTGGGTCAATGGGAAACGGATTGAAAAAGTAAGCCAGTTGGTGGAGGAAGAGGCCAAAATTACCCTCGGCAACACCACTGAAAAGTATGTTAGCCGTGGCGGTTATAAACTTGAAAAGGCTCTTGCTGAATTCGGGCTTAACATTATAGGGCGAATCTGCCTCGATGCGGGGGCTTCAACCGGAGGTTTTACCGATTGCTTGTTACAGGCGGGAGCAGCCCATGTCGATGCGATCGATGTGGGATATGGCCAATTAGCCTGGAAACTCCGGCAGGACAAAAGGGTTACCGTCTGGGAGCGGCAGAATATCCGGTACTTTTCAAAAGGCTTATTGGAACGGCTTCCTAGTTTTATCACGGCGGATCTCTCTTTTATCTCTTTAGAATTGGTTTTGGCAAAATTCAAGGAATTGATTGAGCCTGAGGGAGAGCTAGTTACATTAATTAAACCTCAATTTGAGGCTGGGCGTGGGAAAGTAGGGAAAAAGGGAGTGGTCCGCGATCAAACGGTCCATTTGGAAATCCTGAAACGTTTAGTTGAAAATGCTCCCCTAAAAGGATGGCATCTCGTTAATTTAACCTATTCACCGATCCGGGGTCCGGAAGGAAATATCGAATACTTAGGGCACTGGCAAGGAACTAACGTTAAAATTCCTAACATTGACGAGGTAGTAAAAAACGCTTGGCATGATTTATGCCTAGGATAGCTAGATAGAAGGTGTAATATGCTTCCAACTATACAAAGGTTTCAACTCCGGACGAAAATTGTATTCGGGCTGGAGACCCTTAGGGAACTTTCTAATGAAGCTATGGATTTAGGTAAAAATGTCCTGGTGGTAACCGGAAAACACTCTGTAATCGATAACGGGGTTTTACAACGGGTAAATATTTTATTGCGCGGTTCGGGTTTTTCCCCGGTTTTCTTTTCCGAAGTGGAGCCGGAACCTTCCCTGGAGACTATAATTAAGGGCTTGGCAATGGCTCGCAGTGAGGAAACGGATTGGGTCATCGGCCTGGGTGGCGGTAGCGCAATGGACGCGGCCAAAGCGATAGCCGGGTTGTACCATTGCACGCAGGATGCGCAATATTATTTCAACGGCGGGTTAATCGAGAAAGAAGGTATTCCATTAATAACGATTCCCACTATTGCCGGATCTGGAGCAGAAGTTACTTTCAACGCCGTCTTATCCGACCATCAAAACAAGGTTAAACAATCAATCCGTGACCTAAAATTAGCGCCTAAAATAGCAATTGTCGATCCGCAACTTACCTTTAGCACTCCGGAAGCGGTTACGGTTTATTCAGGCGCCGATGCTTTGGTCCAAGCTATTGAGGCCTACGTTTCCAGGGGCGCTAATGTGATGACCGACATTTATGCCTTAGCAGCCATTGAGCTCCTTAGTAACAATCTGCTAAAAGTACAGCAAGATAGCCATAATGTTGAGGCTAGGGTAGAGATGTCAATGGGTAGCCTCTTGGCCGGAGTCGCCTTAAGCGTTGCTAGATTGGGAGCTGTCCATGGCCTAGCGCATTCCATAGGGATCCGGACTGGGAAACCTCACGGGCTAATCTGTGCTGTTTTACTGATACCGGTAATGCGCTTCAACTTAGCTGTCAGCTATGAAAAATTCGCTAAAATTGCAACTACAATGGGTGTTAATCTGGCTAGCGGGGATTCAATCGACGCCGGTGCTTTGGCAATCAAAAACATCATGAACCTTCACCGAAAATTGGGTATACCCGCCCATATCAGTAGTTTAGGGATTTCGGAAGCCGATTTCCCAGAGATAATTAGGGAAAGCCTTGATTCCGGTTCAATGAAGGCCAATCCCCGCGAGGCGACTGCTGAAGATTTGATGAATATTTTATGCGAAAGAGTATGAATAAATCTACTTCGGTAAATTCAGTATTATAAAGCGTTTTTGAAATAATCGCGAACGGTTTAACGCGTTATTTTCAAAACATTAGTTCAAATTTACCGAAGAAGAAATAAAATAAGGAGCGAAAGAATGGAACTTTGGTACACAGAAAAACAAACGCCGAATTTGAGCTTTTCTTGTAAAATTACTAAAACCATCCATACTGAAAAGACGGATTATCAGGACTTGGCGGTTATTGATACTCTGCAATTCGGGAAGATGTTGGTTTTGGACGGAATGGTCATGACTACCGAGCTGGATGAATTTGTCTACCATGAGATGATTAGTCATGTAGCGCTCTTCACCCATCCCAATCCGGAAAGGGTACTTGTGGTCGGGGGTGGGGATGGTGGCGCCATCCGTGAGATTATTAAACACCCGACGGTTAAAGAAGCGGTATTGGGGGAGATCGACAGTCGGGTGGTTGAAGTTAGCCAGGAGTATTTACCGAGTATTGCAGGGGCTTTGACAGACCCCCGGGTTACGTTGGATATTGGCGATGGCGTGGAGCATGTGCGCCGCAATAAAGGCAAATATGATGTGATCTTGATCGACTCCACCGAGCCGATTGGCCCGGCGGTGGGACTATTTAGCCGCCAGTTTTACCAAGATGTTTATGAGGCGTTAACTCCGGATGGGATCATGGTGGCTCAGAGCGAGTCGCCCTATGTGAACCAGGATGTAATTCAAATGATTCACCGGAATTTAACAGGAGTCTTTCCAATCAAACATCTTTATTTGGCGAGTATCCCAACCTATCCTTCGGGCTTATGGAGTTTTACGATTGCCAGTAAAAAGTGGGATCCGTTGCAGGTGGATCCGGCAAAAATCAAGGCGGTGGACACAAAATACTATACGCCGGAGATACACTTTGGAGCCTTTAAGCTGCCGAAGTTCGCGGCGGACTTAATTAAGTAGTCGTCCACGTCAATTTCCAATTGACCTACCTGAAATTATGAAAATGGGATTGACGTGGATCGACAAGCAACGGTAGCATTTTCTAGATAAACAGTGATTATTATTCAGGACTGAGAGGAACGAAGCTAAATGGATCGGCAAATAACAAAACCTTCGATTTTGCCCGGATTTATGGAGCTGCTCCCGGCGGAACAAATCGCTTTCAATCGCATGCTTGATACTATCCGTAACAATTTTGAGCGGTACGGGTTTATACCTGTAGATACCCCGTTGCTTGAAAAAGCCGAGGTATTACTAGCCAAGGGAGGCGGGGAAACCGAGAAACAGGTTTATCGGTTTACCAAGGGCGACAATGATCTGGCGCTCCGATTTGATCTCACGGTCCCTTTGGCCCGCTACGTAGCCCAACATTTTCCGGAGCTTACTTTTCCATTCCGGCGTTACCATATCGGGAAGGTCTATCGGGGCGAGCGGAACCAGAAAGGGCGGTTCCGTGAGTTTTATCAGTGTGACATCGATATTATCGGTTCGAACAAACTTAGTTTGATCAATGACGCCGAAATACCCAGTATAATTTATTCCACATTTAAAGGCCTTGGTTTTGGCTCTTTTACCATTAGGCTGAATAACCGCAAATTGTTAAACGGATTTTTTGATTTCCTTAATATTCAAAGCAAAAGTGAAGTGTTAAGGGCGATCGACAAATTGGATAAAATCGGAATCGACGCCGTGCTGGAGGAATTGGGAAAACTCGGGGTTACCGGTAACACTGCGGGTGCGATCGTGAATTTTATCGGTATTAAAGGTACCAATGAAGATATTTTAGCTTCCTTAAAACAGCTGCAGATTAATAACCCTCAATTTGAAGAAGGCTTGGAGGAACTATCAAAGGTTGTTCACTACATAAAATGTTTTGAAGTCCCTGAGGCCAACCTGGCCATCGACTTAACCATTGCCAGGGGCCTTGATTATTATACCGGTACGGTATATGAAACGATCCTAAATGATTACCCCGGCATTGGCAGTGTCTGTTCCGGAGGACGTTACGATAATTTAGCCGGATACTATACCAGGCAGCAACTTCCGGGAGTCGGAATTTCAATCGGCTTGACCCGGTTATTCTATCAGATTCAAGAAGCCAAGATCATCAAATTAAATCAGGCAACAACCTTGACGGAGGTTTTGGTAATTCCGATGGGCGCCGAGATTGAAACATCGATCAAAGTCGCCAATCAACTAAGAGAAGCTGGGATAATCGCTGAATTATATTTTGAAGAGGCTAAATTGGATAAAAAGATTTCCTATGCAAATAAGTTGGGAATCCCTTATGTGGTTTTAATCGGAGAAGATGAACTGAAAAGCGGTTTGTTAGCATTGAAGGTAATGGAATCCGGAGCACAATTCCAAATGGCAGTTTCCCAAATAATAGGGCGGATAAAATTCAATCATTAAGAGTATTAGCGGTAGGCAATGATATTAACAGTTTGGGTAATTATCAACCCAACTTGCCCTCTTTGGTAGCTAGCTTTGACAGGGGATCCAGAGGGTAGGTTGGGAAATTTTTTAGGAAGGCCGGTTCTGTATAAAGGGAAGCGTGACGATGAACTTGGAACCTTCTCCGGGTTTACTCTCAACGCGAATTTGACCATTATGCCTTTCGACAATTTTATGGCAGATTGATAGGCCAACCCCTGTCCCCTCATACTCGCTTTTGCCGTGTAAACGCTGAAACACCCCGAAAATCCTAATAAAGTGTTGTTCGGCAATACCAATGCCGTTATCTTCAAAAGTTAGTTTCAATAATTCTTTCCGCCATTTCAGGTTATTTTGGTCAGCCTTAATTTTACAGGCCGTTATTTTAACTATGGGGGCGGCTTCCGGGCGGTGGAATTTCAAACCATTAGAGATAAGGTTTTGAAATAATTGCCTCATTTGAGTTGGATCGGCTTCAATTTCAGGGAGATCGTTTACTTGAACCTCACCGCTGGTTTGCTCAATCCGCATCTCAAGATCGGATATTACTTCATTTGCAATTTCATTCAAATTTACTTTACTAAAGGGTTGGGCTTGGGTAGTTACCCTGGAGTAAGTCAATAAATCGGTAATCAATGTTTGCATACGGCTGGCGGCCTTTTGGATTCTTTCAAAATAATCAAGGGATGCTCCATCAAGGGCATTTTTTTTGATAATTCGGTCGCTGAAAGCGATAATTTTTCGTAATGGTTCCTGTAAGTCATGGGAAGCCGCATAAGCAAAACTTTGTAATTCGTGATTCGTTTGAGTGAGTTTCTCGGTTTGAAGCAATAGTTCTTCCTCCGCTTGTTTTCGTTCGGTAATATCCTTGGAGGTACATACGATATACCTGAGTTTGGAGTTGTCTTCCTTCATCACTGAACAGCTTAACAAGACAGGGATTTTTTCTCCGTTCTTTTTTTGAAAGGTAGTCTCATAGTTATTGAGAACGCCTTGGGAGATAATGTTAGCTAGCCTATGGCCTTGTAAGGGGCTTTCTTCCGGAGTAGGAAAGATAATGTCGATTGAATTATCGATTAACTCATCCTTCGTATAGCTGAGAAGGGCACTAGCGGCATTATTAACAGTTTTAATCTTTAAATTTGAATCGATTACGATAAGCGCGTCCATCATACTGGAGATGATATTATCCATAAAGTCTTTGGAAACAGTAGTTTTCTCCAAATCAGCCGCCATTTTGTTAAAGGAAAGCGCCAATCGGCCAATTTCATCATGGCTATTGATATTTAAGGCCTGTGAAGGATTAAAACCGTTTTTACCCAGTTCGTGGGCAAAACGATCCAGTTTGATAATTGGTTTGGTTACCCACAAGGAGAGGGCATAAGTAATTAAGAAATATGAGAAGGCTAAAAAAATCAGGGATGCTATAATAGAAGCCCAAATATATAGTTTTGTTTTTTGGGAGATTACTTTAACCGGAAAACCGAGCACTACCGCGCCTATATGCCGCCCAGTGGTGTTGAAAAGCGGAATAATGATACTATAATAAGTTTTCCCTTTATGATCATAGGTGACAATACTTTTGGCTAGAGCTTTTATACCCTCGTATAGTTGCGGGACATTTACTTCCTGTTGATAAATTGAGAGTTCATTATGGAATAAGATGGATCCCTTGGTGTTAACTATTAAGGCATAGTCAATCATTGGATATTTGGACGTGATTTCCTGGCATTGGTCATCAAAACCCATAATATCTTCCAAGGGGATTTCCAATCCCAATAAACGATCTAACTGTAGTTTAAGGCTTTCACCAATGACCAATACTTCGGATTTGAGGGCCTCGGTATACTCTTTAACGAACATCTGACTGGTTAACCAACTATTGATCCCGACGGTCAAGAGTAAGATTAGAAGCAGGATGAAAGAAATTTTACTGCTTAGGTTATTAAACATCTATTCCTCCCAGTAATACTTCTTTACTACCTTCGAACTTAATAAAACTGAGCTCTTGATTTTGATTCCCAATTGGTTGGCGCGGGCCAAACTAATTAACGGTTCTCCCTTAACAGTGGCAACCATTGGGAAGTCCGAGGGTTTTTTGCCGTCTACTAAAATTCCGTAGGCAATTTTTCCTGCGGCTAGGCCTTGTTCAAAACCGGATACCGATACCACGCATAAGGTTCCAAAGGAAACCCGGTCTTTCCAGAAACTGATGTCGGGCAGTTTAATATTCTCAGCTGTCCAACGTTGAACATCTTGATAGGGTACATTTTCACCCTTGTCATCTTTGAAGGAGAATATCCCTAAAAATAGGACCGCATCGACACTACTTTCGTATTCTTTAATTTTACGTTTGTACTCGGCAAAAGTATAAATTGGGTTCCAACCTACAAATTGAATTTCCGGTAATTCCTTCAAACGGGACTTCATCCGTTTTATTACCGGAACCCACATTGATCCATCATCAGTGATGACCGCAATTTTTCGGACTGACGGAACAACTTCCTTTAAAAGTTTAGTCGATTCGATAAAGTGTTCTGTTTCCAAGACCCCGGTTATGTTTTGGCAATCCTTAATGCCATACTTCTCAGGGTTTTCATTGACCGCGCTAAAGACGACCGGCAGCTTTGAATTGATATTGTATGGGGCGAGATATTTTAAAGCGTCATCGTCGCTGGTATATACCAGGTCCGGTTTCCAGGAATCAATTAAATTTCTGGCTTCTTTAGCCTTAGTAGCGATGGAACTCTCCGAATTGTCCCTTTTGGTATTCATTTGAAAGACTTTATATTCAATATTCAAATCTAATAAAGCTGACTGAAACCCTAAAAGTAGAGTGTCTGTCCATTCCCAGGGAGAATGGTAACTCATAATGTGCAAAATTTTAAAGTTTTTAGACGGGAGCTGTGATATATCCGATGAAGACTGATGTTTTTGAACCGGGATGAAAGTTTTACTACTTAGGGTCAAAACTAATGCAATAACCCCAATAATCAATAAACCTAGTAGAAGTAGATATTTTTTCCCTTGAAAAAACCTTAGTAAATTTAACATGACGTATCTCCGATCAGGACAAAGCCGTTTTTATTTTCGGTGAAGGTTCTACTGTTATATAAATTCGGAAATATTTTGGGTAAACTAAAGGGAAAGTACTAAATTTAATTGCTATTAACAAATTGAAATGGGAGAAAGGCAGGAGGCTTGAGGCGAAAGGCTTGAGTGTTGAATGTTTAGAGTTGGATAGGTAGGCTATCTAGGAAATGCTACCGGTGCTTGTCGATCCACGTCAATCACATTTTCATAATTTCACGTGGGTCAATTGGTAATTGACGTGGACGACTACTTTGAAAATGGGTTTTAAATTAGGAATTACCGTGTTCGTGTTCTTGCCCGTAATCGTACTTGAAACGGCCAAGATTTTTTTGGAAAACGATTACGAGCACGAACACCGCTTCGCTGAGCGCGATGGGAGATGGGTAGTGGGCTACTGTAAAACGGGGAGTAGAAAAATTTATTTTTTGGAGATAATGTGATGGTACATTTCAGGCCGGCGGTCCTTATAGATGCCCCAGAAATCACGGTACTTGGCGATTTGCTCCAGGTCAAGTTCGGCGGTGATTTGTTTTTCCGATGAACGGTCCGCTTCTGCTATAATGGCGCCAATTTCGTTAGTTATAAATGAAGAACCGTAGAAGGTAATTTTCGAATTGGAGATAGTCTCGGTACCAACCCTATTGGAGGCTACCACCGGAACAATATTTGCGGCGGCATGGCCCTGCATACAAAGTTGCCAATGTTTTTTAGAATCAACCTCTGGACGGTTAGGTTCGGAACCGATAGCGGTCGGGTAAAAAAGGATTTCTGATCCCATCAAAGCCATACAACGGGCAGCTTCGGCAAACCACTGGTCCCAGCAAATCCCCACTCCAATTGTGGCGTAATAGGTCTTCCAGACTTTAAAACCGGTATTGCCCGGAGCAAAATAAAATTTTTCTTCATACCCCTGACCGTCCGGAATATGGGTTTTGCGATAAATACCCAATATTTCGCCGGTAGCGTCGATAATGGCCACAGAATTGTAGCGCCCGTCGGGACAGGCTTCAAAGAAACTAAGCGGCAGGACGACTTTAAGTTCCCGGGCGATTGCTTGAAAATGGCGAATGGCCTTATTCTTAACGTACTCAGAGGCTAAATTTAAGTATGACCCGTCCTTCACTTGGCAAAAATAGGGGGTTTCAAATAACTCCTGGAGGAGAATGATTTGAGCCCCGTGATTAGCCGCATCACGGACTAAACTTTCGGCTTTGGCGATATTTTTATCAATCTCCCAAGAACAACTCATTTGGGTGGCGGCGACGGTTACTTTCGACAATGGCGGACGCCTCTTTCAATTATTATATTTTTATTTCAGGGCGATTCAATGAACCGCGGCTACTTCATAATTGATCGGTTATTATCAATAGTTACCTTTTTTCGGCGGGCATTTGTTGGGTCAAGCAGTGGACGTTCCCTCCGCCCCGGGCAATAGTCAACCCGTCAACTGTTACGATTTTACGATCGGGAAATATTTCTTGCAAAATAGTGTAGGCTGCTTTGTCAGTTGGTTCATTTCCAAAGAAGGGCAAGATAATTCCGGCATTAACAAAGTAAAAATTTAGATAACTTAAGGTTAACCGGAGACCGGCGTAATATGCGGCCGGAGGCTGTTCGATCTCAATGATTTTGAAAGATCTGCCTTTGGCGTCGGCCGTTTTTTTAAGAATCCCTAAATTTTCTTGAGATATTTCATAATTTGGATCCTTAGGGTCGGAGCAAACCTGGGTGATGATCACTCTCGGCTTGGCAAAGCAAACAATGTTATCTATATGGCCGTCGGTATCGTCCCCGGTCCAACCGCGGTTTAGCCAGATAACTTTGGCGGCATTCAAATATTGTTTTAAATAAGATTCAATTTCGGCGCGGGTGAGGCCAGGATTGCGATTAGGGTTTAACAAACATTCGGCGGTGGTTAACAGTGTGCCTTCACCGTCGACGTGAACCGATCCGCCTTCCATGACTAAGGGGGCGTCAAAACAAGGTATTTGAATATGTTGCAATAGCTTTGACGCCACCATATTATCTAGTTTGGAGGGGAATTTACCTCCCCAAGCGTTAAAAATCCAATTAATCCCGGCTAATTTCCCCTGTTCATTCAGGAGGAACGTGGGTCCATTATCCCGCATCCAGGAGTCATTGTGCTCGATTGGTAAAATTTCAATACCGGGGCCGCAAAATCTGGTTGCTTCCTCGGTAAGATGGGGGTTTGCCAGGACTGTAACCGGTTCAAATTGGGCAATGGCTTTGGCGATTGCTGCAAACGCAGGCAATACGGCTTCGAAAGGTTCGGGCCAGTCAGCTTCTTTAACTGGCCATTCCATAAAAGTCCGTTGGTGTTCGACCCATTCGGGGGGCATTTTGTAACCAAGCTCAGCTGGGGTCACTTAGAGTACCTCACTTTTTATAAAGTAATCAGCTATTTTTAGGACCTTTTTTATCGGCCAACTCACGGATATATGTCTGGTCAACGTTGTTTAACCGGGTAATCACATCGATGAGGGCTTGGGCAGTTTCAGTATAACCGGTTTCAATCATTTTATCGCGAATAATGCCTAACCTAACCACTAATTTGTTAAATTCATCCCTATATAAGGCCATGTTACTCTCCTTAAATTGATTTTACACCGTATCATATTATAACATGATTAAGGCGTATTTTCGCAGTTAAAATAAATGATAAGTAATCATCGTTTAAAAGCTATCAATTAAGAATAACAAATATATTCCTGGATATACCCAAATTGTGTTATAATTTTAAAATAGTAAAAGTTTATTTGAAACCGGAGGCGACTGGGAATATTGAATAATTTATTGATACCTTTAAATTACTGTCCGAAACTAACATTAAGAGATACTGAAATTGCCATTAAAAAGGTGAAAGATTATTTTGAAAACGCCTTAGCCCGCGAATTAAACCTTACCAGAGTCTCGGCTCCGCTGTTTGTAAAACCGGAAACCGGTTTGAACGATAATTTGAACGGAGTGGAACGCCCGGTCGGATTTGATGTGAAAGCCGTCGCTGGCTCGGAATGTGAAATTGTCCAATCTTTAGCCAAATGGAAACGGATGGCCTTGAAAAAGTACGGGTTCCACCCCGGCGAGGGGCTATACACGGATATGAACGCAATCCGGCGCGACGAGGATCTTGATAATTTACACTCAATTTATGTGGATCAGTGGGACTGGGAGAAAATAATCTCCAAAGAGGAACGGACAATTGATACCTTGAAAGCAGTAGTTAACCGAATCTACCATGTCTTTCTGGAAACCGAAGAATACATTTGCAATCTATACCCGGTATTAGAGAGGATCCTTCCGAAGGAAATCCATTTCATCAGTACTCAGGAACTGGAGGATAAATTTCCGAATTTAACGCCCAAAGAACGGGAGAATATAATAGCCAAAGAAAAAGGGGCTGTTTTCCTGACCCAAATCGGAAAAACGCTTGGTTCCGGAATTAAGCACGACGGAAGGGCGCCTGATTATGACGATTGGGAGTTAAACGGCGATATTATTTTTTGGTATCCGGTTCTGGATCTTGCCCTTGAAGTGTCTTCAATGGGAATACGGGTCGATGAAAATTCATTAGTCAGTCAGTTAAAAAAAGCAGGCTGTGAAGAGCGGCTTAACTTCCAGTTCCATCAGGATTTACTGGCTGGTAACTTGCCTTACACCATCGGGGGAGGGATTGGGCAATCCCGGATCTGTATGTTCTTCCTCAAAAAGGCGCATGTCGGCGAAGTACAGTCGTCGGTATGGCCGAAAGAGATGGCCGAAGATTGTATTAAAGCAAAGATAGCCTTATTATAAAATAAATCATAGGGGAGTTAGAGCAATGGAGATTCTGGCGATAAAAAACCTTTTTCAGGACGCCGAAGGTTTTCTTAATAAAACCATCCGGGTTTGCGGCTGGGTGAAAACGGTCCGCGATCAAAAAACCTTTGGATTCATTGAGCTAAATGATGGGACGTATTTTAAAAATTTACAGGTGGTCTTGGAGGAAACCCTGCCTAACTTCGGGGAGCTGGTTAAGTTATCGGTAGGATCAGCGTTAATTGTCGAGGGTGTTTTGGTGGAGTCCCCCGGGGCAAAACAGCCGTTTGAAGTCAAAGCAGAAAAGGTGCAGGTTGAAGGAGAATCCACCCCGGATTATCCGTTACAAAAAAAGCGGCATTCCTTTGAGTATTTAAGGACCATCGCCCACCTGCGGCCTAGGACTAACACTTTTGCAGCGGTTTTTCGGGTCAGATCTTTGGCGGCTTATGCGTTTCATAAGTTCTTTCAGGAACGTGGGTTTGTTTACGTTCATACTCCGATTATAACCGGGAGTGATTGTGAGGGCGCCGGCGAGATGTTCCGGGTCAGCACACTTGATCCCCTTAATCCGCCCCGGGATGACCAAGGCAAGGTTGACTTTTCCGAGGATTTTTTCGGTAAGGAGACCAACTTGACCGTCAGCGGCCAGTTGGAAGCGGAGACTTATGCCATGGCTTTTCGGAACGTTTATACCTTTGGTCCGACTTTTAGGGCAGAGAACTCAAATACCGCCCGGCACGCGGCGGAATTTTGGATGATTGAGCCGGAAATGGCCTTCGCCGACTTGAGCGATAATATGAAATTAGCCGAAGAAATGCTCAAATTTTTAATCAATTTCCTTTTGGAACAGGCTCCGGAAGAGATGGAGTTCTTTAACAGTTTCATTGACAATGGCTTGCTTTCCAGGTTGAAACATGTGGCTGGTTCCGAATTTGCCCGTGTAACTTATACCGAAGCGGTAGAACTATTAAAGAAGGAGAATACCCGGTTTGAATACCCGGTGGAGTGGGGGAGCGATCTCCAAACCGAACACGAACGTTTTTTAACCGAGCAGATCTTTAAAAAGCCGGTTTTTGTCACTGATTATCCCAAGGCCATCAAAGCGTTTTATATGCGCCAAAATGATGACAACCGCACAGTGGCCGCTATGGATCTATTGGTGCCGGGAGTCGGGGAGATCATTGGCGGAAGCCAGCGCGAGGAAAGGCTGGAGGTATTGGAAGGTCGAATAGCGGAGCTTGGCCTGGCTAAAGAAGACTACTGGTGGTACCTGGACCTCCGTAAGTTTGGCGGGACTAGGCATGCCGGATTTGGGTTAGGATTTGAGCGGGCGATCATGTACATCACGGGGATGGGGAATATCCGGGATGTAATCTCCTTCCCAAGGACGGTCCGGACAGCGGAGTTTTAACCGGGATTTTACATTTTAAAGGATAAAGAAAGTAAATAAAACCAGGCGCAAAAGCCTGGTTTTAATAATATGGTGATAATATTTAATCTAGATAAATTGAAATAAATTTGATGATCCTTTTCCATCCTTAAACCATGGAGGGAAAAGGGCAAAGTATCGTATTTATTTCAATTTATGGATCAAGGGAAATATGTCGCAATAATCCGGGTTCGGTCAAAAAACTTATTGCAACATATATAATTCTAAATTTCAAGGTTTACTCGTTCCCGTTTTCCGGAGGCGCAGTTTCACTTTCCATTTCCTCCCGAATCCGGTTCAAGATCTCCGGAACCTGCTTCGGAGTGACCTGGCTAAATACCTTTCCATTTATGGTTACTACCGGGGCTAAACCGCAAACGCCTAGGCACCTGGTATTGGTAAGGGAAAAGAGGCCATCTTTGGTGGTTTCGCCCATTTCGATCCCTAACTCATTTTGAAATTCCTCAAGGACCCGATCTGCCCCTTTTACGAAGCAGGCGGTACCTAGGCAAACCGAAATAGCATACTTTCCTTGTGGTTTAAGCCGGAAGAAATGATAGAAAGTGGCTACTCCGGAAACATACGAGGTAGGGATGGCAAGTAAGTGGGCAACCTGATCCATGTGTTCCCGTGAGAGATACCCGAATTCCTCTTGTACTTTATGGAGTACGGCTATTAAGAAACTGTCCGGATGTTCCCTGGTTTTACAGGTTTCAATAAGCTCTAGAATCTCCGGGGTTAATTCTTTTTTGGTTTCAGTCGTCATTTTTATATCCCCCTCGGAAACCGGTGAGTGTAACGCGTATGCAATAAACGGTGCGCTAATTCACTACCGGGGTGTTTTAGATATTCTTCGTAAAGTTTTTGAATATCCGGGTTCTCGTGTGATTTCCGAAGCGTTTTTGCTTCATCAATTGAATACAAAGCCGAAGCCCGTAATTTATGGATTTCCGGTTCCAGGACATAATGGCCGTTTTGGGGATAGGGCTGGCCGCCGCCGCCAATACACCCGCTCGGGCAAGCCATTAATTCGATTAAATGATATTGTTTTTCCCCGCTTTTTACTTTCTCCAAAATGGTCCGGGCATTTTGGAGGCCATTGGCTACCGCTACGTTTACGGTTTGTTTTCCGATCTTAAGCGAGGCTTCTTTCAAGCCGGTAGCTTCCCGGACTTGATAAAAATTGACTTCCTTAAGGGTCTCGCCGGTTATTTTCTCATACGCGGTGCGGAGAGCGGCTTCCATTACGCCGCCGGTTGTCCCGAAGATATCAGCTGCCCCCGAAGAAAGGCCTAATGGCGAATGAAATTCCCCGTCTTCCAAATGGTTAAAGTCGATTCCGTAGGATTTGATCATCCAAATAAGCTCCCGGGTTGTCAGGACCGCATCGGTGTATTGATAACCTTCCGGGGCGATATGCTCGGGACGGCGCGCTTCAAATTTTTTGGCGGTACAAGGCATCACCGCCACCACATATATGTCTTTCGGATCGAGAGACTTGACCTTAGCATAGTAAGTCTTGATCAGCACCGAAAGCATTGACATGGGCGACCGGCAGGTGGACGCGAAGGGAATGAATTCCGGATAAAAGTGCTCCAGAAACTTGATCCACCCCGGCGAGCATGAAGTCAGCAGTGGAAGTTTTTCGCCGCTTTGGAGACGGTTGATAAATTCATGGGCTTCCTCCATGATAGTTAAGTCAGCCGAAAAATTGGTATCGAAGATAACGTCAAAACCGAGGCGACGTAAGGCGGTCACGGTCTTGCCCGTAGCCGGAGTCCCTACCGGCATCCCAAAACCTTCGCCGATAGCAGCCCGAATTGAAGGAGCCACTTGGACGATGACTGTTTTCTTCGGATCCGCTAGAGCAGCCCAAACATCCTCGGTTGAATCTTGTTCTAAAAAGGCTGCGGTCGGACAGATATTAATGCACTGGCCACAGTTGATACAGACCGAATCCTTCATCGGATCCAGATGCGCCGGGCCAACAATTGTATTAAAACCGCGGTACATTTGGCTAAGGTTATATACACCCTGTACCTCGGAGCAGACCCGGATACAGCGCCGACAGAGGATGCATTTTTCAGAGTTCCGGACTACCGAATAACTGGAATCGTCGATCTCATATTGTTTGCGTTTACCGGCAAAGAGCCGTTCGCGGACTCCCAGGGTATATGCAAGGTTTTGCAATTCGCACTGGCCGTCCCGGTCGCAAGTCTGGCACTCCATGGGATGGTTATCAAGGATTAGTTCCACCAGATCCCGGCGGGCCTGGCGGATCTCGGGTGAATTGGTCCGAACCTTCATTCCCTCCGCGACTTTGGCGGCGCAGGACGCCAGATAACTTTTAAAGCCGTCAACTTCAACGATACAAATGCGGCAAGCGCCCTCCAAAGAAAGTTTGGGAAGATAACAAAGGCGTGGGATGTGGACTCCGATGGTTTCGGCAGCCTGCATGATGGTTGTCCCTTCAGGCACGGTTACCGGCGTATCATCGATTATCAAATTGATATTTTTCATTCGAGTTACCATCCTTCTAGTTTAAGCTTGTTCTTCCGACTACTAAATACTCCCCAGTATTACACTTTTTTAATTGCCCCAAATTTGCAGCTATGGAAGCAGTCGCCACACCTGATACATTTATCAGGATCAATGTGGTGCGGTTGTTTCGGACTGCCGGTGATGGCGAAAACCGGACAGCGCCGGACGCAAAGCATACATCCGGTGCATTTTTCGGGTTCGATCTCGTAATGGACCAATTTAGAACATTTTTGGGTTGGGCAACGTTTATCGATAATATGGGTTTCAAATTCCTTACGGAAATTCTTTAAGGCGCTCAATACCGGGTTGGCTGCAGTTTGGCCCAAACCGCAGAGGGATGATTTTTTAACCAGATTGCCGAGGCGTTCCAGCTTGTCGAGGTCGGAGAGTTCTCCGTGGCCTTCAGTAATCTTTTCTAAGATTTCAAGCATTCGCAAAGTGCCTTCACGGCATGGCACACATTTACCGCAGGATTCACTTTGGGTGAACTCCAAGAAGAATTTGGCGGTCGCCACCATGCAGTCTTGGTCGTCGAGGATGATCATTCCACCGGAACCCATGATCGAACCGGCTTTGGTCAGTGAGTCATAATCTACCGGGGTATCGACCGCACTGGCCGGTATACAGCCGCCGGAAGGGCCGCCGGTTTGGATGGCCTTGAGGCTCCGCCCCCGGGCTAGCCCGCCGCCGATGTCGAAAATAATTTCCCGTAAGGTAGTTCCCATTGGGACTTCGACTAAACCAGTATTATTGACCTTGCCGGCTAAAGCGAAGACCTTGGTGCCTTTGCTCTTTTCCGTGCCAATACTGCTGAACCATTCGGAACCATAAAGGAAAATTACCGGGACGTTAGCCCAGGTTTCAACGTTATTGATTACAGTCGGGTGGCCCCAAAGCCCTGATTCGGTTGGATAGGGAGGACGAATCCGGGGTTGGCCACGTTTGCCTTCGATGGAACGCATTAATGATGTTTCTTCGCCGCAGACAAAAGCGCCCGCGCCGAGCCGGATCTCCAGGTCGAAGTCAAAACCCGAGCCAAGAATATTTTTACCTAATAAGCCGGCTGCCCTAGCTTGTTCAATCGCTTTTTGGGAGCGTTCAATCGCCAACGGGTATTCGGCCCGGATATACATATATCCTTGATTTGCCCCTATGGCAAAAGCGCCAATAGTCATACCCTCAATGATACTGAAAGGATCGCCTTCCAGGGCGCTCCTGTCCATAAAAGCCCCCGGATCGCCTTCATCAGCGTTACAGACTACGAATTTAATCTGGTCGTGTTTAGCATCAGCCGCGCTTTTCCACTTTAAACCGGTTGGGAAACCGGCTCCGCCACGGCCCCGTAATCCAGAGTTAGTGACTTGGGAAACGGCCCATTCCGAATTTCCGTTTTCAAGGACGTTTGCCAGGGCTTCATAGCCGCGATTATAAATATACTCGTCAAGGTCTTCCGGATCAATCAGGCCGCTATTACGGAGAGTGAGACGAGTTTGCTTGTTGAAGAAAGCCACATCGCCATAGACCGACATAAAATGGTCAATCATCGGTGGTAAAGAGATAACCAGTTCTTTGCAGATTTTATTCTCAATGAAATGCGACTGGATAATTTTGTCCAGTTCAGCTTCGTTCTTAAAACCGTAGGTCACTTTATCCGGTTGGATCATCATTTTAATTGAATCTTCATTATGGTGATCAGCCTTACAAAGGCCGATACAACCGCCGTTATAGACCCGGATCGACTCAGGTTTAATTCCTTTTATTCCCAGCCGGCCTAGAAAAATATCCTCCCATGTCTTCGAAGAACGCAAGACGCAATCTTGGGAGGAGCAGAAGGTCACCACATGGGAATAATGTCGGGAGGTTTTCTTATCCAATAGCATTTTTGGGACAGGGTGGCCGTCGACAATGTGCTGCTGGAAGATTTGTTCTACTTTTTCCGGGGTTACTTGCTCGTATTTATATGGTTTGTCGCCAGGGATGAAGATCCCGACGATGGGTTCCCGCGAGCAACGCCCGGTACAACCGGTCTGCTTGATGATGATGTCTTGCCTTCCGGAGGCTTGGATTAATTTTTGAAACTCGCGCAGCACCCCTTCGGAACCGGCAGCCCGCTCACAGGTGGCTGATCCGACCTGAATTATGGTTTGGCCTTTTTCAAAGTCCTGACGGTACCGTTTTTGGGCTTCTTTTTGAAGCTGCTGGTATTTGTTGAGTACTTGTTTCAAAGTTTTTCACCCTTACATTATTTGTACTTTTTTTCACGATGCCGAGAATAAAAAAATTAACATAATATTGATCTGTTTGTTACAAATTTCACATTTTTTATTATACCATAAACAGGGAGTTTGTGTAAAAAAACATTACAAAAGTTTATAAAAAAATTGTTAACAAATCAATCTTTATGCTACAGTAATATCTGGAGACTGTAAAAATGTGATAAAAGATAAATGAGCAAAGATTAGCACTATTTTTATTCTTAATATATTGGCTAATAGCTCTGAAAATAATTGTACTTTTTGTAACGAAGCCGGCTTTGCTATGATTACCGCTTGACTTTTTATCATATTACAGCTGTAATAAGTTGAATTAAATTCATTATTCTTTCCATCAGGTCCGGGTTTAGGGACCTGATGCATATTAGAAATTTAATTCAACTTATAAATAGGATGAAATAAATTTCTTAACGAAGATTTGCATTCCTAAAGCCGAATGCAAATACGATCGAATTCGTATTTATTTCATCCTATTACAGCTGTAATAAGTTGAATTAAATTCATTATTCTTTCCATCAGGTCCGGGTTTAGGGACCTGATGCATATTAGAAATTTA
>JAEZJK010000062.1 GCA_023415835.1 Bacillota bacterium
TTCATGCTTGCTCCGAACATGCCCAGAAGGACTGTCCACTTTAGACCGGAATCGGTGTCCAGTTTCAGCCGGAATTAGTGTCCACTTTCGGCCGGAATCACTGTCCAGTTTGCGCCGAAATATGCAATATACCTTCTAAAATATTTGATGTTAATAATGCAGTTAGAATTTTAACTGGTTTTCCAAATTCTTATTTTAATGGAGAAAATGCACCATGGAAAGGAATTTCTTGTCTTGAAAAACACTTTAAGCAAGATTCAATTTATTCTAATTTTAAAGCAATAGAGGATGGGAAGTTTGGGAATTATACAGACTGGATTAGAAGTTTGTCAAATGACTGGGCTGATTTGTTGATCAAAGCATTAAAAGAGGAATATAAACGTATTGTTGTGGAACTACAGACTTATGAATTATATGATCAGTTTATTAATATAGAAATGCCTTTGAAATGGGAATTCTCAAAGGTTGGTATTCAAGGGATCCAAATTGATCCAGATAAGTTAAAATTAAAATATTATACACTTGATAAGGAGTATTATAAAGCAGTAAAGACTCTAGAAATTGATTTTGGATATAAAATAGATAACTATTCAAATAATATCAGTTATGAAGATATTAGTGAATATGTTAAAGAATTGAATCAAGCAGACTTTTCTTTTAAATACTTTTGGGAATCAGTAGAATTAATGCAAGAAACCTTTCCATTTTTAAAATATTTGCTGATAGAACATCGCAATAGATTTGATATCAATGAATTACTTAGAATTTGGAGTTCGCTATCTGATTTTATGAAAATGAGTTATGATATTTTTGGGACTGTATCGGGACGAATTCTGGTCAATAGGCCTGGAATCCAATACTTGAAAAAAACCTCTAGGGATATTTTTAAACCGCAATCCGGATATGAATTTGTTTATGCTGATTATGCACAATTTGAACCGGGAATTCTAGCAGCAGTATCTGGTGATAAATCATTGATTGAAATTTATAATGCTGGTGATGTCTATCTGGGTTTATCTTCTGTAATTGGTAGAGAGTGTACACGTAAAATTGCAAAAGAATTATTTTTGTCATTTATTTATGGTATGAGTATGGAAAATATAAAAGCTAGGATAGTTAGGAACTTTAATGAAAAAGCAGGAGAACTTGCTGATACTTTTT
The DNA here is from genome assembly GCA_023415835.1 of Bacillota bacterium. Taxonomy (GTDB): domain Bacteria; phylum Bacillota; class UBA4882; order UBA8346; family UBA8346; genus JAAYHS01. The sequence goes on from JAEZJK010000062.1 coordinate 1,162, forward strand.
TAAATCAATTTGCTCAAGTGTATGAGTGGAAAAAACAAGTTGTTGAAGATGTTAAGAGAACAGGCATAGCAAAAGGGATGTTTCAATATGTAAGAAGAATTCCCAATGGAGATACAGAAAAAGATATTGCACGTTGGGCACCAAACCATATCATTCAATCAACTGCATCTGGAATATTCAAAAAGGCTTTAATAAATATTGTCAAACAAGTTGAAGATTGTAGATTACTTGTACCGATGCATGATGCAATCCTAATAGAATGCCCATTTGAAAAGGTGAGTGAAACTCAAAAATCTATTGAAAGAATAATGATAGATTCTTTTCAAGAATCTTGTATTGGAGTAAAAGCAAAAATAGTATTTGATTCATTTTATGAAAATTAAACCATTGGATTAGTTTATGGTGCAGAGAAAGGTATAAAATTAGGTTTTCAATGAATATAGACCAGTTAAAAGAAATTATCGAATATTCTCCCACTATCCGAATGATCCGGGCTAAAAACGCCCAATTGATTGTATCATTCTTATTTCTTGTCTTTAAACAAGACAATAAGTTCAGCATAATGGAGGACCAATTACTCGATAAACTCTCAGATTACTTGCGCTACATTGATTTTGTATCCGATGACGAATATGAAATTTTACCATCTGACGATTATCAGGATAAAGCCAAAAAATTAATCCAAAAATGGACTGATTATGAATATTTGAGGAATTATCGGGACGAGAATGGTGTTGTTATTTACGAGTTGACATCAAGCTCGGAAAAAGCATTGGACTGGCTTTGCTCCTTAGAAAAGAAAGAATTCATTGGAACGGAATCCAAGTTTAAAAGTGTCTTTAGCAAACTCAAGGAATTAGTGGAATATTCAACTGGTGATACAGGGAAACGCTTATTTGAATTGGAAAAAAAGAAAAAAGAGATTGAAGCTGAAATCCAGCGGATTAATATCACCGGTAAAGTGGAGGTATTTGACGATTTTCAGATTCGATCCCGAATTAATGAACTAACTCAAACCGCTAAAGAACTTTTATCAGATTTTAGAGAGGTCGAGGAGAACTTTAAGAATATCACCCGCCGGATCTATCAACAACACACAGACCCTTACCAAACAAAAGGAGGGATTCTTTCTTTTGCGTTCAACTCTTTGGATGAATTGAAAGAGAGCGATCAAGGGAAAAGTTTCTATTCCTTTTGGGAATTCTTGATTATTAAATCCCGCCAGGACGAATGGAAAGAGCTTACGGATAAACTTTTTTACTTGTTAAATGAACGTAATATCAGTTACGACGATGCCTTTTTACGTAAAATGAAGACTTATCTGCATCATTACGCCCAACGGGTTTATGAGTCAAATGACCGGATGGCGGAGAAGTTAAGCCGGATTATCATGGAAAACGAGCGCTATGAAAGACGTAAAATCAAGGAAACTATCGGTTCGATTAAGGAAGCGGTATTGCAAATTGCTAATAAGGAATTGACGCCGGATTTCGGGCTGGTAATTGAAGAATCCCCGGAAGTTAATCTATTTTTAGAAAGAAAAATAACCTTTGAAAAATCGGATCTTCCCGAGTTTACGACCCAACCTTCGGCAAGTGAAGCTTCAATTACAGATTTGACCGGTTTAGCAAACGTCTATAGCCATCATTATGTTGATCGAAAAAAGTTAGAAAAGCGAATATTACATTTTCTATCCAAACAAAGCCAAGTAACACTAAGAGAAATTACCGCCGAATTTCCCGTTGAAAAAGGGTTGTCGGAAATTATTTGCTACTTTACTATTGCCAAAGATAGATTGGATAAAGCATTAATTAACGGAAAGGATTTTGAGGAAATTGACTTTGATTTCGCAAACCAAAAAGCGATTAAGATTCCTCAAATTATTTTTATGAGATGAATCAAACATATCAAGTGGAAAAATATGCAAAAGTTGCGGCGCGTCTTCTTCAGTCAGACATTGATAATGACGATTCGTTATGGGAAGATTTATTATTATATCAAATCCAGTTAACTGAGTACTTTGAGAAAATCGGTTTAATTCTTATAGTCGATAAAGAGGAAGGCTTTGCGTTCTTAAAACAGATTGAACTGGATGAGAACGGTTCAACAATTGGTCTGGTACGTAGAACTCCTTTGGGATTTGAAGTTTCCGTTATTTGCATTTTGTTACGGGAACTATTAGAAGAACATGACATCGGAGATTCATTATCCAAGAATTTTTTTATCCGGCACCAACTTTTACGGGAACATGTCGAATTATTCTTCAAGGAAAAAGCAAACCGGATCAAGTTTTTGAAAAATATTGATACCTATATTAATAAATTGGTTGAAATCGGTTTTTTAAAGATCAAAGAAAATTCAGATACGGTAGATATGCGCTTATATCAAGTAAAACGCATTTTGAAAGCTAAGATATCATTCGAAGAGTTGGAAGAATTCAAGCAAAGGTTGGAGAATTATGTGGAATCTATTTAGCGCGGAACCGGGAAAAGAAGGTTACAGACTTCAGTATATGGAGGTCTTTAACTGGGGGACGTTTCATAATAAAATTTACCGGATTCATCCTCAAGGTAATACTTCGCTTTTAACCGGAGCCAATGGTTCAGGTAAAACTACCTGGATTGACGCTTTGTTAACTTTGATGGTTCCTGAAAAGAAATACCGGTTTTACAATCAGTCTTCAGGCACTGAAAAAAAAGGGGACCGTAATGAGGAAACATATGTACTGGGAAACTATGGGGATATTCAGGAGGAAGGAAAACTATCCGCCACCGTTCAACAACTTCGGCCTGATAAAAAGAGTGTTTTTGCAATTTTACTTGCCGCCTTTCAGAATGATAAAGAAGAATCAGTCACTCTTTTTCAGGCGCGCTGGTTTGTGGATGGGGAATTAAAGCGTGTTTTTGGGATTGCGTATGTTCCACTATCGATTGATACTGACTTTACACCATTTGATCCCGTGGGGAATTGGAAAAAGACTCTTGAATTAAAATACCGTCGGGGTGAGAAACGAAATGTTGAATATTTTGATGGACCTCAAAAATATGCGGAGCGTTTAATCAAAGTTTTTGGGATGAAATCCGAAAAAGCTTTACCGCTTTTTAACCAGACGGTTGGTATTAAAGTACTTGGAAACCTAGATGATTTTATCAGGACCAATATGTTAGAACAGCATGACACAGAAGAGAATTTTGAAAAATTAAAAGAAAACTTTTGTACTTTGGTAGAAGCACAAAATAATATTGAAAAAGCAGAGTTAAAGATTAATTTATTACAACCAATAAAGCAGTTGGATGGTAATATTAACTCTCTAAAAGAAGAAAAATCAAACTATATAAATTTAAAGAAAACGTCTAAGTTTTGGTTTGCGGAAAGAAAAAAGGCGTTGTTAATTCAGGAGATTGCTACTCAGGAACAAAATCTTGCTATATTAAAGTCTAAGATTGAAAAATCAGATCAGGATATTGAAAATAAACGTACCGATGCTCAAGCTCTAAATCTTGCAATACAGAATGATAAAGTTGGACAAAGGATTTCAGAAATTGAAAAGAATATAAAAAGTCACGAAAAGGAAAGGGATAAACGAAAGCGAGAATATGAAGCTTACAATGAATTTGCAGAAAGTTTAGGATTGCTTACAAGCCCCAATGAGTTTCAGTTTTACGAAAATTATCAAAAGTTATCCGAATTGAAAAATGATCTAAATCAACAAGTAAAAGATTTGGATAATTCTATCTTTGAATTAAAAAAGGAGTATCAGCAACTTCAGGCAGAATTCAAGTATGGCGAAAGAGAGCTTCAAACTCTACGAACACAAACCAATAACATTACCGGGCGTGTAGCCGAAATCAGAGCCGAGATTAGTGAAAAACTTGGGATTAGTAAAAATGAACTCCCGTTTGTAGGAGAATTAATTCAAGTAAAACCGGAAGAGAAAGACTGGGAGTCGGCAATTGAGCGATTATTACATAATTTTGCTCTTCGACTAATCGTTCCGGAACGCTATTATGACCAAGTAAACCAGTATGTTAATCATAACAACCTGAAAGGAAGAATTGTATATCATAAATTTCGAAAAGAAGCTTATTTGGATTCAAATTATGACACTACGGAAAAATTGCTCATCAATAAACTTGAATTTAATCAAAAAAGTGAATATATCAGCTGGGTGGAAAATCAGATTCAAACTAATTTCGATTATATTTGTACAAATGATCTTGAGGAATTTAAGCAATGCAAAAAGGCTCTAACTATAGCAGGATTAACAAAAACCGGCGACAGACACGAGAAAGATGATCGACCTAATGTGTTTAACCGAGAAAACTATGTCCTTGGTTGGGACAACAAAGAAAAGATCCGATGGTGGCTAGAAGAACTTACAAAATTGAAAGATAAACTTAAAATTAGCGAAAATTCCTTAAAATCAGCTGAAAGTTCAAAACAGTCAAAGGATGCACTGAGGACTAAGATTACTGAGATTAGTAGGTATAAACAATTTGAAGAGATAGATTGGCAAAGCGAAACTGACATTATTACTAAATTAATATTAGACAAAAAACAACTTGAGGAAACTAATAATAGGATAAAAGAACTTCAAAATCAGTTGGAGATAGTTAATAAAGCGATTAAAGTGCTAGATCAAGAAATCCGGAGTGATTGTAGTAAGAGGGATAGAATTATTGATGATATTGATGGACTAAATAATAAGCGGATTCAAGCTGAAAAATTATTAGCAGAAATAGATGAGTCCATTAATCAACAGTATGAATTATTTGAAAGCAAACTAAAAGATTATTTACAAGCAATTCAATTAAATACTATTGACGGTGCGCATGAAACCGTCATCGTATATCTCGATCATGAAATTTCAAGTAATGACCAAAAAATTTATAAACTTATCAATGATTTACAAAGACATTTAAATCATTTCAAAAATCCTAGCAATGAAATTTTGGAACGGTTTAAAGATTGGCGAAATGAAACGTTTCAACTGCCCGAAGAGCCTGAGTATGTAGATGAATACCTACGTTTATTGCAAAGGTTAGAACAAGAAGATTTGCCAAGTTTTAAAAAACGTTTTGAAGATTATCTTTCTTCCACAATGCTGATTAAAATTGCGGATTTTAAACAATCATTAGATGAATGGTCGGAGAACATCGAGGAAAGTATATCTGATTTGAATGATTCTTTAAAAAGGATCAACTTTCGTAATAACCCTGAAACATATATTCAATTGCGGTTTCATAACCGGACCAATGTGAATGTGAAAGAATTCCGGCAGATGTTAAGCGAAGCATTTCCGGTTGCCGCATCATGGACTTTAAATGATGATTTTGAAAAGAAGAAGGTACATTTTACTGAAAAAATAATTCCATTTATTAATAAGTTGAGTGATAATCTTAGTTGGCGAAAAGAAGTAATAGATGTTCGAAATTGGAAAAATTACTACGCTGAAGAACGCTATCGTGAAAGCGATCAAACTATGAAAACTTATTTAGAGATGGGAAGCCTTTCGGGAGGAGAAAAAGCACAGCTTACTTATACTATCCTCGGTTCGGCTTTAGCGTATCAATTTGGGATTACGACTAATGGTTTTGAACACCGGTCATTTCGTTTTATTGCTGTGGATGAATCATTTAGTAATCAGGATGAAGAAAAAGCAACCTATTTGATGGACCTATGTAAACAGTTAAATTTACAACTTCTTGTTGTTACTCCTTCTGATAAAATTCATATTGTTGAACCATATATTTCTTATGTTCACTATGTTGAACGTATCAACAACAGGGAGTCAGTGCTTTACGATATGCCGATTATGCAATTTCAAGATGAAAGGGAGAAATGGTTAAACGACCAGAATTTTAAAATATGATTACGCCTATAGAGATTAAACAAAAAGCAATTAACAAGTATCCAGCATTTTTGGAAGCATATTTGGAGGGAGCTGATTTTTTTCCATTAATCATTCCCTCGGATAAAAAACCTTCCTCGATATATCAATCGTTTCTTGCGGAAATTGAACAAATTCTTAACGAATCAAAAGAGAAACGAGGATTCGGATATACAATTGAGTGGAAAGAAGTTGCCACTCAACGATTTGGCAATCAATCATTGCCAAACCAAATTAAGTTTGAAGATGAAGCCAATTATTTAAAATTTATCGGCAAAGAAAAAGAGTTCTCAATATTTAAAAACAATGTTGCTAAGATTCTAAATTCATTCCCCCAATTAACAGCTTGGGTCCGGCAAAGGACATCATCTGTCATTAAAAATGCTGATAAATGGGATGACCTTATTAAGGTTTGCAGTTATTTCATGGATAATCCGCGTCCCAACCTTTATATCCGCGAGCTGCCCATAAGCGTACATACGAAATTTGTTGAAGAAAATCAAGCTATTGTAAGGGATTTACTTGATAATTTGATTCCCCATTTTATAAATAAAGAGGAAAATTTGTTTGAAAGGCGTTTTAATCTAAAATATAACGAACCTTTAATTAGGATATTAATTTTGGACTCATCTATTGCTGAGGCTAAATTTTCAGGGATATTTGATCTTTTAATTAAACAGTCAGATTTTGAAAATCTAAACCTATCAGTAAAAAATGTTATCATTCTTGAAAATAAGACAAGTTTTAATAACATCTATAACTTTCTTACTTTACCTCATTTAAAAAACACCATAGCTATTTTTGGCAAAGGTTTTGGTGTGGGAGTGTTAAAAAATACTTTATGGTTAAAGCAAGTTAAAATTTATTATTGGGGAGATATAGACGCTCAAGGATTTCAGATCTTATCACAATTGAGATCCTACTTTTCACAAGTTAAGAGTTTAATGATGGACTTCGAAACCCTAGATATTTTTGAAAAGGAAAGCGTTGAAGGAACATTAACGAATGTAGATTCTCTTAATAACTTGACTATGGATGAAAAGCAAGTTTTCAATTATGTTAAAGCTAATAATATAAGGTTGGAACAAGAAAAAATATCCTATCAGTACGCGAAAGATTATATCGGTAGACATGTTTTATATTGTTGAATTCCTCTTTAAATTTAAGAGATTATGATTTTTGTCCAATCGAGGGGTTAACTTCCCATGCCCTACTACGATCACATCGCCAAACAATGGCACAAAGCCACCGGCTACAAAGGCGGAACTTTTAAGGAACTTGTCTTAAACGATATTCTCCTTACTAAATTACCAGATATCGAAGACCGTTCCATCCTGGAACTGGGAGCGGGCAACGGTTATTTCTTACCCATGGTCAGCCGCCATTTCTCCGGCCAGGTACCGTCGGGAATCGTGATTACCGACTATTCCGGCGAACTGCTGGAAATCGCCGCGAAGCACTTCCGGATTCCGGAGGCGGAATATCAAACGCTGGACATCCGCCGGAGATTTCCTTTCGATGAAGATTCCTTTGATATCATTATCGCTTCGATGGTCTTCAATGAAATATCTAATAAGGATTTCAAAGCTGCGCTCCAAGAATGTTACCGGGTCTTAACCGGCCGGGGTGTCTGCCTGATCACTGTGACCCATCCCGACTTCATCTTTAATCTCCAAAAACGAAAACTGCTTAAACTTACCAAAGAACGGGTCTTAACCATGCATGGCTCCGGTAGCCTCCGCTTGCCGGTGGTAATTAGAACCGTGGAACAATATCGAAAGTATTTGACCGAAGTTGGACTTCAGTATGAAGAGGAGAGCGTCTATCCCACCAAGGAAGTGCTAAATGTAAGGCGGGGTTGAGGAATACGGGACGGGTGCCGGTTGCTTTGGTGTTTAAGTGTAATAGATCATAATCCAGCCATAGGTTTTAATCCGTGGATTGAGTCTTTATGAGGAGGATTGTTTATGAAACATGGAAATTTCGCTGTTTTAATTTCGATAGTTACGCTTATGTTCTATGTAAGTAATATAAATGTTTATGCTGGTGAAGAGAACAAAGTAACTATCAAGATTAATAAAGCAAATTATGTCTTTTACGAAGACTCATTGAACTATTATCCTGATTCAAACCAAGTCGATACCGGCATTTTAGCCAAGGATGTTACTGTGGTTTTAGGGGGTATGAAACTAACATTTCCAGCTGAAGAGGTAATAAGTATTTAGGGAACAGGGAAGCGAAAGAAGGCTATATCGCAGAGGATACCATTATTAATGGAATAAAATATAGGTTCAAATATAGGTTCAAACAGTGTTTAACCTTTTATGATTCCCAAATGATTATGCATGAAGATGATTCCACTGAACTAATTTCGATTATATTTGTACTAAACTCAACCAAAGATAGCGAATGAATTAATGTGAAGTAAAACGGTTGTTAAATTTTTGGTATTATGAAGGTATTTATTGGAATATGTTGAATGAAATGTTAATAACGAAAATTAAGGAGATGAATCAATTTGTTAAACGATGCAAAGATAAACCAATTAATCTCAAATTGCTGCCCAAATGAAAAATTTTACGGTATTTTTGTCTATTCCACGCCAACATTGGAACAAGCGTTTATTCTAAAGGAAAAAGCCGGTTTTGCTACGAAATTGTATGTCGTTGGTATAAATCCGGAGAAAATCGTCGTCGTAGGGATCGATATGTTTGGCGAGCCTCTATGGTCAGGGGTTCTTGCGAAGGATCAAATTAAAACCGTGAAATATTCAAATTACATGTTCGGGCTTGGTAAAACAATTGTTATCGTTACAAAAGATGGGGAAAAATTAAATCTAAAAGCAAACCGTATCGTTGGCGGGGTTAAAATGCAAAAGGAAAACCTGACCGCTATTGAGGGAATAATCAAAAATGGGGCATTTGCATCATAGCAAGATATCGTTAGACCACACTTCCCGGAAAATATCAAATGTTTGGTATTTAAATGAATACACTCTTAGTGAAAGGGGTTATACCATTTTTCTTTTAAGGAACCCCTTTTACTTTTGTCATACCTCGATAGATAGTTAGAATGAAATGGGGATTTTTCAGATCGAGGAAGGTTATATTAAGTATTAATGTAATTGGGTAGAGGGTAGAAACTCCTACCTCGGCTTTTCCGGCATTTGAGGATCTAAATCTTTGGTGTTTTTGACTTTTTACATTAGGCATAAGAATGTTCTGGATGAACGCAAATAGTATCTAAAAAATGGTAGCGCCGAACTTATGGACAGGGATCTAGCTAAAAAGCAGATCCGGGACAAAGTTTTATGAAAATAAAAATACTTAATTCCGCAAATCCGGATCTGCTTGACGGATTTTGGTTTTATGCAAAGTAAATCAGGAACATCCTGATTTTTGTTTCGGGAAAAAGGGGAATCACCATGGAATATTGAAATTGATTGTAAATTTATATGCCTGATCAATGTGGCGAGGACTCGTGCCTGAGGTAAATTTATAGTTATTGCCAATGTAGATTATATGAGCAAAGGCTGCAACCAGGCGCACCATTCTCATGAAAGAGGATATAGTCTATTTTCGCAAGTTAAAGTCCTTATACGAACAACTTGGCTTGTGGAACCGGGAAAAAGAACCTTTATGGAGCGAACTTCCCCGGAAAATCGGTATTCATTATTATATGGGCTTGTTGTCCCGGGAGAATGAACTGGAATTATTACTGGAACAGGTAAAAATGTAATAAATCCTATATTACAAATTTCAGCAAGCAATTGGCCATCAAATACCCGGAGGAAGCTTATCAAATATTTGAGGAATATATCTTTGACCAGGCAAGCAAGGCGAAGGACCGGAGAACCTATCGCCAGGTTTGTTCGTATTTAAAAAGCATGGCCGAAGCCGGAGTAACCACCCGGGCACGCACAATCATTGCCCGTTTGAACGAACTATATATCCGCCGCCCCGCCATGCTGGAAGAACTGGCAAAGTTGGAGCGAGACTTTTCGGAGTAGAGAAAGAATCCGATCATTAAGAGAAAAAATTCACTAATGCAGAGGCGAAAGCAACCGGAGGAGAGGCGGAATGTAATGAAGTAGAATCAAAAATATCCGGGCTAGTCCGTTTGTTAAGTTTACCCCGGACTGTTTGGTAACTCATCCCCGCTATTTTTCGTCATAGATCCCGAACTCCGGCCATTTTTCTTTGGGCATTTCCCGTTTCACGATTTTACGTGCCTTACGGCAATGTTTGTCCAGACTTTTGACTAATCGACGTTTTTGGGCTGAAATCTGGCGCAAACGGGCCTGGTCAGCCTCGTAATCAATAAAGGTATCGACTAAAGACTGGTAGTTGTCTTCCAGTTCGGCGACTAATTCGGTGTTCTTAGTCAATTTGGCAATGATTGCGGCAAAGAAAAATTTATAAACGGGGTATCCGGCCATGATCAGCTTGATTGCCAGTAGGAGGCCGGACTGATTTTTTTTATTATTCATATTGCTTATACCTCCATGGTGTTAGTTAACCGGACAGCTCTGATATAAACCTTTTATTTGTAATATTTTTCTATAATTTTCCGGAAACTCCTTTGTTGGGGGTTAAATTTTCTAATCAAAAAGTACTGAGGTTTTAAATGAATTAAGTAAAGCAGAGGCGAGATGATCTGCTAACTTATTGGAAAACAAAAAGGTTTTTTACATAAAATGGTGAAATTTAAATTAACTTAAATAATTGAAAGTATTACACCTTTGCTATGCTAATTAGAGTAGGAGGTCTTGGTGAATGGTGTACTACCTCGATAATTCTCGATAACAAACAGGAGGTTTAGCAAAGAAATGAAAAAAATAGCGAAAAATTTAAGGGATAGAATGTTTAGACTAAGTGAAGATGAGCTTTTGAGTCCATTATCAATAGTAGTGCTGGTTTTATTGGATATTTTTTTGTTATCAGTATTATTTCAAGGATTAGATGCTCAATCCAGGATATTAACGGCCCCTGATGAATACATTCCTTATCTTTGCCAAGACATTATTATTGATCGCAATTGGACTGAGTATAATCGGCTAGATAAACTAAGTGATATTGTAGTTGACTATCATCGTTCAACCTATCATCAAGAGGCAAAACCGAAAAAAATGGATCCGCTTTGTAAAGAGGTTATGAATGCAATTAATCGGGTTAAAACCGACAAAGTTATTATGCGACTGTTTGAAGATAGGGATCGACTCGTAACCTTGCAAAAGGAAATTAAAAGTGACCTCAAGGATGTCGGTTCTCTTGCAGAAGTTAGAACTAATCCCGAATATATTGCGGTATCCAACGAAATCCTCGCAATTAATCAAAAGATCAACTCAGACCCAAAAGTTATCGCCCTTTGGAGTATTATAGACGGATCCTCAGCCAAACAAGAAGTCGTTATCAAAACCTTACGGAATTACCGCTTCATTTTCCCAATCTATGAGGTTTTAATCCAATTTCTGTTTCTACTGCCGTTACTAGTGGTATTTTATATTTGGTATAAGAAAAGTGTCAAAAACAGATTTCAAAGTCTTATCTCAACTCATTTATTAATCGTTGTTTCCATACCTATCTTCTTAAAAATAATTCAATTCGTTTTGAATATTATACCTAAACAAATCATTAGAAAGTTCATTGACTTGCTAGATTCATTAAAACTAATTGCGATATGGTATTACATAGTTATTGGAATTTCAATCGGTAGCTCGATTTTACTGATTTATTTTCTGCAAAAACATCTTTTTAATCGGGAAAAAATAATAGAGAAACGGGTTCGGAATAGAAATTGCGTGGGTTGTGGAAAAAAACTGCCGACCGGTGATAAACATTGTTTTACATGCGGAACGGATCAATATGAAGTTTGTCCGGAATGCAATCAGTTAACGTATGTAGATAGCAAATATTGCCGGGAGTGTGGCAAAATGCTTGATAAATAAGAAGCCTTTCATGGGTCATCAATAGAATTGTAATTTTGACGAATTAACATCATAAACAACAAGTCCAATGAAAAAAGGCCATGGCCACTCCCGGCCACGGCCTACATTTACCAATAATCAATTGGATCTTAATAAATCCTATATATTATGCAAAACAGGGACTTTGCCGTTACATATAGTCAGAGGTTAAATACAGCCGCGGTTGCAACAACAGAAGAGGATAAGGATAATTATGATGATCCACCAACAGCCACCGAAGCCGAAAAATTGGGCATCTGCCATATTTTTTCACCTCCTCGGGTTGGTTTATGGGTGACCTAGTATAGTCTATGTTCGGTTTTGTAATCTTGAATCATTGCAATGGTATTTTTCGACGCAATCTACATTTTGTGATTATTTCCGATATGAAGGGGTAGGGCTTTATTGAAGGCCTGCTTTAAGAGATTTTCCATCTGTTAGGGGATGGCCTCGCGCTTAAATTTTATTTTAGGAAACATTCGCCCTATATCAACGGTACACCCTAAAAATAACTTCACATAACCCGCCAAGGTTAAGCTTGGCTTTACCCATTATTACCTAATCCCCGATTTCATTAAGAAGAATTGCTCACCTAAATTTTTTGCCCTACCTTGGAGAAAAATCAACCCAAAAAAATTACATTATTTCCAAATAAATTCCATTGAAGAACTGCTCAATTGAGATAGACTATAATTGGAAATATATAGTAGACATTTAAAATATATCCATCAACAAATCGCTCCGGATGCCGATTGACACCTATCAAGTTAATTCCAGAACGTTCCTCGCGCAGGTCTCTTCCGCATTAATATTTCCCTCTTGTCAACAAATTGTTTGTCCCTTCTCTTTAATGAATTTCCTGGATTGTGGAAAAGTAAAACCGGATTTAAGTTTCGAAAAAGGGGGTGGGAAAAATGATTTAAGAATGGCGCCACATTTAAAAACCGGGAGGAAAAATTTGCAAATGAAGGGGTGTAAAAAAATGAAAAACTTCATAAAAGAACACATTTATATCAGGAGCATTATTTTGGTTTTATTGGTTTCACTGCTGATAGTGACCGTTGCCTTTGCTCAAGCCAGCAATCCGCTTCTCACAAACGTTTATACCGCAGACGCCAACCCCTATGTTTACAACGGCCGGTATTATATCGTCTGCGGTCAGGATCAAGCCAATTCGACAGGATTTAACATGTATGCTTGGCGTCTAATGTCTTCCGCCGATATGGACACCTGGACTGATCATGGCGTCATCGCGCGGCCGGCTGATTACAACTGGATGCGAGTAATCGGGCTTGGGCATCGACGATTATCTACCGTAACGGTAAATTTTACTTTTATATCGCCACCGATTGGGCAATTGGAGTATTGACATCAACCAGTATTACCGGACCCTATACCGATCCCCTTGGCAAAGCGCTAATCGACGCCAACACTCCGGGGCATGCGGCGCGGGATATTGACCCCTACGTTTTTATCGATGATGATGGACAAGCTTATCTTTTCTGGGGTGGCGACGGCATTTGCCGTTATGTGAAATTGAATAGCGATATGATTTCCTTATCCGGGAGCGTGATGGATGTCCCGGGCCTTACCGGCAGCGGGTATACCTATCTGGAGGCTCCTTTCGTCATCAAAACAAACAGCGTCTATTTCTTGATGTATGCTGATTCACCCTGGCCCTCCAAGATTCATTATGCTACCTCCAGTAGTATCAGCGGTCCCTGGACCCATCGCGGCGTTATCGGCAGCGCCACCGGAACCGGTACCAATCACTCGGGCGCCGCTTACTTTAACGGACAGTGGTGGTATGCATACCATACCGAGGAATTGTCCAACGGTAATCCCTATAGCCGGAGTGTCTGTGTTGACAAAATGACGATCATCGGAAGCGTTATCCTGCCGATAACTTATACCTCATTTTGGACGGACGGAGGGGCTTCCTATTGCAAATTATTAAACCGGGCTACAGGGAAGTACCTTGATAACATGGGCTCAACCACGAACGGGGCAGATGTTTGCCAGTGGGCCAGCAGTAGCAGTTATAATCAGCAATGGAAACTAGAGGATGCGGGAAGCGGCTATTTCAAATTTGCCTGCCGCACCGGTGGAAAATACCTGGATGGTATGGGGCGTACCGCCACCGGCGCCAACGTGGCTCAATACAGCAGTAGCAGCAGTTACAATCAACAATGGCAGATTGTTGAAGCCGGTAATGGTTATGTTAAAATCATCAACCGCGCTACCGGATTGTATCTGGATTCGATGGGCAATACCACTGACGGTTCCGTGATAGGCCAATACAGCAGTAGTACCAGTTATAATCAACAATGGATGATAGTTGCCAAATAATTAAATAATAATGAAAGTCGCGCGCAATGTGTTATTTTGCGCGCGACTCCTAATATCGGATCATTAATGTAAACAGCGGCAAGCTCTTAGAAGTGGTAAACTTCCTAACTTCCGACGGGGCCAATGTGCAACAATGGCCTAGCAATGGGCATGCTTGTCAGCACTGGAGGTTTATCCAATAGAGGCATAGGCTAATATACTCCATGGTACTTGTCATTAAGCTCTTTTTCCTGAACAAGGAGGGGATCATAACATTCTCCTTGTTTTTTATTGGATGAAAATAGGGCTGGCTAGTGGTGCAATCTTACATTTATCACAAAAATCCCGGAAGGAATAACTGGGCGATTGGACAACAATCTTCGAGAAGAAAGGGAGTCGTTGCGCGAGGCAGGCGCTATTATTTAGTCCAAGCAAGAGTTGGATTCAATATTAAAGGATTTAGTAGTTGAATGAAGGGAGTTTGCCTCGTTGATAATAGGTTAAACCGTTATAACGATTTATGAATAAGGGATTAGAGGCTTCTAAACCCTTTTCCGATAATCTCCGACGTATTGGTGATTGTAATAAAAGAGTGTTGATCAATTTGATTGATATAACGGCGTAGGGCGATGGCCTGGCCTCGGGAAACTACGGTTGTGATTATATGTTTTTCCTCACCGGTAAAAGCTCCGGAAGCCGTATGGATGGTGGCGCCCCGGTGTAGGTTTTCAATAATGTATTCCTTAACTAACTCAGATTTTTCGCTGATAATAACTACCTGTTTACGCATGTTCAAACCTTCGATTACCGAATCAATCAAAAATCCTTTCATAATCAGCCCTAGAAAGGAATACATCCCGATCCGGATTCCAAAGAATACGCCGGCCATAACCGTGATGATAAAATCTGCCAAAAAGAGAGCTTTCCCAATATCGATGCTAGATAGTTTATTTAGAACCTTGGCCACAATATCCGTCCCGCCGGTTGAGGCGTTTTGGTTGAAGACAATCGCCGAACCAACCGCCGGTAAAAGAATGCTCATAACTAGCTCAAGCATGGTGTCGTTGGTAAAGGGCCGGGAGATTGGGTTAACGCGTTGCAAAAACCAGACCATTCCAGAGAGGGCGAAGCTGGAATAGACTGTTTTGTAAGCGAAGTTCCGCCCAATTAGCGCAAAACCAACCATTAACAGGAGTAGATTGATGATTAGCATTAATGGCCCGAGAGTTACTCCGGGGTAAAAATGCCGGAGGATAATGGCCAACCCGCTGACCCCGCCGGTTGCAAAATTATTGGGCGCTTTAAAAAAATGAATTCCCGCCGCAACTAGCGCCAGGCCTAGGTTAATCAGGAGAAACCCTTTAATTTTATTCATGTTTAGTCCCTCGGCTTGAAAGATGGATCTAGTTTGCCGTATTTTCCAATGGAATATGATTTACAACGTAGGCGGGCAGTTATTAATACACTCCGGTGACGGCCTTAGATAACCCCCAAATTTTTTGAAAACTCTTTTAAAAAAACCTCCCGTTCCAACCGGTCTTTTATTTTTCCCTCCAATTTATTAAGGAAGCGCTCTTTTGGCCAAGGAAGTTTTTCATAATAATATTGCAATCCCACCTGCCAAAAATCATGTGGCCAAATGAGCAAAATCCGCATCACTTCGATCTCTGCAGCTGTTAACGGCGCTACCCGGTGATACTCTTCTAAAATAAAACGGCAGGCATCAAGGTTCCAATGGGAGTGTTTCAAGTTCCTGACGACCAAATTGATTAAATCATGGATTCTCAGATCCTGCAAAGAATAATCGAAATCGATCAAGACCAATCGGTTGTCAAAGGTCCGAAGCAAATTTCTACCCGAATAATCGTGGTGGCAAAAACTCTTAACTGTAGCGGCGATTGCCGCGACTTCACGGTAAGGGGATTGTAACAAAGCCTGGTATGCTGTCTCGGCTTGACGCCGGTAAAATTCAAAATATAATAAATAAAGCCGACTGAAGGCTGAATCTTTTTGATCGGAAATTGCCAGCTCGCGGAAGTGGTTCATTTGCCGAAGGCGGAGAGCCATTTTGGAAGGCCAATTTAACCATGCCGCCCGCGCCGGGAGATTAATTAAGGGAGAAAAACCTTGGCTCTTTAAATGAAATTCCGCCAGAAAGCGGGAAGCTTGCCGAAGATCCATCAAAATATCGAAGTCGGTTTCCCGGCTAAAAACCCAGTCGGTCAAAACATATAACTCGCCTTGGTATGCAGCGAAAGGCGCCCCGTTTTTACTCAAAGCCAAGCGCAGAATTCCGGGGAATGATTGAGCGTGAAGATACTCTAGGGCCTCAAAGATAAAATGCAATTCCGCCGTGTTAAGTTTCGACTTTTTCAAGTACTTATAGCCAGTGTTTGTTTTAATCCGCCAAACCTTTCGGATTGATTGTAAACATTTTAATTCAAGGCCAAAACTTTTTAAAACAGCGGCAATGGCGTCTCTATCCGGAATGGAGGAGTCAGGCATGTTGGTTCAACCCCGGATTGACTTGATAATTATCAAATAAAAAGGGGAATTGATAAAACGCTGATTTATTTTCCAGGCATTTTTGGAGTTTCCGGAGCAAGCGTTCGGGACAATAGTCCCCATGCCGATGAAAGTAGCGGGTTGAAATCCGCCAAAACTTTTGGGGAAAATAAAAGGCCGCCTTCATTACTCCCAGTTCGTCCGGGAGAATCGGATTGACCGTTTGATAGGCGTCCATTATAAGGCGGGCAATTGGATAAGACCAATGATATTTTTTCATAACCCGGCGGATGAATTTGATCAAATCCATAATTGGCAGGTCTATTCGGCAGCTATCAAAGTCGATCAATAAAACCCGCCCCTCCGGAGTTAAAATAAAATTACGGGCTGCAGGGTCGCCGTAGCAGAAAGGGCGTTCAATTTCGGCCCGGTTTACTAGTTCGCCGTAGTTACTCATTTTTAATTTGGCAACCGCTTGAGTTGCTAGTGCGATAAAATAATCGCAGTTTTTCAGGTAAACCTGGGCGAAGCATTCTTTGGGCATCTGGCGGGCCATTTGTTGGTACTCTTGTAAGTTAAGGAGACGCTCTTCACAATGGTAAAGGCATTTGCCTAACTGTTTACGCATGTTGGAATGGGGTGGGGGAATAAAACCAAAAGTATGTCGATGAAGCTCGGCCAGGATCCGAGTGGCGCCGGTCAATTCCGATTGATTGGCGAAATCGCATTGGCGGCCTTCGATCCAATTAAACAAGGTATAAGCGTATTGTCCGTCGCTAACATAGGTCTCGCCTTTTAGGGTGGGGATAATCGGGTTCATTTTTGTAAAGCCGCGTTTGATCAAATGTTGGATTGCCTGATGGACAAAGGTTAACCTTCTTGGTAGAAGAGGGGATACTTTCAGGTTTTTAACGCCTTGAAGAGTATTAACTTTAAAAACGTCCTTAATCCTTTCGGATTGAATTGGTTTCAAACTCCAATTGGGAAGGATTGATTCCAAATCCGGTTGGTATTCCTTGAGCATGTTTTCCTCCTTTTCATCCAATTCGTGCTCAGCGAAGCCGTGCTCGTACTGGTAATCGCGTTTTTTAAAATTGTAGGAGTAATTCGCTGCCTCTTCGATTACGATTACACGCACGAGCACAATGTTTTGGAGTAATCGCATTACAGTTTTACTGGTGGCAGTAAAATTCGGCCTAATAATCTCGTGCTCGTGCTTAACGCAGCGGTGTCCGTAATCGTAATCGTGGTTTTAAAAATTGTAAGTTTAATTCGCCGGTTTTTCGATTGCGATTACGCGCCCGGGCAACGGCGCGACCCGTTGTAGGGTTCAAAGCAATTATTAATCAAATAAATCAGGGAAAATGGACTTTAAAAAGTTAAGGCGCAGCTTTTCCCCATTAGTTATCCTCCAGTACTTTGCTGCAAACCGTCGTTGGCTCCATTTGAGTTTTTCCTCCCACCTCTGGCTGCAGATTCTCCAAAAATGTTGTGGGAAACAAAGCAGATACGGTAAAACCGTTCTCTCCCAGCCAGTGATCGCCCTTTCCCGGGAATAAGCCTCGACCACCAAGTCAAATATATCGGTTCGCCAGTTATTGGCTTGCAAAATTCTCTCGGTCAATTTTGCCAGCTCCGTCACAAATAAGCCACAGCCAGACAATTCAAAATCGATTAAAAACCATTGATCCCCCTCAATTATGATATTACGGGGAGCAGGATCATTGTGACAAAATCCGGCTAAGGCATTGGAAAATAAGCCCTGACTTACATTTGTTAAACCAAATAGGCAATACCGGGCTTGGGTTAAAAAATAATCGCTCCAACCGAGGATCCCACGGTCAACACGGTTTAAGCGGCTTTTATTTTCTAAAAATGATACTGATTTTTCTAAAAACGAGAGCCGCTGTTTCAGGTTGGCAATCAAATCCGGGATTTCGTAGCCTCCGGGTTTGGTAAGGGCTAGCGAGGTTAGGTGTAGGCTACCGAAGAGACGGGCGCTTTTTTGAATTGACCCCGGATCGGAAAAAGAAGGATGGTCGCCTTGACGCCATTGAAACAGTTGATAATAATGGCTATTGTATTTGAAATACGGTAAATTCCCTTTGGTAATTTCCGGTACTATCAATGAAACAAATCCAGCCTGCTTGATTTGGGCAAGTGTTTCAGCGGTACGGATCAACCGTTCGACCGGACTCCCCGTTCTTTTTAAGGCAAAGGTACCTTGAACGGATTTAACCTGCCAGACCGGGCCGAATGGCTTCAGGGCAAAAGCTGAAATCGCATATGCTTGGTTTAGGCTTTGGCGTAAATCCATGCTTCCATCCTATGAAAATAGGAACTCAAATGTTATCTTGAGCCTCAGGTTCCCATCATCAGGCTAAATGAATACGATATATCCGGAGGTGGATCCGGATGTTTAACCCATTCAAACACATCAAATGTTTAGAGCAGAAAATACTCATAACTGTGATAGGGTTGGAACTGCTAAAAACCTTAGTCTTCCCGAATCCAGTCGATATTTTAATCTTAATCGGGTTAATCATTATCTTTTTTTGTTGGTATGGCAATGGGTGGTAACAATTTGGCGGAACGATGGTTTCCGGAGGCGGCCTCCTGGAATGGGAATAAATCAATAAAAAAGCATTCCGATGTCCATT
This sequence comes from Bacillota bacterium, assembly GCA_023415835.1. Taxonomy (GTDB): domain Bacteria; phylum Bacillota; class UBA4882; order UBA8346; family UBA8346; genus JAAYHS01. Next base: position 20,510 of record JAEZJK010000062.1, read on the forward strand.
TAATTACTGGAACTGACGGTATTATGGCCTTAAAAAAACTTAGCCTCGGAGCGGAACAAGCTAAGCTAATCGGAGAACTGCTTACCTTTATGAATGGCTCCGGCTTAACCCCGGAATTAATTCGCCCCAAGTCGGGAGCGCCTTATTTTTGGGATAAAGGCAACCGTTATTTTTTAACCCGTTACCTACCGGGCCGGGCTGCTGATTACAATCTGCTTCAAGACTTGCAAGCGGCAATTCGGGCTATGGCCGCCTTGCACCGGCTTTCCGAAAAATTTCTCTTGTCACATCCGGTTCATCGTACTTCCTTAAGATTTGAACCAGCCCGGATTTGGCGAAAACGCCTCCAAGAAATGGAGGCCTGCCGGGATCGGGCGATGCGGCTCCGTAATCGGTGGAGCAAGGAATATTTACGGCTATGGTATTTCTTTTGGAACCAGGCAATTAAGGCCATTAATGAGGTTGAAACGATAAGGCGGGATCAACCGGAAGTAGTCTGTTATCATGATTGGGCATTCCATAACCTGATTATCAACTACGGTGAAGCAGCCTTAATTGATTTCGATTACATGATTGTTGATCAGCCGATCCATGATCGGGTCAATCTAATCAGCCGTTATTTACGGCTTCACCGCTGGTCAAATGAATCGTTACTCAAAGCCCTTTGGAATTTTGATCGCTTTTATCCCTGGAGGGTGGGGGAATTGCGTAAACTACGGATTTACCTGACTTTTCCTTATGAATATTGGATTTTAGGCCGGCAATATTTTTTGGAACAACAACCATGGCCGGAAAGATATTTCCAAGGGCAATGGGAGCGTAAGGTGATCGCTGTCGAAGAACAGATAAAGATCATTGAATTAATTGAGTGTATTGAATGAGGCAACCAATGTCAAATACGGGCGCTGGCATTAACATTAAAAAACCGAATTATAAAGGCCGTTGGGTTACGGTGGATCTTCATGTCCATAGTGTTTATTCCGATGGCGGTTTTACACCGGCACAGATCTTAAAGTACGCGGAGTTTCATTTTTTGGATGCAATTGCCATCGCCGACCACTCTGAGATTAAAGGGGCTCTGGAAGGGAAGGCGTTGAGAGAAAGCGATCCGGAGCTACCTTTAATCATAACTGCCCAGGAGGTTTCAGCCGGAAACCGCTTCCATTTTTTGTTAATCAATAGCAGCAAGCCAAGGCCGGAATTTACCAGGGATAATATCTTGGATAATTTGGATGAACACCGTCGGTTGGGTGGGATTACTGTAGTGGCCCATCCCTGGACTATGCCCAATACCAAGTGGACCCGGAGTTGCCTCCGGGATTTAATAACGGCGGATTTGGTAGATGGGATCGAACTATTTAATTCGGCAGCTTTAGAAATTCCCGATATCCGCATTATATGGCGGAGGATTTGGGAAGAATGGATTGCCCCTAATAAATTGGGGGTTTTTGGAGGTTCAGACTTTCATAACTTGCATAAAGGGCGTTATATCGGAACTGGCCGGACTTATCTAAAAGTTTATGCACCAGGAGAACAGGGAATCCTTGATGCTTTACGCGCCAGGCGCTGTGTGGCCGGTTTGTTTGGTTATCCAACCAAAGGCGAAGGCTCAGCCAGTACCGATTTACTATGGGGACAGGAACCTTGGTCTACCGATTTACAACTATTCCGTGAAAAATTGCGTAAGAGGTTGGCAGGGTTAAACCGTTATGGAGCGGCTTACCGGAGGCTTTTTTCATCCTTATTTGAAGCCGGCCATTATCAATATTTAGCTGATTTGTTATGAGATATGCAAGAGGCATGAGGTAAAGGCAATAGGGAAGAGGTAATAGGCAAAAAGGAAAGGTGAAAGGCAAGAGACTGAATATCAGTTTTTGCCTTTTTTATTTTTGTGAGCAAAAAAGTACTGTATGGAAATAACTTTACTGTATACGTATTAACCTACGTCTATTTCCTATTTACTACTGCCTTATGCCTTTTAACCCGTGATTTGTGAATTCAAAAAATCACAAAATGTCACTTATTAAAAAGAGGAAAATGGTCGATAATGGAGAATAGGAAGGAATAAGTGGAGTAAAGTGGAGTAAAGTGGTTAAAAAAACGGGGTGTTTCCACCGTGTTTATGGGAGAATTCCAGCATTCATTAGACGAAAAGGGGCGTTTGATCATTCCTGCTAAATTCCGGGAAGGCTTAGGAGAAAAATTTGTTCTCACCCGGGGTTTGGATAGCTCTTTGTTCGTTTACCCGATGGACCAGTGGAAAATATTAGAGGAAAAAATTAAGGAACTTCCCACTTCACAGGCTGATACCCGGGCTTTCGTCCGCCTCTTTTTTTCGGGAGCGGTCGAAGCCGAACCGGATAAACAGGGCAGGATGGTTTTACCTCAACACTTAAGGGAACATGCTAAGATTGAACGGGATGTGTATATAATTGGAGTCTCTACTAAAATTGAAATTTGGTCCAAGGGGACTTGGGAAGAATATACCAGCCATGCTCAGCAATCTTACGAAGATATTGCGGAAAATATAATTGACATCGGAATTTAAAAGGGCGGAGTGTAATGTCCGAATTTAAACATCAATCGGTTTTAATGGATGAAGTAATTCATTATTTGGATATTAAACCGGCAGGGGTATACATCGACGCTACCATTGGCGGAGCCGGACATGCCAGTCAAATTGCAGGCCGAATGGACAACCAAGGGTTATTGATCGGGATCGACCAGGATCAAACCGCGATTCAGGCAGCTCAGGAAAGGTTAGCAAACGTTAACCCCAGGGTAAAATTGTTCCGGAGTAATTTTGCGGCGATTCCGGAGATCCTCCGGGATCTGGAAGTTAAAGAAATCGACGGAGTTTTGTTTGATTTAGGGGTTTCATCGCCCCAGTTCGATCAGGATGAACGTGGTTTTAGTTACAAGAATGAAGCGCCGCTCGATATGAGGATGGATCGGAGCCAGCCATTCTCAGCCGCCCATCTGGTTAATACAGCCACGGTTGAAGATTTAACCCGGATTATCGGGGACTATGGGGAAGAACGGTGGGCTAAACGGATAGCGGTCTTTATCGAACGTCAGCGCCGGGAAAAAGAGATCAAGACTACTAGTGAATTAGCTGAAATTATCAAAAAAGCAATACCGGCCGCGGCCCGCCGGACCGGCCCGCACCCTGCCCGCCGGACTTTTCAGGCGCTTCGGATTGCGGTCAACAACGAACTTGAAGTATTGGAAAGCGCTTTGGAAGAAACGATCCCAATTTTGAAGCGGGGAGGCAGAATCGTTGTTATCTCCTTTCACTCTTTGGAAGATCGAATCGTTAAAAATATCTTTGCCCAATTTGCCAAAGGTTGCCAATGCCCCAAGGAACTACCGGTTTGCCAATGCAATAACCAACCTCTGCTTAAAGTGTTAACCAAAAAACCGGTTGTTCCGGTACCGGAAGAGATCAAAATTAACTCGCGCGCTCGCAGTTCCAAACTTCGATCAGCCGAGAAACTGGTCTAATGATAAGGGATGGTGCGTAAAAATGATAGTGGCTGAACGATACCCAATCGTAAAACCAAACCTAAAGGCCGGGGCTGGAATTGGGAAGAAAACCCGTATCCGTTGTAAAAACCCTGTTTTGCTCAAAATGGCCGGGGTATTGATTGGATTGGTTTTTTTAAATTCAGTAATTCAGATGTTAGTTGTTCAAAAAAACTATCAGATTAATCTCCAACGAGACGAAATTCAGGCGTTGGATCGGGAATTAAATAAAACACAGGTAGAAATAGCTAGCCTGACTTCGTATGACAGGATCCAGCATCTTGCCAAAACTGAATTGGGAATGAAATTAGCGACTCCGAGAGACTACCGTCGTATCGCCGCCGCTCCATCCGTAGATCACGCGTTGCCCCGGTCTTACCAGCAGGGTATCTGGAGCAAGCTTACAGCCTGGGTTGGAGGTGTTGGTGAGACACTGGCGAATACTCCCTGATGTTTTAGGCTTTTCTCCCTGAGCGCCTTGTGGTAAATTATGAATAGGGAAGGAACTTTTTGACCAGGATTCGGTGGGCTAAACGGATTTGACAGGCGGAGGAAAGACCTTGAATCACGAAGTTGAATCAAAAAAACGAATTGTCTGGCTTTTATTAATCGTCCTGGTTATTATGGGCGGTTTAATTTTGCGTTCATTTTATATTCAGGTATTTATGGCTGATCGGTTAAAAAAAGCCGCCGAACGGCAAAGGTTCCGGGCTTTACCGGTTGTGCCCCGCCGAGGCGCGATTTATGATCGGACCGGCCATGAATTGGCAAGTAGTATTGATGGAGAATGCATTTACGGACATCCGGCCGAAGTGGGGCTGGAAATTACTGATCCGGTTAAAAAAACAGTAACGGATTTAAAAGACGCTTCGGCCCGGAAGAGGATTGCAAGGGTTATCGGAGGCGTGTTGGAAATGGATCCGGTCCAGTTTGAACAGGTCCTTTCAAAACGCGCCTCTTTTGTCTGGATTAAACGGAAAGCTTCTTTTGACGAAGTAGATAAACTCAGGAAAGCTATGAGCTGGCTTGAGGACGGCAAACAAATCGAAATTCATGGGATCGAGGTTGGTCCGCGGGCCCACCGTTTTTACCCTCAGACGTTTTTGGGATCGCAGATTCTTGGTATTGCCGGAATTGACAACCAAGGTTTGGAAGGCCTGGAAAAGCAATATGAGCGGTTTTTAGCCGGTGTCCCCGGAAGTGACCAAGCTGAATTTGATACATCCGGCCACTATATCCCTCAAGGGGAAAGGCGATATTTGGCTCCGGTAGATGGTGATTCATTATATTTAACTATTGACCAGAATATCCAATACATTGTAGAGAGGGAACTAGAAAAAGCAGTCCATGATACCGGTTCGAAACGGGGAATGGGAATTATGGCTGATCCTCGTACCGGAGAGATTTTAGCCGTCGCGAGTTATCCGAGGTTTGATCCTAACAAGTATCAAAACTATCCCTCAGAATACCGGCGTAATCCCCTTTTTACCGACATGTACGAGCCAGGTTCAACCTTTAAAGTCTTTACAGCCGCAGCTGCACTGGAAGAAGGAAAGGTCAGTTTAGACTCGCAATTTTTTGATCCCGGTTTTATTGTAGTTGAGGATCGTCGGATAAAATGTTGGAAAGCGGGAGGTCACGGTAGCCAAACCTTCACCGAGGCGGTTGACAATTCTTGTAACCCAGTTTTTGCAACATTGGCGATGCGTTTAGGTAAAGATACCCTCTACAATTACATTAAAGCCTTTGGTTTTGGAAGAATCGCCGGGATCGATTTTCCGGGAGAATCTCCAGGCCGCCTGCAACCACTTAATCAAGTCAAAAATGTGGAATTGGCGAACATCGGTTTTGGGCAAGGTGTAGCGGTGACTCCACTCCAAATGGTTATGGGAGTGGCGTCCATTGCCAATGGCGGTTCATTGCTCCGGCCTTACCTGGTCAAAAAGGCCGTTTCTCCCGGAGGCAAGGTAACTCTGGAAAATAAGCGGCAAGTGATTCGGGAGGTAATATCCAAAGAAACCGCCCGGACCATGCGAGATTTGATGCGCTCGGTAGTTACGAACGGCTCCGGGGTTAGGGCTTATTTAGAGGGCTACCGGGTGGCTGGAAAAACTGGCACTGCCCAAAAGGTAGTTCAAGGACGAAAAGGCTATTCCCAATTGATTTCTTCTTTTATTGGGTTTGCGCCAGCCGATGATCCCCAATTAGTTGGGATGGTTATTTTGGATGAACCAAGTTGCCAGGTAAAATATGGCGGGGTGATAGCCGCTCCGGTGGCCGGCAGTATCTTTAGGGATTCCCTTCGTTATTTAGGTGTTAAACCGGTATTCGAAACTCAAGATCTCAACAAGCTTAACGAAGAAGAAGTAATTGTGCCGAATTTGTTGAACCGGCCGATTGCCGAGGCTTTGGCGCTTTTACAAAAAAGCAGGGTTGATTACCGGCTAATCGGCCGAGGTAGTTATGTTTACGATCAGGTTCCTAAACCAGGCGTTAAGATTAACCGTCAGGCTAAAATCTTGATTTATTTTGACCCGGAAGAAAAATACCAATCAGGCAGAGTTAAATTGATTCTCCCAAATCTTCAGGGCTTATCCGCCCTAAAAGTTAAACAACTGTTAAGTGAGTTAGGGCTAAAACTGGAAGCCCAAGGAAGCGGCTTTGCCGTTGGGCAACAGCCAGAGGCAGGGACTATTGTTGAATCCGGAAGTAACATTAAGGTCCTGTTTAAACCGGAACCGAAAAATCCTTAATCTCCTTATCAGAGATTAAAATGGAGATTTTAGCATAAACTACCTTCGGGTTTAATTCTTCTAAATAGGTGGCAGGATTGTTTTTTTGAAAAGCGAATAACTGTTACTTAAAGGGGGCGAGTCGGTGAACTTAGCAGAAATACTTCGTAATATTGATCTGGTAAGAATTGAAGGCAACTTGGATTTGGAAATAACCGGAATTAACCAAGACTCGCGGTTGGTTTCCAAGGGGAATTTGTTTGTTTGTATTAAAGGGACGAAGGTAGACGGGCATCAATACCTGAAACAAGCGGCTGAGCGAGGAGCGATTGCTGCGGTCGTTGAAGATTGGCCCACAGAGAATTATGGGATGGCTATTATTCAACTCAAAGAAGTTGCTGGATCTCTCAAAGAAATGGCTGGCGCTTTTTTTGGTTATCCGGATCGCCGCCTGAAGCTAATCGGGATCGTTGGAACCAACGGTAAAACCACCACGACTTATTTGGTAAAAAGCATTTTGGAAGCGTCCGGTTATCAAGTGGGGTTAATCGGTACAATTAACAATCTAATCAAAGGCCAGGTAATACCAGCGACTAATACCGTAACCAATACTACACCGGGACTGTTGGAGCTACAAAAGTTATTTGCGCAAATGGTTGCGGCAGGTGTTGAATATGTGGTGATGGAAGTCTCTTCCCACTCGATTGATCAGGGTAGGGTATCAGGGCTTAAATTTGTGGGGGGGATTTTTACTAATATCACCCAAGACCATCTCGATTATCATAAAACATTTGAAGAATACTTGAGGGTTAAAACCAAATTCTTTAAGAATTTGCCTTCGGATTCCTGGGCGGCGATTAACATTGATGACCCTCACGCCGAGTCAATTATCGCCCAAGCAAAGTCTAAAATATTGACTTACGGTATTGAAAAAAGCGCCATGATCCGCGGGGAAGGGATTACAGTTACCCAATCGGGGGCTACTTATACCGCTAATACTCCAGAAGGGCTGATCGATTTAAAACTGAAACTGACTGGTTATTTTAATGTCTATAATAGTTTGGGGGTACTATCCGCCGGTTTAGGGCTAGGGCTCGAACCGATGGCAATAAAAAAAGGGCTGGAGTCGGTAAACATAGTCCCGGGGCGTTTTCAACTAGTCCCGGAATCGAAAACGTTTGGGGTTATTGTTGATTATGCCCATACCCCAGACGGCCTCGAAAATATTTTAAGGACTGCCCGGGGCATTACCTCAAAACGGTTGCTTTTGGTATTCGGTTGCGGCGGGGACCGGGATCGGGCTAAAAGGCCAATTATGGGCGAGATTGCAGCCCGAATGGCTGATTATACCATTATAACTTCGGATAACCCGCGTTCCGAAGACCCTTTGAAAATCATCAGCGATATTGAAGCAGGGTTTCAAAATGCCACTCCTACCTCCGCTTATCAAGTGGAAGCGGATCGGGCTACAGCCATCAGGAAAATTATCTCTATGGCGGACGCGGATGACCTGGTAATGATTGCCGGGAAAGGACATGAAACTTACCAGGATTTTGGAGGGCACCGTATTCATTTTGATGACCGGGAAGTGGCCCGGGAAGCGCTTAAGGAGAAATTTAATGGCCAACTTCAAGCTTAGCGAAATCCTTCAGATCGTCGACGGGCAGTTAATTAAGGGAGATACCGAGTTAACCGTCTCCGGAATCAGCACCGACACTCGGAAAATAAAGCAGGGCGATTTGTTCCTAGCCTTAAAGGGCGAACGTTTTAACGGGCACCAATTTTTGAATGAAGCAGTCAAAGCCGGCGCAAGCGCCCTATTGGTCATGGAAGATACTGATTTGGATTGCGGGGCGCCGGTAATTCGAACCGATGATACCCTGGCGGCATTCGGGGCGATTGCCCGGTTCCATCGTAAGCGGTTTAAGGTTCCGGTAATTGGGATAACCGGTTCTAATGGGAAAACTACTACTAAAGATTTGGTGGCTGCGGTATTATCTCAAAAATATACAGTCGTCAAAACCGAAGCTAACTTTAATAATGAAATCGGGCTTCCCTTAACGCTGTTGGGAATAGACCAGAAGACCGAGGCAGTTGTGGTGGAAATGGGTATGCGCGGAATTGGCCAAATTCACAACTTAGCCACCATTGCCGAACCCGGGATTGGAATAATCACAAATATTGGACAAGCACATCTGGAATTGTTAGGTTCTGAAGCAAACATCGCCAAGGCCAAAGCGGAGCTAATTGAATCACTTCCTACAGGTGGAATCGCCATCTTGAACGGGGACGATCCTTGGATTCGTCAAATGCCGATTCCGAGCCGAGTCCGGCCTATCTGGTTTGGCTTAACCCATCCTGAATTGGGTTATCGGGCCGAATTGGATGAAGTAAACGGAGATGGAACCTTATTTCAAGTTTGTGGCGAAGGCGAAAAACATCAAATTTTCCTACCCCTGCCGGGACGGCTTAATGTTTATAATGCCTTAGCCGCAGTTGTTACCGGTAGAATCTTAGGTTTATCATTCCCTGAAATCTGGGATGGCTTATCTGCCCCAGCCATGACCGGACGTAGGCTCAAAGTTTTTAATCATAATCAACTCCGGATTATTGACGATACTTATAATGCCAGTCCGGCTTCGGTCAAAGCGGCCATTGAGGTGCTCTGTCAAACAGCAGGCCGCGGTAGGAAAATCGCCGTTTTAGCTGATATGCTTGAATTAGGCGAGGCATCAACCGGTTCCCACTGGGAAATTGGTGAATATGCCGCTAATCTGGGAGTTGATTATTTATTGGCCTATGGCAATTTTGCTGAAAAATATGCGGATGGGTTTAATAGCATAACTCCGGGAAAAGCGGAATATTTTTCAAATAAGCCTGAGTTGATCCGGATTCTCAAAGATTTGGCGCGTCCCGGCGACTCAATCTTGGTTAAGGGTTCACGCGGGATGAAGATGGAGGAGGTAGTTGAAGCCTTATCTATATAGAATAAAGTAAATTTCTTATATAAAATTTGCATTCTTTATTCCGAATGCAAATAGCAACAAATCGGAATTTACTTCATCCTATCATAGCTTAAATAAGTTGAATTAAATTCATTAACCTTTCCATCATGTTCGGCTTTAGGGAGATGCTGTATATAAAAAATTTGATTCAACTTATATAGTGAGGAGGTTGTAGTATATGACTGAATTAGCCAAACTTTTATTTGCCGCTCTCACCTCTTTCGTGGTTAGTTTATTACTCGGGCCGTCGATCATCAAAGTTTTGCAACGTTTGAAATTTGGCCAAAGTATTAGGAATGACGGTCCCCAAAGCCATCTCAAAAAAGCGGGGACCCCTACGATGGGCGGAGTATTAATCTTATTCTCCTTAATAGTGTCTTTAATCGCGGTCCGCGATTTTAGCAGTGAAGTTTTATGGGTACTATTTTTAACGTTAGGTTTTGGATTTATTGGTTTTATCGATGACCTGATTATTATTGTGGCCAAGCGTTCACTGGGATTAAAAGCCAGGCAAAAACTATTCGCCCAATTGGTAATTGCCGGGATCGTTGTTGCCTTTTTGATCAAAAGCAATGTTTCAACCGGGCAAATTATTCCCTTTACTAACCTTAAACTCGCTTTTCCGGAGTTTGGTTGGGGAAACCCTTTATTCTTCCTGTTTGGCTTGTTTGTATTGGTTGGCGGCTCAAACGCAGTGAACCTTACGGATGGTTTAGATGGTCTAGCAGCGGGTACTATGGCGATTGCTTCTTTGTTCATGGCCGGGTTGTTATTATTACAAAACCAAACTGATTTGGCAGTTTTTGCGCTGGCCCTGGCTGGAGCTTGTTTTGGTTTTACTTGGTTTAACGGATCTCCGGCTCAAGTGTTTATGGGCGATACCGGGTCATTAGCGCTAGGGGGAGCCTTGGGCGGTATGGCGCTATTTGGCCAGTTAACCTTATTTTTACCCATAGTTGGTGGAGTCTTTGTAGCGGAAACGCTCTCCGTTATTATTCAGGTAATTTCTTTTAAAACTACGGGGAAGAGGGTATTTAGGATGAGCCCATTACACCACCATTTTGAGTTGGGTGGGATGATTGAACCAAAGATTGTGCTCCGCTTTTGGATGGCTGGAGTCGCTTTAGGGGTTTTGGGGATTTTAGGTTTTTTACTTTAAATCATCTACTAGGTTTACAACGGCAATCGGACAAAAATTTTTGTTAACAATTGATAACGCTATTGACTGATTTTTATTTTCGGAGGCGGCGAATTGAAACGGAATCCTCCTGACCTTTTTCTGTTTATGGTTGTTTTAACCTTAGTCATGATTGGATTGGTCATGGTATCGAGCGCTGGCGCCCCGGAGGCTTTGAATAAAGGCTGGAGCGTATTCCACTTTGGATTAAAACAACTATTTTTTGCAGCAATTGGTTTGGTTTTAATGTTGATCATGATGAAAATCCCTTATCAAAGTTTAAAACGGATCACTATTCCAGTGGCAATAGCGGCGATCTTTTTTTTAATTTTGGTTTTGGTAGTGGCTAAAGTAACTAAAGGTTCACGGCGTTGGATTGACCTTGGTATTTTTCCTTTTCAACCGTCGGAATTCGCTAAGCTAGCTATGATTATGTTTTTGGCTCATTACTTTGCAGAAATTAAAAAAGGGATCGCTAATTTCATCATTGGGATAATTATGCCGGGAATTTTTGTGGTATTAATTTGTTTTTTAATATTGTTAGAACCGGATTTAGGGACAACAATCGTCATTTTTGGCACTTTTTTAATGATGCTTTTTAGCGGTGGGGCGAAAATTGCGCATCTGGCGCTTTTATCAGGAATCGGGCTTATCGTCAGTGTTTTTGAGATAAAAATGAAAGCCTACCGAGCTGAAAGGTTAATCGCTTTTTTGAACCCCTGGCGCGACCCGCAAGGAACAGGTTGGCAGATTATCCAGTCCTTATATGCCCTCGGTTCCGGCGGACCATTTGGCCTTGGCTTGGGAATGGGTAGGCAAAAATTTAATTACCTCCCTGAAGCCCATACTGACTATATTTTTTCCATTCTCGGGGAAGAATTGGGTTTACTAGGGACAGCGACGGTGATAACCTTATTCTTCTTTTTAGCTTGGCGGGGTTATAAAATTGCTGTTTCAGCAAAAGATTCTTATGCTAGGATGCTTGCCTCCGGGATCACTTCTTATCTTGTTTTTCAAGCTATTATAAATATCGGCGTGGTTACTTCAAGCCTCCCTGTAACCGGGGTACCGTTGCCTTTTTTAAGTTATGGGGGTTCTTCGCTGTTGGTCAGTATGTTTAGTATTGGAATCTTACTGAATATTTCCAAAAACACCGAATAATAACCGCCCTCTTTTCGTACTCTTCTCGCGGCTAATTGATACATTTTGGGATTGAAAGCGGAGGTAAACAATTTGACCTCCGTTTTTTAAAGTAGCGATTGGTAACTATTAGTCCAGGACAAGCTGGGTAGATAGTATGCTTTTGTCACATTCTATTAACAATGGGAATATGATGGGTCTGAACTCATTAAGCCCGGTCAATGCTGGATTGTAACGCTTTGTTATCCCGGCTGGATGCTGTTTGTAGTTTATCCAATTTTAATAGAAAGAAAATCTGGCAGTGGGTCAACAATGAGTTTTCGGCCATACCTTATTTGATAAGCTATCAACCTGATTGTCCATCATTTGAACACTGATTTTCTTGGAAGCCGTCAACCCAGGATTTGCAAGCAAAACAAAGAGAGATATAAGTTGACAAAGGTTATATCCGATGACTGGTTACGGTAAATTAGGACTAATCATTGTTCATTGATAATTAAGGAATTGGGGTGTCGGTTCAATGATTGATGCGAAAACATTGGTACAGGCTGGGTCAAGTGTTGTTGAACGGTTAGAAATAATTGGAGGCAAAAAACTTAAGGGAGTTATTAATATTAGCGGCGCTAAGAACGCGGTTTTGAAATTGATGGCTGCTTCATTGTTATCCAATTCCCAATGTTTAATCCGGAATGTCCCAAAGATTCGCGATGTTGATACCATGATTGGTGTATTGAGGAGCCTGGGAGTAGAAATTAATTGGGCCGATGTAAACTCATTATTAATTCGGATTAAAGGTGATTTAAATTATACCGCTTCTGATGGGCTAGTTCGGCAAATGCGTGCTTCAGCCCAGGTTATGGGTCCACTTTTAACTAAAATCGGCCGTGTAAAACTTTTTCAACCCGGAGGTTGCGTTATCGGGCAACGTCCGCTAGATCTTCATTTAAAGGGATTCCAAGCTATGGGTGCCGAGGTTTTAGAGGAACACGGCTATATTTTGGTTCAAGCGTATCAAAAATTAAGAGGGGCAGAGATTTTACTTGACTTTCCAAGTGTTGGGGCTACAGAAAATATTATGGCTGCCGCAATTTTAGCTGAAGGATCCACAGTTATCAAGAATGCTGCCAAAGAACCGGAAATCATCGAAGAACAAAATTTTTATAATCGGCTTGGAGCCCGAATTAGGGGGGCGGGAACGGATACAATTAGAATTGAAGGCGTAGCCCAATTGAACAATAGGGATATTGATTATACAGTTATTCCCGATCGGATCGAGGCTGGGACTTTCATGATTGCCGCGGCTAGTACAGGTGGCGAGGTTGAAATTACCGGCCTAATCCCTGAACATGTTGAGGCTTTAACATCAAAGTTAAAAGAGATCGGTATTGAAGTTGAAGTTAGGGAGGAATCCATCCTAATCCGTTCTAAAGGTTATTTTAAAAGCGTCGATGTGACAATCCTGCCATATCCCGGCTTCCCTACCGATCTTCAACCCCAAATCACGGCATTATTGGCTGTTGCCAATGGAACTAGTGTTATTACTGAGAATGTTTTTGGGAGCCGCTTTCGTTACGTTGATGAATTAATTCGGATGGGAGCCTCAATCCGGGTGGAAAGTAGAAGCGCAATTGTTAAAGGTAATGCCAGGTTGAGCGGGGCGCCGGTTTACGCGCCGGATTTGCGGGCTGGGGCTTCACTGGTAATTGCAGGTTTAATAGCAGAAGGAATGACTACCATCGAGGGGGTTCAGTTTTTAGAGCGAGGATACGAGCAACTGGAAATGAAACTCGCAAGCTTGGGGGCTGATATTAAAAAAGTAAAATAATAAAAGCTAATTAAATTTTTTAATTAATCCTTGACTAGATTAGTTTTCTTTGCTACTATTTTGTATATTTAATGATTAAATGTTAAATATGAAACAGGTTATGTTGTAATTAAATCGCCAAGTATTTAACTTAAATACATAATATGCTGAGGTAAAAGATGAGGCAAGGAAAACCCGCAATTTTATCAATGTTTTTGTTTTTAATTGTTTTGGTTTCGATTTCTCAATATTCCAGCGCCAAAGATCAGGGAATAGTCGTTTCTCAAATGTCAATGGAGAATAAAAAGATTTTTAGGGAAAAATTAGTCCAAAGTATGGTGATAAAGTTTAAAGAGGATGAGACATTTGCAAAAATTCATCAATATATGCTCTCCAAAGCGACGGAACTAAATAAAGAGCAACCCCATCACCTACCGGACTTTTTAATTGAAGATACTTTTTCAAAAACTGATAATCTCTTTGAAAGAACGAGATTTGCTATCAAAGATAATCCCGGCCGCTTTTATGAACCGGTAACATTTGAAAAATCGGTTAAAAAGTTACTATGGCTTAAAGGAATTTGTTTTTTAGTGATTGGGATCAAAGAAGAACATCAAATGGCTTTTTCATATTTTTATCTGCCAGGAAATGAAAATATTAGGCGTCAATTCCTTGAGGAAATGGTTAATTATTCTTTCCCGGAGATCCCTGATATCCCTGAAAACGAAAAATGGCGTCTACAAATGAATGAAGCCATGTCTAGATTGGGTTATAGTATCTTTTCCGTTAAAAAATTTGGTATTGATAATAACCAATTTGGAATGGATGTTTTAAACGAAAATCAAAAATTCTGACCAGGGTTAGGTTGCTAAATAGTTCAAAGTTCGAAGTTTATAGTTTAAAGCACGTTTGGCTTTTAAAAACCGGAACCGGATAAATCTTTGGTTCCGGTTTTTTTATATGGTAAATAACCAAATTCTATTTGATAATTTATTGTTAGTTGCAAATTCCACCTTCTTAAGTTATGATTATTATCAGGTAATAATAATAATAGCTAATAAAAGGGACAATGATAGGAAAACCTGTAAAAAAGACTGAGCGGCATCGGCTGTTATTGGAAGCGATTGAAAAAAACCCGTTCATTACTGATGAGGAGTTGGCTGAGAACCTTCAGGTGAGCATTCCAACCATTCGCCTTGACCGGCTAGAATTAGCCATCCCCGAAGTTAGAAAACGTACTCGGGAAATGGCCTCTCATTTTTTTGGCTCATCCCAATCTTTGGGGACTCAGGAGATTGTCGGGGAACTGATTGAGATAGAACCCGGGAAACGCGGGTTATCGCTCCTGGAGACAGACCAATCAATGTGCTTGGAAAAATGCAATATTATTCGGGGACATATTATTTTTGCCCAGGCTAATTCGTTAGCTAATGCTGTGGCTGATGTCCAAGTAGCGCTAACCGGAAAAACGGAAGTAACTTTTTTAAGGACTGTCCGGGCAGGGGAAAAACTTATCGCAAAGGCTCAGGTCTTAGAGAAAAAAGGGCACCGTTATTTAATCGAAGTAATTGTCCGCTCTAAAGAAGAAATTGTGGCTAAAGGAAATTTCATTATTCATGGCATGACTTTGGAGATGGCTAATTATTTAAAATTATTAAAAGATGTAGAATAATCTACCTTAACAACAGGAGGGTATTATGGAAATAGGTATTTCAGGGGTGGGCTTCGCAGTCCCTCAAAAAGTACTAACTAATCAAGATTTGGAAAAAATGGTAGACACTAGTGAGGAATGGATTATAACCAGGACGGGAATCAGGGAAAGGCATATTGTTCAACCGGGTGAAACTATCACCGGTTTTGCCATCACTGCCGCTCAGATGGCATGTGAAACTGCCAATGTTAGCTCTCAAAAACTTGATTTTGTGATCAGCTCGACCTTAACCCCGGATCGAATTAGTCCGGCGCAATCATTTGAGATTGCCAAAGCGCTTAATTGCAACCAAGCTTTTTGTTTTGACTTGAATGCGGCTTGTTCCGGTTTAATGTATGGGATAGCGGCTGCTGAAAGTTTTTTAAAAACCCGTCCTATTAAAAATGGCTTAGTAATAGCCGGGGAACATGTTTCTCGGCTAGTGGATTATACTGACCGGAATTCCTGTGTCTTATTTGGGGATGCTGCTGCCGCGATTGCCCTTACCAATGATCATCCTGAGCATTTGATTCTTTATACCGAACTTGGTTCAGACCCTACCCTTGGTGATGAAGTTGTAATCGGGGGTGTACAAGATTTATTAGATGGGCGGAAAAATGAATTTTACTTTAATCAAAATGGAAAGACAGTCTTTCGTTTTGCAGTAAATATTATAAAACAACTTTTCGATAGTGTCCCCCGTAAGGCCGGGCTTAAACCGGAACAAATCAAGTATGTTATTACCCATCAAGCCAATAATCGGATAATTGAGGCTGCCGCTAAGGAACTTGCTTCGGAGAAAACCGAATTTATCATTAATCTTGATCGTTTTGGCAATACTTCCTCTGCGTCTATAGGGGTAGCTTTGGCTGAGTCTTGGAAACGTTTTCAAAAAGGGGATTATATATTAATGGTAGGCTTCGGCGGCGGGCTAAGTTGGGGCGCGACTTTATTGGAGTGGTAAAGTGCAGGGATCAGTTTTTAAATTGTGGGAATCATCTATGGCCTAGAGTAGCCAGGAGCAGGAGCGGTGATTTTTTGTAACCATAACCCGAAGCTCATCCGTAGTTTTTTGGTTTATGCCGGCTTCTGACTCCTATACTTCTGACAACTACTTTTCAAAAAATTAAACCATTCTCTCGTTATTGCCGATAAAAAGGTTAACGAAGGGTGGTTTTTTGTTTGGGTTTTATCCTTTTTTTATTTTTATTTATGAGTATAATTCCGGTTGGATGGTGGATTATTTATTATTATTCTAAGTTCAGCATTTACCGGCAAATTTATAAATTAGAAAATTCTTTGGAAGCGGAATTGGATTTTGTTCAGCTGTCAAAGAACATTTTACAACTGGTAATGAAGGAAACAAAAGCATCCGCCGGTATAATTTATTGGTATGACGAAGTTCAAAATAAGTTTAAATTAAAGTCATTACAGGGAATCCCGGCCGATAAATTTAATCAAATAACTCAAAATTTATCAAAAAAATCGGGCCTATTGGAACAGGTTACCAACAACCGTAGCGAGGTCTTAATTAAAAATATCAATAATCATCCGTTAACCAAGTGGGTAGCGGTTAAAGGGCTTACCCAGGTTTATTCTAGCATAATGGCGCTACCTCTTAATACTAGTAAAGAAATGATCGGAATTTTAGTTTTATTTAAGTCGGAATCTTATTTTTCCAAGCGCGACCGGAACTTGTTGCATTTTTTCCTCCAACGCGCTGCTATTCATTTAGATCACTCAAGGCTTTATCATTTAGCGACCGATACTGCGATTGAAAATGCCAAGTTATACGTGAATATCTCCAAACTATATCATAAAGTAATCCTTGATAGCCTTACTGGATTGTATAACCGCCATTATTTAATGGAGAAACTGAAAGAGGAGATTAAAAAAGCATATCGCTTTAAGCGGCCTCTTTCAATAATATTTATGGATATCGACCACTTTAAGCAAGTTAATGATCAATTCGGGCATTCAGCCGGGGATCAAGTATTAGCTGAATTCGGCGATTTATTAAGAAAATTAATCCCTGAATCCGATTTAGCGTGCCGTTTTGGCGGTGAGGAATTTGTCATTTTATTACCGCAGGCCGATTCGGATAATGCCAATCTTATGGCGGAAAGGCTTAGGGAAAAAACTGCCGCTAATTTATTTTGTACCAATAACCATCGAATTCGCCTTACTGCCAGTTTTGGGGTGAGTTCACTTTTGGATTTCGATGGCGAAGGTATTATTAATCTTGGAGATGAAACCCTGAATAATTTGGCTGAAAACTTTCTTGCTTGGGCGGATGATGCGTTATACCGCGCTAAAAAGGGCGGCCGAAACCAGGTGGTAGTTTATGAAAAACAGTTAAAACCAATAATTCCTTTAAAAACGATAGATGCCACAACCTTATCTGTAACCTATGGATCATAATGAATGAATTGTGAAAAATGAAGTTTGAAATAATTAAACAATTGCATTCTTCACTTTTCCATACTTAAAACTTATAATCTTATTGAAATCCGGATAAAAGGATTTTTGGGCAATTACCGGTAAAGGATAAGTAAAGTATTCGTCGAATAATAATTTTGAGGTGTCACTAATTGTTTCTAGATCAAACTAAAATTTTTATCAGATCAGGCAATGGGGGTTCGGGAGCAGTCAGCTTCCGCCGTGAAAAATATGTACCGCGCGGAGGGCCAGATGGCGGGGATGGGGGGCGGGGCGGCCATATAATTATGGAAGCGACCCATGATTTGAATACGTTAAGTAGTTTTCGCTATCAACAGCATTTCCGGGCTGGACATGGTGAGCCTGGCACCGCAGTAAACCGTTCCGGGAAAGCGGGCGCTGATTTGATTATTAAGGCGCCCTTAGGGACCCTAGTCAAGAATGCAGATACCGGTAAATTGATTGCCGATTTAACCGAGCCGGGTTACCAGGCTATAATTTTAAAAGGAGGCAGAGGTGGGCGAGGTAATACTCATTTTGCCACTTCTACCCGTCAAACTCCGCAATTTGCTGAAAAAGGCGAACCGGGAACCGAATTAGCGCTGGAATTGGAGTTAAAGTTATTAGCCGATGTGGGCCTAATAGGTTTTCCTAATGCCGGAAAATCTTCTTTGTTGTCAAAAATTTCGGCAGCCCGGCCTAAAGTGGCTGATTATCCGTTTACTACCCTTGAACCCAATTTAGGGGTAGTTGATCATAAAGCAGAGAGCTTTGTGGCAGTGGATATTCCGGGACTAATCGAAGGGGCTCATCAAGGCGTAGGTTTGGGCCATCAATTTTTAAGGCATATTGAAAGGACTCGTCTTTTGGTTCACTTAGTGGATCTCTCCGGGCAGTCCGGGAGGGATCCTTACCAGGACTATTTACAGATCAATGAAGAATTAAGGTTATATGATCCGGGGCTGGCCAACAAGGAGCAGATCATTGCCGCTAATAAAATCGATCTTCCCCAATCTAAGATAGTTTGGGAAAAGTTTCAATCACAAGTATCCGATCGAATGGTCATCCCTATCTCTGCTGCAACAGGCGAGGGGGTCAACCGATTATTGGATGCGGTGATTCACCAATTAGCCCTACTTCCTAAGTACGTAACGGAGCCCTTATTAGAAGGACCGGTACCGGAGCAGGTTCAAGATCAACCAGGCACGGAAATAATTAAAGAAGGTAACGCCTTTAGGGTTCAAAATAAAGCTTTGGAAAAAAGGATCCTTCGTTACGACCTTAACAACGAGTATTCATTGCAAAGTTTACATCTGCTTCTAAAAAGATGGGGGATTTTGCAAGCATTAATTGACGCGGGGATCAAAGAAGGTGATTTGGTACGGATTAATGATTTCGAGTTTTCTTTTTTAAGCGATGACTAATCCATTTTGTAAAATTTAATATTCTATGCTGTCCAAAAACAAAAGGTAGAAATAATGCAAATTTAGGAGGTTTCAAACTTGTTTTGCCTGGATTGTGGTAATTGCCGTAAAGGGGAGCCCCTCTTTTATTGTACTGCCAAAAATGAGTTTGTGGTAACTGAGACTGAAGTTATCAAAGACCGCGCTGGGTCTAAGTGGAGAAAGGGCGACCCTGATTACGAAAACCATCGGCGTCAGCTTAGAAAAGATAAAATACCTCAGAACTTTTAGTGAAGCATTTGCTTCACTTTTTTACTGATAAAAAGTGAGGAGTATTCAAATTTACTGGGCGCGAGCACGATTTCTGACTTAAAAATTTTGGAATTGTATGCTATAATGTTTGCAAAACATTTGGAAAGAAGGTATATATTGCTTACCAGCAAACAACGGAGTACTTTACGTTCAATCGGTAATGGATTGGAACCGATTGTAATAATTGGAAAGAGCGGGATTACTGAGAATCTCCTTATCCAACTTAATGATGCATTGACCGCCAGGGAATTAGTAAAAACAAGGGTTTTACCTCATCAGGATTTTGACGTTAAAGAACTGGCAAAAGACCTCGCTCAAAAAACCGGGGCTGATATTGTGCAAACCATTGGGCGCAATATTTTACTTTACAGGGCACCCCAAGATAAAAGCCCCAGTAAAATCGATTGGGAACGGAAGTGCTAAAATTGGGCTATCTGCAAGCTTTACAAACTGCGAAACGGATTGTGGTTAAGGTTGGTACCAGTACCCTTACCCATAACACCGGGAAATTGAATATTAACCGTATGGAACTTTTGGTTAGGCAACTTACCGATTTACAAAACCAAAACCGGGAAGTGGTTTTGGTGACTTCCGGCGCGGTTGGGGTCGGCTTGGGCCGGTTGGGTCTTACTGAACGTCCGGGAACTATTTTACAGCGCCAAGCTTTGGCTGCTATTGGCCAAGGCTTATTAATGCAGATATATGAAAAATTGTTTTCGGAATATGGTCAAACAGTTGCTCAAATACTCTTAACCCGTAGTGATATCAGCGATCGGAAACGTTATTTAAATTCTAGGAATACGATTTTAGCCCTTTTAAAATACAAAGTAATTCCAATAATTAATGAAAATGACACAGTAGCCACCGAGGAATTGAAGATCGGGGAAAATGACTCTTTATCGGCCTTAGTTGCAGGGTTGATTGAAGCTGATTTACTTATTTTATTATCCGATATTAACGGGCTCTATACCGCTGATCCTAAAAAGGATCATACTGCGGAATTAATACCTTTAGTTACAGAGATCACTACTGAGGTAGCTTCAATGGCCGGTGGTGCCAGTTCCAATTTTGGGACCGGCGGTATGATTACCAAAATAGAGGCAGCAAAAATGGCTACTTCTGCGGGGACTTCAATGGTTTTAATGAATGGTTCCGAGCCGTCTCAAATTCAACATATTTTTGACGGTAAACCGGTAGGGACTGTTTTTTTAAGTTCCCAAACGGTGGTTTCAAGTAGGAAAAGGTGGATTGCTTATGGACCTCAAGTTACCGGGGAATTGATTGTTGATTCCGGGGCTGAACACGCCTTAATCAAACAAGGCAAGAGTTTATTGCCATCGGGAATAGTCAATTTATCCGGCGATTTTGAAGAAGGGGATTTGGTGAAGATCGTTAATAGTGAAAACCGGGAATTGGGAAGAGGATTAACCAATTACGGCTGGGAACAACTTCGCAAAATAATTGGCAAAAAATGTGTTGAGATCGAAATGATTCTCGGTTATAAAACAGCGGACGAAGTCGTTCATAGAGACAATATGGTTATTACCTGATTTTAGGAGGCTTGAAATGTTCGGAATCTTAGGCGGGACATTTGATCCCATTCATTTTGGGCATTTGGTATTAGCCGAAAAAGCCAGGGAAGCTTTTCAACTCGAAAGAGTGATTGTAGTCCCTGCTGCTATTCCCCCTCATAAAATCGGCGAAGTAGCCACCGAAGCCCAACACCGTTTAAAAATGGTTGAGTTAGCTATTCAAGGCAGCCCCTGGTTTGAAGTGTCAACTGTCGAATTGAACCGGGAAGGGCCTTCTTATTCCATCGATACCATCCGGGAATTGAAAAAAAAGTATTCGGATTCGGAAGCTGCCTTAATAATGGGTTTTGATTCACTTTTAGAATTGCACTCCTGGAAAAATTATCAATCGATTTTGGAAGAATCGAAAATTATTACCGCCTTTCGCCCAGGTTATCCAATTTTAACCGATTATAAGCATTGGCCTCCTTTTTTACAACCATATAACCATCAAATTTTAGTTTTAGAAGCCCCATTGCTAGATATTTCCTCTACCTGGCTCAGAGTGGAGTTAATGTATGGGCGTTCGATTAAGTACCTGGTTCCTGATGAGGTAATTGATTATATCAATACCAAAGGTTTATATCGGGATCTTTAATAATATAATTGACTATTCCTATAACGAAAACGACTGCTTTAAGGTAGATAATGTCGTTGACTTTGGTATAGTCAATTTTTTTTGATGCAAACTATATTTAAGTTTTTCGGGTTGGCCGCGAATAAATTGTTGTTAAAAGACCAACTTTGGCTGAAGAAAGAGAGGTGAAAATGGGGTGACTAAAACACTTTATGTCGGTAATTTGCCATGGTCAGCTACTAAAGATGACTTATCCGCCTTTTTCGCGGATTTTGCTGAAGTGAAAGCCAGTCGGGTAATTACCGACCCCATTAGCGGTCGTTCAAAAGGGTTTGGCTTTATAGAAGTCGATGATCAAGATGCGGATCGGGTTATTGACGCTGCAAACGGTAAAGATATGGGTGGCAGGGAGATAATTGTTAATGAGGCCAAACCAAGGCAGCCAAAAATGTAGATAAGTGTCCAATCGCAGCTTCGGTTAAAAGCAAATTTTAAACATGCTAATTTTGAATTTACAACATGAATATAATCTATTTTGGGTAAAAAAAGAGGTGAACAAACACCTCTTTTCCTTTTGAGATAAACTTTATAATAACTGGAAGGGAATTTATAAAAATAATCGAAATATTATTCTAATCCTAAAATCTTTAGTCAATCAATTTTTTTTACGAAGCCGTACCGATAGAAAAGGATGTGGCGATGGTGAACGAAAAACGCAAATTTTCCCGGGTGGAATTTAAAAAAGAAGCCGAAATCCTCATTGATGGGAATAAATTTCAAGGGGAAATAATAAATTTAAGCCTCAAGGGTGCTTATCTAAAAACAGCCAAACAATTACAATTGGGAAATCCGGTGGAAATGGTTATACACCTAGCTGGTGATAGTGATTTTGATATTGATCTTAAAGGTAAAGTGGTACGATTGACCAGTGATGGGGTGGGAATTATGTTTGATCGGATTGATCTTGACTCCTTTGCCCATCTCCGGAATATAATTGCCTATAATTTTGGGGATGATGATGCAGTAATGGAGGAATTCTTCAATTATATTGAAAACGAACGTTAACAATGGACCGAAATGAAATTATTAAAATATTAACGGAAACCCTCTCCAAAGCCCGTCTCGACCATTGCCTCAGAGTTGAAGCTATAGCCCTTGAACTAGCCTCCCATTTTCAAACGCCTTCGGAATTGGTTTCTCCCGCCGCTTTACTTCATGATTTATGCCGGGAATATGACCGGGATAAACTCTTGAAACTAGCGGCTTATTTTGATATAGTAATAGACGATATTGAGAAGGCGGAGCCTTTATTGCTTCACGGGCCAGTTGCGGCGGCAATTGCTAAAACCAGTATGGGTATTGATCAACCTTCGGTTTTAGATGCTATCTCCTATCATATTACAGGGGCGCCAAAGGTATCTCCCTTAGTTGATTTGGTTTTTGTAGCTGATTTTATTGAACCGGGCCGGGCTTTTGAACAAGCCCGAACCCTTCGGGAACAGGCTTTTGAGCTTAGCCCTGATCAATTAGTGTTAAAAGTATTTAACCGTACTATTGATTATGTCGTTAAACAAGGGTACTTAATCCACCCTCGCAGTGTAGCTGGGAGAAATGAATTGATAATGAAAGGTGTTTTAGATAATTAATGGAGCATTTGTTGGAAATCGCCTTAGAAGCGGCTAATGAGAAAAAAGCTATTAACCCGGTAATTTTGGATTTGCGTAATTTGTCAGGAGTGACTGACTTTTTTTTAGTCTGTTCCGGCCAGAGCCAGGTCCAAGTCCGGTCAATTGCTGATAATATCTTAGATAAAGCCCAAGAATGTGGTTTAAAACTTCCCTCAAAGGAAGGATATCAAAATGGCCTTTGGGTTTTACTCGACTTCGGCCAATTGGTTATTCACATTTTACAAGATCGCGAACGTGAATTTTATTGTTTAGAGCAACTATGGCATGAGGCAAAGGTAGTTGAGATTTAAAAAGTGTTTGGTTATCTACTTTGTTAAATTCAATAATTTAGGTTCGTTTTAAAAATAATCGCGAACGATTTAACGCGTTATTTTCAAAACGTAAGTTTTAATTTAACAAAGTAGAATTATAATGGGAGGCAACTGCAATGAGCAAGGTCACTAAGTACCATCCGCAAGAAATCGAGCCGCGTTGGCAGGGAAAATGGGAAACGGAAGGGATTAACCGTTCCTTAATCAACCATGATAAACCGAAGTATTATGCCTTAACTATGCTTCCTTACCCAAGCGGGGATCTTCATATCGGGCATTGGTACGCCCTTACCCCTTCGGACGCCCATGCCCGTTATAAGCGGATGAAGGGTTATAATGTATTATTCCCGATGGGTTTTGACGCTTTCGGGCTCCCGGCTGAGAATGCCGCTATTAAGAGAGGGATTCATCCCTTTAAGTGGACTATCGGCAATATTGAAAGAATGCGCCAGCAACTTAAGTCAATGGGCGCCATTTTTGACTGGAAACGCGAGATCATTTCTTGTTTACCGGATTATTATAAATGGACCCAATGGTTCTTCCTGAAGTTTTACGAAAAGGGAATCGCTTATAAGAAATTTTCTCCCGTCGATTTTTGCCCGCAGTGTAACACTACTTTAGCCCGGGAACAAGTATGGGGTGAAGACCGACATTGCGAACGTTGTGGAACTCCGGTTATTAAAAAAGAACTAAACCAATGGTTCTTTAAAATTACTGATTATGCTGAGGAATTATTAGATTTTTCCGGAATCGACTGGCCGGAACGGGTCATTACCATGCAACAAAACTGGATTGGCCGAAGCGAAGGAGCGGAAGTTCTCTTTCATACCGAGACTGGACAGGAAATTAAAATCTTTACTACCAGGCCGGATACCTTATGGGGGGTCACTTTTATGGTGCTTGCCCCGGAACATCCTTTGGTTCAGGAAATTAATCCTCCTCAATACCGCCAGGAAGTGGAGGAGTATGTATCGAAGGCCAGCCGCCAAACTGAAATTGAGCGTTTATCAACTACAAAGGAAAAGACCGGTGTCTTTTCCGGCGCTTACGCCATTAATCCGGTTAACGGGGAAAGAATCCCAATTTGGATTGCGGACTATGTAATGATGGGTTACGGAACTGGAGCAATCATGGCTGTTCCAGCCCATGATGAACGTGATTTTGATTTTGCAAATAAATATCAATTGCCGGTTAGAATGGTTATTGCCCCGGCTCAAGGGGATCTGCCCGAAAAATTGGCCTCAGCCTATACCGAAGTTGATAACGGGGTAATGGTGAATTCCGGACCGTTCAGCGGTACCAGCGCCAGCGAAGGGAAGGCAAAAGTCACCGCATGGCTTGAAGAAAAAGGAATCGGCTCGAAAACGGTTAATTATCGTTTGCGGGATTGGTTGATTAGCCGGCAGCGTTATTGGGGGGCTCCAATCCCGATTATTTACTGTGAAAAATGCGGAACCGTCCCGGTACCTTATCAAGATTTGCCGGTTTTATTACCGGAGGATGCTGAATTTCTCCCCACCGGTGAATCGCCCCTTAAGTACCATGAAGGTTTCCGCCGGACGACTTGCCCTCAATGTGGTGGACCCGCTGAACGCGAGACTGACACTATGGATACTTTTATGTGTTCCTCATGGTATCAGTATGGTTATTTAAGCCCTTATTATCAGGGTGAAACTCCGTTTGATCCGAAAGAAGCCGCCTATTGGCTCCCGGTTGACATCTATACCGGCGGAATCGAGCATGCCTGTATGCACTTGATTTATACCCGGTTTTTCACCAAGGCAATTCGTGACTTGGGCCTGGTCGATTTCGGGGAACCAATGGTTAAGCTGAGAAACCAGGGGATTATTCTCGGGGAAGACAGCGAAAAGATGAGCAAGTCCCGGGGTAATGTAGTAGCCCCAGACGATCTGGTAGGGCGTTATGGGGCGGATGCTGTAAGGGCTTACTTGATGTTCGGTTGGCGTTGGGAACAAGGCGGACCATGGGACAATCGTGGGATCGAGGGAATGTACCGTTTCTTAAACCGGTTATGGGAATTGACTTTAGAGTCGGTAGCTCCCAATTCTAATCTGGAAGCTGAAAAAATCGTCCGTCGCAAAACCCATCAAACTATCGCCAAAGCGTCACGGGAGATTGAAATATTTTCATTTAACACTTACCTTGCTTCGATAATGGAACTTTCCAACGTGATGGCTAAATATAAAACGGAAATTTTTAGGACTCAAGCTTGGACTGAAGCTGTAAAAACAATTTCGTTATTAATAGCCCCCGCCTGCCCACATTTGGCGGAAGAAGTATGGACCACATTGGGCTATGGTTATTCGATCCACAATCAAGCATGGCCGGTTTTTGATCCGGAACTTGCCGCCGAAGAAAATGTAGAAATAGCAATTCAAGTTAATGGCAAGATCCGGGATAAAATGGTGGTTCCGGTAGGCAGCCAGGAAGATGAGTTAAAGGGATTGGCCTTGAATAACCCTACCCTTAAACCTCATTTGGACGGTAAGGTTATTCGAAAAGTTATAATAGTGCCGGACCGCCTGGTTAATATCGTAGTTAGTTGATGAACATTTTCGAAATACCGCTCCGGATCATCCCGGAGGAACGAAAAACAGTAACCGTTTCATATGATGGCGCCGTTTGTTCGATTAAAGTACCCATATCGTTAAAGCGCCAACCAAAACGCGGAGCCGGATATATTGACCGGGTATATTGGAAAATACTCGGTCAAATTTTTGAACCGAAACTTAAAGAACGGACTGAAGAGCTAAATTGTTTTTTCTATAATTTTCCTTATCAATCTGTCCGTTACCATCGGCAATTCCGTAGGTGGGGTTCCTGTTCGTCATTGAGGAATATCAATATATCCCACCGGTTGATAGGCGCCCCTCAATTTTTAGTTGATTACGTAATAATTCACGAGTTGGCCCATTTAAAGCATTTGGATCATAGCCGTGATTTTTGGGATTTAGTCAGGAAAACCGGTGTTGAACCTCGGTTAATCCGTAAAAATATTCAACAATATGGTTATACGTGGCACTTAGACTATCAAAAGTGGTTAATAAAGGTTAAACAACTTATAGTTGAATCGGAAATACCAAAAAAGTAAGCCCGGGGAAACACCGGGCTTTTTTGTTTGAATAAAACCCCAGTTAAAAGGGGAATTTAATTTTCAAGAAATTCAAAATGCCCTGGGGTGAAAATTGTGAGTAACTTAAAAAAGTTTTCCTTGTTTTTCTCGATTATTGGAATAATACTTATCACTTTGCTTGCTTCGAGTATAATACAATTATCGGCTTTGCCAGAGATTCTTCGAATCTCTCCGGGACAAGAATTCATTCTTTCGGTCCGTTATCCGTTATGCTTTGATCAGGAATCAAAGCAGAAGCCCAAAAAGGATAAAGTCACTAAAATCCTGACTAACCGGTTAATATTAAATTCTAACAGCATAGACCGTTTTGATGTGCAACTTCGGCTATTTGGGTCTATTCCTCTTAAGAAATTAAGAGTAGAGGTAGCGGAACCTCCTAAGGTAATACCTGGAGGCCAAGCAATTGGGGTACTTTTTTCAAGCACAGGAGTAGTTATGGTCGGGCATGTCCCCTTACGAAGCATTGAACGGCAACAACTCTATCCCGCCCGTGACGCTGGATTAAAAATTGGCGATATTATTTTGAAAATCAATGATCTTCCAATTAAGCGGGTGGGCGATGTCGAGATGATTGTCAAAAATTACCAACCGGAACAAAAAGCTATCCAGCTTTTGGTCAACCGGAACGGGAGGCTGATCTCTTTTAAAATAAAACCAGTCCTTTCCCATGGTTTTGAAGGGGACTCCAATCTCCAATACCGGTTGGGAATCTTAATCGAAGATCCCGCTGCCGGTGTAGGGACATTAACTTTTATCGAACCTAACTCACATCGGTTTGCCGGATTAGGCCATCGGATTTCTCACTTTGCCGGGAAACAAAACATCCCTTTTCATAAAGGGGAAATTATCTTAGCGGATATTAGCGGCGTCCGGAGAGGGCAACCAGGAGAACCCGGAGAAAAGATTGGAATCTTCAGCGCTAATCAAATTCCCATCGGTAAAATAGAAAAAAATTCCCGGTTTGGTATTTATGGTACTTTATCACGGAAAATTCCGTTTGAATCGAAACCGATCCCGATTGCATATAGCTCTCAAATCAAATTGGGTCCGGCGGAAATATTTACAGTCATTAAAGGGCAGCAAATTCGTAAATATCAAGTGGAGATTATTAAAATTTTCCGCCAAGATATACCCAGGGATAAGGGGATAGTAATCAGGGTAACCGATCCGGAACTATTAAAGGAGACAGGAGGGATTATTCAAGGAATGAGCGGTAGCCCGATAATTCAAGACCATAAATTGGTTGGCGCAGTGACTCATGTTTTTGTGAATGACCCAACCAAAGGTTACGGCGTCCTTGCAGAATGGATGGTTAATGAAATTAAATCTATCAAAAATAATTATCAAGGCAAAGCATCTTAAACAGATGCTTTTTTTGATCGCATTCCGAAATAAAACAATTGCGGCATATAAAAATTAGAAATAAAAAGGAATTTGCTATTGCATAGCGAAATTAAAATGTTATGGTTTTGGAGGTGTAAGGTTTTGGATATTATTAGACTCGGGATTGCCGATGACAATCTGGGGTTTTGCATTCTTCTACAGGACTATTTTAAACTTCAACCTGGAATTAAGATTGAGTTAATTGTCCATAATGGCCGTGAATTAATTAAAGCGCTACCGGAAAAAGAATTGGATCTAATATTGTTGGATATGATTATGCCTGAGATCGATGGCTTAGGTGTTTTAAAGTGGTTAAAAGAACATCAACTACTTAAGAAACCGAAGGTAATTATTTTTTCCGCTTTTGCCAAAGAAGAAGTTGCCCGGCAGGCTGTAGAGCTCGGAGTCGATTATTACATATTAAAACCTTTTGATTTAAAAACTTTAAAACAACGGATTTTCGAAGTTGCGTCAAATCCGCTTACTGAGCAAATTGTTAAACCAAAGATAGTTAATAACCGCTACCAGGGCCTTGAAAAAAAAGTTTCCGATATCATCCAAACATTAGGGATTCCCACTCATTTTAAAGGATATTCATACTTAGAAGCAGCAATTATTAAAGTTGTCCAAGAACCTAACCTGATCAACGAAGTTACCACTAAACTTTATCCCTTCATCGCTAGGTACTTTAATACTAATGAGCAGCGTGTTGAAAGGGCGATGCGATTTGCGATTGAAACAGCTTGGAACAAAGGGAATGTCCAAATTTTACATGATTTATTCGGATATTGCGTTGACAATCAAAAAGGGAAACCCACGAACGCTTCATTTATTGCCAAAATTTCCGATAAAATCCGCTTGGAACTTAAAAACCGTGCCGTTTAATGGAGGAAACCAATTGGAATTGAAGGCGAAAGCCCGGATTGATTCCCGGACCAAAAATTTGGTAAAACGAATCAAACCAGGTGAAATAGCAGTTATTGATCATGCCGATCTTGATCAGGTTGCGGCTGATTCTTTAGTCCAAGCGAAAGTAAAGCTAGTAATTAACGCTAGCCCTTCGATAACCGGAAGATATCCTAATCCTGGCCCTTCCAAATTACTTGAGGAAGGAATCAATATTTTAGATAATATTGGCAAGGATTTCTTTAATAAAATCCACGAAGGTGATTTTATAGAAATAAAGGGGAATCAAGTTTTTAGAGGCACAGAACTGGTCGGTGAAGGTGAATTTTTAGAATTAAATTCAGTGAAGCTTCGCTTAAAAGAAATCCGGCGTAATTTAGTTTCGGAATTGGATAAGTTTTTACATAATACACTAGAATATGCAATGAGGGAAAAAGATTTAATTTTAGGTTCCCCAAGCATTCCACCGGTTAAAGTAAAAATTGACGGCAAACCGGTAGTCGTTGTGGTCAGGGGTCAAAATTACCGGGAAGATCTATCGATTATTAAATCTTATATTGATGATGTTCATCCGGTTTTAATCGGAGTTGATGGCGGCGCCGACGCCTTGATTGAGTTTGGTTATCGCCCCCATTTAATCATGGGGGACATGGATAGTGTTTCAGACCGGGCCTTGCAGTCGGGAGCGGAGCTAATTGTACATGCCTATCAGGATGGAAGGGCTCCAGGTTTGGAACGTATCAATAAGCTTGATTTAAAAGCTGGAATTTTCCCAGCACCTGGAACCAGTGAAGATATAGCGTTATTATTAGCATATGAAAAAGGCGCAAACCTGATTGTAGCAGTCGGTACCCACTCAAATATGATTGATTTTCTTGAAAAGGGACGGCGTGGTATGGGTAGTACCTTTTTAGTAAGGTTAAAAGTCGGTTCGATCCTGGTTGATGCCCGTGGCGTCAGTAGGATTTATCAAGGCCGGATTAAATTGCGTTACTTGTTACAGATTTCAGTGGCTGGTATAATGGCAATTGGCGTTGTTTTATATCAGACTCAATGGTCCAGGGATTTTCTCAGGGCATTTTGGCTGCAAATGAAAGTCCTATTAGGTTTATAACTCGGTAGTATTTCTTGTGCTATTATTAGGAGGCTTCCATGATTGTTGACTTACGCTACCATGTTGTTTCAATAGTTTCAGTGTTCTTAGCCTTGGGTCTGGGAATAATCATCGGCGCCAATTTAAGCCACTCAGCTAGTGTTCAGATGGAAAAACAATTAGAAAGGCTCGAGGTTACTTACGAGAATATCCGGGAAGATCAAAAACTGATGCAGGCTTCCTTAAAAGCCAAAGACAGTGAGATTGAGGTCGCTAATCAATTTCAAAAAGCGATAGTCCCCAATTTAATAGTAAATCGCCTCTTAGGCAAAAGGATCGCCATTATACGCACTAATAGTACGGTTGATTTTAAATATGCCAAAAAAATGGTTAGCTTATTACGTCAAGCCGGAGCAGAAGTCACTTCCGTCACTTCGATCACCAAAACTATAAACCTTGGCGATCCTCAATTTCGGACTGAATTGTTAGATGCGTTTGATCTCCACTCAACGGATGATAAAACCCTCTTATCGTTACTAAGTTCAAAAATAATTCAAATTATCTTAAGGGGCGAAGGTAGCTCTCAATTAATATATTTACAAAATAAAGATTTAATTCAATTATGGGGGGACTATAACCGGGGCTCTGTTGACACCTTGGTTTTTTTAGGGGGCGGAATGAACCCTGAAAATAATTTCCAACGGGAAATCGATCTTCCTCTATTAGATGCGGTACGTAAAACCGGGGTAACCTTAGTGGGAGTGGAACCTAGTTTTGTAACCGAATCATATATGCGGACTTATCAATCTAAATGTCAAGGGACAGTGGACAACGTTGACACTTCCCCCGGGGAGGCGACATTAGTATATCTCTTGGCTTCGGGTAGAAAGGGTTTCTATGGGGTCAAGGATACCGCCCGGGCACTAATCCCCGAATTTAAATTAAATTTTTAAACTGGATAGCGATTTATATTGGAGGAATTTCGGGTGGAAATTCAAAATGATCAAGTAACAATAATTATTCCGGCTTATAACGAAGGCAATTCGATTCAAGATACGGTCCAAGCTGTACAAAACCTGGGGATTGTTAATCAGGTTATTGTAGTTAACGATTGTTCCACTGACCTCACCGGAGATCTGGCTCAGGCAACCGGGGCCGAAGTTTTTAACCTATCCCGGAATGTAGGGAAGGGTGGGGCAATCAATTTTGGGATGAAACATGCGAGGGGGGGGATAATTGGTTTAATCGATGGCGATCTAGGCAAGTCAGCGGCTGAAGTTGAGAAATTGATCATCCCGGTGGTCGAAAATAAAGCGGATATGACCATTGGTAGATTTCCTCCTGCGGCCAAAAAAGGTGGTTTTGGATTAGTAACAAACCTAGCTAAGAAAGGTATCATGTGGTTTACCGGGCTACAGGTATCCAGCCCGTTATCTGGTCAAAGAGTAATGCGGCGTGAGATTATCGAAAAAGTTGGCCCAATGGAGGCCGGATTTGGAGTTGAAGTGGGCTTAACCATTGATGTTTTACGTCTTGGGTTCAGGGTAAAAGAAATTCCGGTACAAATGACCCATGCTGAGACAGGGCGTGACTTGGCAGGTTTTCTCCACCGGGGGCACCAGTTCCTTGATGTGCTGGTTGTGCTTACGAAACGTTTATTTATGAGGTGATTCCGTGGATGAATTGATTGAATTTTTGCAATTAAATTTATTTTTTTTGTTAAGATATCTTCTATTATTAACGGTTTCAGCTCTGCTGACTGTTTTTTTAATACCTTACCTGAATAACCTTTTGACCGAATCTAACCTTCTTAAACCTAACTATCGCGGTGTAAGTATTCCGGCCGCCACTGGTTTAATATTTGTGATTGTGTTACCAATAACCGTTGGTTTAGGGTTCTTGTTAGCGATTAATAGTTTTATCTCTGTTCATGCTGTTCTTTTTCTCTTAGTTATCCTGGGGATGGGATTAGCCGGTTTGATGGATGATTGTTTAGGAAGCCATACGGTCAAAGGTTTTAGGGGACATGTTAAAGCTTTTATAAAGGAACGGAAACTGACCACCGGAGGATTTAAAGCGCTTTTCGGAGGCACGGTCGCCTTAGTGTTTAGTATCGCTAATGCCAGATTGAATGGTTTTGGACAGTATCCTTGGATGTTTGTGGTTGATTTTCTTTTGGTCGCCCTTACGGCAAATATAATTAATTTGTTTGATCTTCGACCAGGGCGGGCCGGGAAGGTTTTCTTATTGATTTTTACCATAATTCTTTTGTTAAGTAAGAATTTCATCAACTTTACCGGTTTATTCCTACCGGTATTAGTTATTTTATTAGTATATTTACCACATGATTTGAAAGCTAAAATGATGTTGGGTGATTCCGGTTCCAATCTTTTAGGCGCTTCGCTAGGAATGATGATGGTTTGGATGTTGAGCGGTTTTGGAAAGATTATCGCCCTAATAATTTTCCTGGGTTTGCAGTTTGCCGCTGAAAAGCTTTCTTTTTCTGAAATTATCGATAAGTATGGTCCACTTAAGTATTTTGACCAACTAGGACGTGATAAACCTTGATGCGGCTGGGAGTCCATGTTTCAATCGGAAAGGGTTTTGCGGGGACGGTCGCTCAAGCCCAAGTTTTGGGTTGTGAAGGGTTTCAGATGTTTGTGGCCAATCCCCGGGGCTGGGCCCGGAAACCGATAGCGGAAAATGACATCAACTTATTTAAAACCAAAAGAAAAATGTCACAACTCTGGCCGGTAGTAGTCCATTTGGCTTATCTCCCCAATCCCGCGTCCGAAGATCCGGAGTTGTATGAAAAATCGGTAATTACCTTAGCAGAAGAATTTAACCGGGCAAATCTCCTTGAAGCCGATTTTTTTGTGTTTCACCCTGGTAAAAACAAGGCCCGTCAGGCTGGAATCGAGCGCATTATTAAAGCTGTCAATTCTGTTTTATCCGATGTACCCGGTCCGACTTTAATGCTCTTTGAGAATCAAGCCGGTGCTGGAGGGGAGATTGCCGGGAACTTTGAGGGGCTTCGGGAATTGATCGGAGGGATTGACGACCAACGCCGGGTTGGAATCTGCTTTGATACCTGTCACGCCTTCGCCGCCGGTTATAATTTGAGTAACCGTGAAGGTTGGGAAAAAACCCTGGATGATATAGACCGTTTACTTGGAATGGAAAAGTTAAAGCTGTTTCATCTTAATGATGCAATGGGGGATCTTGGATCACACCTTGACCGCCATCAACATATCGGATCCGGGAAGATCGGTTTTGCGGGGTTTGAATATTTGGTCAACCACCCCCAACTGAACAAACTTCCGGGAATCTTGGAAACACCACAAGAATCTGCTGAAGATGATCTGAGAAATCTGGCGGCTTTGCGCCAATTATATAGGCTGCAATAAAGTTCTTAGATTCACCGTAGGTTATTGCAACATATTTTCCTCGAACCATAAATTGAAATAAATACTGTAATATGCCCTTCACCATCCATGAGTTAAGATTGGAAAAGTATAAACGAAATTTATTTCAATTTATATAGTTAAGGAGTAAAAAAATTTGAAAACGGTAGAAATCTATACCGATGGCGCTTGTTCCGGAAATCCGGGTCCCGGCGGTTGGGCTGCGGTATTAATCCATAATGGTAATGAACGGGAGCTTTCCGGGTTTGAACCTCATACCACCAATCAAAGAATGGAATTGCAGGCTGCTATTGAAGGGCTTAGGGCGCTAAAATTCCCCTGTTTGGTTAAACTATATTCCGATAGCGCTTATCTAATCAATGCTTTCCGTCAAAATTGGATCGGCAACTGGCTTTCGAACGGATGGCATAATTCCCAAAAAAAGCCAGTTGAAAACCGTGAGTTATGGGAAGAGCTTCTCCGGTTAACCCAAACACATCAAGTGGAATGGATCAAGGTTCAGGGACATGGTGACAATCACTATAATAATCGTTGTGATTCATTAGCCAGGATAGCTATTAAAACAGAAAGTAAATAATATTATATTTTAAAAATCTTGATGTAATATGTATTATTTGGCAGGATTCCATTTTCTAATGGCGAACCAATAGTTTTGTTGTGAAGCTTATTATAATACTGAAGGAGTGAACCGACTTGCTAACACAGACGCAGATTGAGGAATTGAAAGAAAGGGCTCGAAATATGCGAGGTCATATTATCAGGATGTTGGCTGCCGCTAAATCCGGTCATCCCGGAGGATCGCTTTCAGCCGTTGACCTACTGTCTTATCTTTATTTTTACAAAATGAAAAACGACCCTAAAAATCCCAAAATGCCGGATCGTGACCGTTTTATTTTAAGTAAAGGGCACGCCGGACCGGTATTGTATTCCGCTTTAGCCGAGAGAGGTTATTTTGACAAAGAATTAATCTGCACTTTACGGCAGTTTAACAGCATATTACAAGGTCATCCCGATATGAAGAAAACCCCGGGAGTGGAAATTTCCAGTGGTTCATTGGGACAAGGGCTTT
>JAEZJK010000073.1 GCA_023415835.1 Bacillota bacterium
TGGGGAATTTATCCTATATGCATTATGCGATTACGGCGGCAGCCGGAGCGGCCTTGATGATTATGGGGAGAATGGATCTGGGTACGATTGCTTCATTTTTACAGTATACCCGCGCCTTTGCCCAACCGATTACCCAGATCTCCCAGCAACTCAACTCGGTACTGTCGGCTTTAGCCGGAGCGGAGCGGATTTTTGAATTGATTGATGAAACTCCGGAAACGGATGAAGGCTATGTTACTTTGGTCAACGCCGTCAAAGGGGAAGATGGCCGATTGACGGAGACGGACCACTATACGGGGACCTGGGCCTGGAAACACCCGCACCAGGACGGGACGGTCTCTTATACGGAAGTCAGGGGCGATGTCCAATTTGAGGATGTCACTTTCGGTTATAATGATCTCCAACCGGTACTGCATCATATTTCACTCTATGCCAAACCGGGGCAGAAAATCGCTTTCGTTGGATCGACCGGGGCGGGGAAAACCACCATTACCAATTTGATTAACCGTTTTTATGAAGTGCAAAGCGGTAAAATCCGCTATGACGGGATTAACATTACCAAGATCAAAAAGGAAGATTTACGGCGATCCCTGGGGATGGTGCTCCAGGATACCCATTTATTCACCGGGACAGTCAGAGAGAATATCCGGTACGGCAATTTACAGGCTACCGACGAAGAGGTGGTTGCCGCGGCCAAGCTGGCCAATGCCGATTCGTTCATCAAGCATCTTCCCCAAGGGTACGATACATTGCTCACCGCTGACGGGACTAATTTAAGCCAGGGCCAACGCCAGTTGATTGCCATCGCCAGGGCGGCGGTAGCCAATCCGCCGGTGCTAATCCTGGATGAAGCCACCAGCTCGATTGATACCCGGACCGAGGCCTTAATCGAAAAAGGGATGGACCGGCTAATGGCGGGGAGGACTGTCTTCGTGATTGCCCATCGTTTGTCTACCGTTCGGAACGCTAACGCCATCATGGTGCTGGAGCAGGGCCGGATTATCGAACGGGGCGACCATGAAGATCTGTTGAAACAACGCGGGAAATATTATCAGCTATATACGGGGATGTTCGAGTTGGCGTGAAGTTAAGTTATTACTTTTGTCTTTCCCAGAAGTTTGCTTTTTCCTTGGAGTAAACTCTAAAATTAATATTTAAAGTCAAAGTGCGGATTGTTTATGTGAGCTACAATTCGGGTAGAGGTAGTTAATTACACTTTATTGTAAAAATGTTGTCATTTCGATATAATACACTTATCTTAATGTGTACCCCGATGGGAAATTATTACAATTGATAAAATGGACAGGTTCATAACATAATTAAACTATAACAGAAGATGTTTCGAATAGATAAATACATCGGAGGCCTATGTTATGGCAGTAAAAAAGAGCGAACTCTACAGCTCACTTTGGGCGAGCTGCGATAAATTAAGAGGAGGCATGGATGCTTCCCAATATAAAGATTATATCCTGACGCTACTATTCGTGAAGTATGTTTCTGATAGGTTCAAGGGTGTAGCTTATGCCGACATCGAAGTTCCGGAAGGCGGCAGCTTTGACGATATGGTAGCCCTTATCGGTAATAAAAATATCGGCGAGGGGATGGACAAAGTTATTGCTAAACTTGCCGAGGTTAATGGATTACGGGGTGTTATTGATAACGCTCATTTTAATGATGAAACAAAACTGGGCAAAGGCCAGGAGATGGTGGACAAGCTCAGTGGGTTGATTGCCATTTTCCGCAGACCGGAACTAAACTTTTCTAACAATCGCGCTGGCGGCGATGACATCATCGGCGACGCTTACGAATACCTGATGCGTAACTTCGCCACTGAGAGCGGTAAGAGCAAAGGACAATTTTATACGCCCGCCGAGGTATCACGAGTACTTGCTAAGGTTATCGGGATAGATAAAGCTATAAAAAAAAGTGATGACGATACAACTGTTTACGATCCGGCATGCGGATCGGGTTCTTTACTTATCCGTGCCGCAGACGAAGCGCCTTTTGAGGTAGCCATCTATGGTCAGGAGAAGGATATCGCCACCGCTGGTCTCGCCAAGATGAATCTTGTATTGCATAATAAGGCATCCGGTGAAATAGCGGGCAATTACAGCACATTTTCCGACCCGCAGTATTTTGAGAACGATGAAAACAAAACCACGCTTCGCCGTTTCGACTTTGTGGTTGCCAATCCGCCGTTCTCCACGAAAAATTGGACGGATGGTCTTAAGGAATACGGGCGTTTTGATGGTTATGGTGATAGGCCACCGGAGAAAAACGGCGACTTCGCATGGCTACTCCATATATTGAAGTCCCTGAAGCGTAACGGAAAAGCAGCTGTAATCCTGCCTCATGGCGTCCTGTTTCGTGGTAACGCCGAGGCGACAATCCGACAATCCATTATTGATAAAGGATACATCAAGGGAATTATAGGCCTGCCCGCAAACCTGTTTTACGGAACGGGTATCCCTGCCTGTATTATCGTCATCGATAAGGAAAGCGCAGACGAACGTGAAGGCATCTTTATGATTGACGCTAGCCGTGACTTCATCAAGGACGGAAATAAGAACCGCCTGCGCGAGCGGGATATTTACAAGATTGTCACCACGTTCAGGGAAATGCGTAAAGAGCTTAAATATTCGCGTTTTGTTCTGAATGAAGAGATCAAGAAAAAGAATGGTTATAACCTCAACATTCCGCGCTACATTGACAGTAGCACACCAGAGGATTTGCAAAGCATCGAGGCGCACCTACTTGGCGGCGTTCCTGCTCTCGATGTGGATAATATGGAGCGGTACTGGAGCATTTTCGGCAACTTAAAATCCGTTTTGTTCGCGCCGCTACGTGAAAGGTTTTATCAGCCTGTTGTGAAAAAGGATGAGGTTCGCCACACAATTTATTCGGATGCAGAGTTCAGCAGTTATGCAGATAAAATCGATTACGCATTCGAAAATTGGCAAGTCTGTGTTAATGAGAAACTCTGTGGCATTGATGGCAAGACCATAGTCAAAGAACTAATTGTTGAGCTTGCCGGGGCTATCCTTGAGGAATTTGAAAACGTCAAACTGATTGATAAATATGATGTGTATCAGGTACTGCTTGCCTATTGGCAGGATGTGATGGCTGACGATGTGTTCATCATTGTCCAGGACGGTTACAAATCGGCGCGGGAAACTGAAAACATTATTGGAGTATATACCTCCGGCAAGAAAAAAGGCGAGGAAAAGGTAGTCGGCTGGGAAGGCAAGCTAATTCCGCGTAATATCATCGTTGAGGCGTTTTTCCACGATGAGCAGAAAGCCATCGAAGAGATTGAGGTTTTAATTGCCCAAGCACAAAGCGAATTAGACGAGATGATCGAGGGTGCTGAAGACGATTCCATAATCAATACCGTATTGAAGGACAACGGCAGCCTGGAAATGACTACTCTGAAAGCCGCACTCAAGGATAAATCGCTCGGCAAAGAAGACCGCGAAATCTTGAAAGCACTTGCTGATAAAAAAGAAAAGATTGACGAGCAAGGTAAAACGCTTAAAAAACTGAAAGAGGTATTGGAACAAAAGACGAAGGAACAATACGGCAAGCTCACCGATGAGGAAATACTTGACCTTCTCGTCAACCGCAAGTGGTATCACACAATTTTCGAGGGCATCGACGCGCTTTATACTGCAATTTCTCACAGCATCGCCAACCATGTGACCGAGCTGACTGACCGGTATGAGGAGACTTTACCGCAAATTGCAGAAGAGGTTGCGGAATATGAGACCAAGGTGAACTCTCATCTGGAAAGGATGGGGTTTAATTGGTAAACGGATGGAAAAGTGTTTCTTTACTTGATTGTGGCGAAATAATTCAAGGACTGACATATCAACCTGATAATGTTAAACCGTATGGTTTATTGGTATTACGCTCATCAAATATTCAAGAGGAAAAGCTCTCATTCGATGATTGTGTTTTTGTCGACTGTGAAATCGATGAGAAACAGTATGTCAGAAAAAATGATATCCTTATTTGTGTTCGAAACGGAAGTACTGCCCTGATAGGTAAATGTGCTCTTATTAACGCTGATTTCAAAGCTACCTTTGGTGCATTTATGTCAATTTTTCGCGGTGAAAACTCCGAGTACTTCTTTCAGGTCTTTCGTAGCAACATCGTACAAAAACAGATTCGTAATAATAGTAACGCGACCATTAACCAAATAACAAAGCGTGATTTTGAAGAGATCATTATACCTGTTCCAGATTCCAAAATTGAGCAGCACGCTATTGTCGAAGCCCTTTCCGATGCTGACGGTTATATTGCTGCACTCGAAAAACTGATTGCCAAGAAAAAGGCAATTAAGCAAGGTGCAATGCAGGAGCTACTTTCCGGCAAGCGGCGATTGCCAGGGTTTAGTGGTGATTGGGTTGAGAAGCCATTAGAACAAATAATGCGAATTCGAAAAGAGAGAATCAATCCAAAAGATGCACGTAACTATCGTTGCATTGAATTAGAACACATCGAACCTGTAACGGGTCATCTACTTGGGTGGAATAACTCAAATAACCAACAAAGCCTCAAAGCAATTTTTGAACCAGGAGATGTTCTCTTTGGAAAGCTACGTCCGTATTTGAGAAAATACTATTTCCCAATCTTCTATGGTGTATGCTCAACTGAATTTTGGGTATTAACATCTATAAGTGAATATATTAGCAATCGTTTTATATATTACCTCATCCAGTCTGCCCGCTTTTTAGATATTGCAAATTCTACAACAGGC
This sequence comes from Bacillota bacterium, assembly GCA_023415835.1. Classification (GTDB taxonomy): domain Bacteria; phylum Bacillota; class UBA4882; order UBA8346; family UBA8346; genus JAAYHS01. The sequence continues at coordinate 4,760 of JAEZJK010000073.1, forward strand.
ACAAAAATGCCACGAGCAGACTGGACACTACTTAAAGACGTTGAGTTTTCGCTACCCAAGTGTGTTGAAGAACAATTTTCAATTGCTGCTATCCTGTCTGATATGGATAGAGAAATCGAACTTCTGACCGTTAAGCTGAACAAGGCGAGGCTTATCAAGCAAGGAATGATGCAGGAGCTTTTGTCTGGGCGTATTCGGCTTTTGCAACAGAAATCGGAAGCCATTAACGTACCTGAAGTGATTCTTTTGCCTGAACGCAAAAAGGAACACGTACCTGCCCCAACTGCCCCGCATGGTCATAATCAGCAGTTCGACGATGCAGTAATGATCGCAGGGATCGTAAATGCCTTTTATTCTGACAGGTACCCGCTCGGCAGAAAGAAAGTACAAAAACTCCTTTATCTCCTGCGCCGCAAACAGGACGAGAGTACTGTTGCATTCAAAAAGAAGGCAGCAGGCCCCTATGCCGACGAAGTACGTTATAAGGGCGGTGAGCCGATCGCGAAGAGCAACCATTACATTGCAACCACGACGACCAAAGACAAAGGCACGACCTTTGCTCAAGGTAAAAACATCGGGAAAGCCCTTGAATACATTCAACGCTGGGGTAAGCAGGACGATATCAGCTGGTTGACGGACAAATTTCGTTATACAACTGTTGATGATTTAGAACTTCTTGCAACCGTGGATATGGCTATCTGTGACCTGGAGGAGGCCGGTACCCCCGTGTCGGTTGCCTCCATCAAGCATCTGATTGCCACCAATAAAGAGTGGCAAGCTAAGCTGCAAAAGAGAATATTCGCCGACTCAAAAATTGCCAAGGCAATCAGCGACTTGAAGAGCCTGCTCTAAAAAGGAGGTTAGGACTATGGTAACGGTTGGAGAATCCGAACGGGCTGCACAAAACCACGTAATATCTCTGTTTCGCAACAATACATTGTTAGACTATGCGTATTACGGAAACCATAGGGCATTTGAGAACAGCAATATAGAAACGGATAAGTTGATGGCCTTCCTGCTCCGGCAGGGATATGGCGCCATCTTAGCCGACCGCGCTATCGAGAAACTTCGTAAAGCGGCCGGGAATTTGCAATCGGGGCTATATGCTGCAAATAAAGCGGTTTACTCCCTGCTCAAATATGGCGCGAAGGTTCGCGAGAACCCAGGAGAGGCTGAGAAAACTGTCTTTTTCATAGATTGGGCGCATTCAAGCAAGAACGATTTTGCTATCGCCGAAGAGGTAACAGTTGTCGGCAACTGTGAAAAGCGACTCGATATTGTGGTATACATTAACGGGATCGCCGTTGCTGTGATTGAGCTCAAAAAAAGCACCATTTCCGTTGCAAACGGAATCCGGCAGAATCTAACCAATCAGCATGAATACTTCATACAGCCGTTTTTTACAACTGTTCAATTCACGATGGCAGGCAACAACAGCGAAGGACTACGTTACGGTACGGTCGGTACGGATGAGAAGTATTATCTAGAGTGGAAAAACTACGTCGATTCCAAAGATAACAACTCGTTGGATATTCTGGAGAAGTGTAAAGAACTGCCTGATAAGCTCGATTGGCAGCTTTTCAGCATGTTTCAAAAGAAGCGTTTCCTCGATCTCATCCACAATTTTACCATCTTCGATAAGGGAATCAAGAAAGTCTGCCGCCATAACCAGTATTTCGGGATTAAGGAAGCTCAGCTTAAGATCGGATCAGATAAAGGTGGTATTATCTGGCATACGCAAGGCAGCGGAAAAACGTTAACAATGGTTTGGCTTTCAAAATGGATTCTTGCCAACAATCCTGATGCTCGGGTGCTGATCATCACTGATCGCGAAGAACTGGATGACCAGGCGGAAAAGACATATTTAGGCGTTGACGAGAAAATTGTACGGACAAAAAATTGCGCCGACTTAATCAGTAAGCTGGACTCTTACGAAAACCGCTTGATTTGTTCGCTCATACATAAATTCGGCAAGCGCAGCGGTGAGATTTCCGATCTTGACTATGATAGGTATATTGAAGAACTGTATAAAACCCTCCCGCCGAACTTTTCAGCGAGGGGTAAGTTTTACGTATTCGTAGACGAGTGTCACAGGACACAATCCGGTAAATTGCATAAGGCAATGGAAGCGATACTAAAAGGCGCAGTTTTTATTGGGTTTACAGGCACTCCACTCCTTAAGACAGACAAAAAAACAAGCATTGAGATCTTTGGTGGATACATTCATACCTACAAGTACGATGAGGGTGTTGCGGACGGGGTTGTTCTTGACTTACGCTATGAAGCTCGTGATGTCCCGCAAAACATTACGTCACAAGACAAAATCGATACGTGGTTTGAGGCGAAGACTGCTGCGCTTACTCCCCGTGCGAAAGCGAAGTTGAAAGCAGCATGGGGCAATATGCAGACGGTGTTCAGTTCTCGCACGCGTCTAGAAAGCATAGCACGCGATATTATATTCGATATGGGCACAAAGGGCCGGTTGATGGATGGCAACGGCAATGCTATACTGATCGCCGAGTCTATCTATGCAGCCTGTAAGTACTACGAGATATTCCAATCCAAGGGTTTCAAAAAATGCGCGATTATATCATCGTTCGTTCCTCGTGAGGGTGACTTGTTGACAGATACTGTAAGCACTGACGAGGATACCGAAGCGTTTGAGAAGTACGAAATATACAAAAATATGCTCGGCGGGCAAGATGTAGAGTCATTTGAAAAAGAGGCAAAACGCAAATTTGTGGAAGAACCCGCAAATATGAAACTATTGATTGTTGTGGATAAGCTACTGACCGGTTTTGACGCGCCGCCCTGCACATACCTTTATATCGACAAATCGATGCACGACCATGGGCTGTTTCAAGCGATCTGCCGTGTGAACCGACTTGATGGCGAGGAAAAAGACTTCGGTTATATCGTGGATTACAAGCAATTATTCGGTGATTTGACCGATGCGCTTAACAAGTATACATCCGGTGCTTTTGAGGGGTACGATTCAGAAGATGTTCAAGGCCTAATCAAAGGCCGCCTTGATGAAGCAAGGAAATTCCTTGATAAAACCCTCGAAGAACTTGATGATTTGTGTGAAGGCGTAGCCATGCCGTGCGAAGAACTCAATTATATACACTATTTCTGCGGAGAGAACGGCGTTGATGTTAACGAAGATGAGGCATACGCCCGAAGTCGGGAACAACTCTACCGGCTTGTAAACCGACTCGTCCGTGCCTATACCGAAATTAAACCCGATATGAGCGTGGCAGGCTATACATCTACCGAACAAGAGGATATTGCAAAAAAGGTTGACTTTTACATTGCGCTGAAAGCAACAATCGGTCAAGCTAGTGCTGATTTCATTGACCTTAAGTTATTTGAGCCGGGCATGAGATACTTGATCGATAATTACATCATCGCTGAGGATAGTCGTAAACTCGGTACATTCGATGACTTCACCCTTCTCGATTTTATTCTCGCCCAGGAAGAAAAGTTAAAGGGCGAAAGCGGTAATAAAGAAGGGGCTGCTGAGGCGATTGAAAACAACATCCGAAAAAAGGTTGTTGAAAAAATCCTCATTAACCCCAAATATTATGAAAGAATGTCGGCTATTCTTGAGCAACTTATCCGAGAGCGACGTGAGGGTGTTATTGCTTATGAGCGGCTTCTCGAAAAGTACATTGAACTTGCCAAACACGTCACCGTTCCAGAAGAGAATGACGCTTACCCTGCCCGTATTAGGAAGAGTGGTGCACTCCGTGCTTTTTATGATAATTGTGGGCAAGATGAAGAACTGGCGATTGCTCTTCACGAGGTGGTGCTACGGAGTAAACAAGACAGATTTAGAAATAATCCTGTCAAAGAAAAACGCATCAAGCGTGAGTTGCTGAAGATTCTTAAAGACGAATCCGAGGTCGAGCGAGTATTCAAGATCATTTGCGAACAAGAGGAATATTGATGCAGATTATTGTTTCTGGCATACCCGTTGAAGTATGCAAAAAGAAAATAAAAAACATGCACTTATATGTTAAACCGCCTACAGGGAAAGTGTCCGTGTCGGCTCCTTTAGAAATGAGCGACGAAGCAATAGAGCGATTTGTTCGCACAAAGGTCAGTTGGATAAAAATGCAGGTAAATAAATTTGAGATTCAGCCTCGCCAATCTGAGCGGGAATATGTATCCGGTGAAACGCTGTATGTCTGGGGAAAGCAATATTTTCTACATGTTGAGTATGGTACTGGCAAAAACACGCTTGTGCTATCAGGAGATAGGGCAGTTCTCTCCGTCCGCAAAGACAGCGCTGCTGAGCAACGCGATAATTTCGTTAGGGAGTGGTATCGTGGTCTTCTAAAAGACGAAGTAGCTCGTCTTCTACCAAAATGGGAGAAGATAACGGGGCTTAAGTGCGATGGTTGGCAGACGAAGTATATGACTACCCGATGGGGTACCTGCAATACTACCAAACGAAAAATATGGCTTAATCTTCAATTGTCTAAGAAAACACCAAAATGCCTGGAGTATGTAATACTTCACGAGCTTATGCATCTTGTTGAAAAGAATCATAACGAGCATTTTGTCTCCCTAATGGATGGGTATATGCCCTATTGGAGGGAAGTGAAGAGGGAGCTAAACGGGCAAATACTTGATTTCATGGAATGATAAACCAAAACTTGCTATGGCTTAATACCAATGCGCTCAAGGTAACGGAGTTGCCTTATTTAAAAAATCGCCTAACAGGTTGCGGAAAATTAAGGTGTTGATAACCGGGTATAGCTATGGAACGAATTAGAGAAATTGAAAAAATCATTGATAATCATCATGTTGGGCACAGCTTTTTCAGGCGCTCTAAATCCCAAGCTTTTTTTGACATTTTGCGTATATTAGAAGATGCCTGCCGATTATCGCTTATTGCCAGAATGCTTAAGCCGGGTGAGCCTACCGAAGTTACATTTTTCATAAGGGAATATCTTGACGCTGCCAATATAGCTGTTAGATGGATATATTCTTTATGTCCCGATAAATCCGACGATGACATTACTTTTGAATTGTCAAATGAAACAGGGTCTGCCGCTTTCGATTTATTACGAAACTATGCTGCGCCGTACTGTGCTATTTGCAGTGCTTATATAGGATATTCACGAAAGCGTTTTACTGCTAAGATTGATGACGAAACAAATACAGTGACATTCATAAGTACTGATGCTCGAAAAAGTATGTTTTGCGCTGATGTTACAGAAGCTTTTTCAAGAGGTATGATATATAGCGGTATTGACCTGAATCCAAGCATAATAGCACAACTCGAATCGAATGTCTATTTTGAGGACGGAAGGATTGGTTATAACCTTAACAGTGATATCTGGGATTCATTTAGCCAGTTTGCACGTGTTCAATGGGATAATACGAAGACACTGCCTGAAACGTGGGTATTTGATTCTTTTTCATTGAAGGATTATAAAGAAACGTGGATTGCAATTGCTACGTTATGTTATATTCATTCTATGGCTTGTTTGAAAAGTAATACCCCAGGAATGGCCGTTGAAGATTCAGTCATATTGATGGATGAAGATAAGTTTATAAAAAGTATAGCCGATTTGTCTGGAGTTGGGCCGGATAATGTATTAAGAATAATACATTATATTACCTACAATAATGCTTTGAGAAACAACGACATCATATATCAGCCTATATTCAAACTTTCTAAAGAAATGCTCGCCATTACTCCATATCTCTTCATATCGAGCCGTCCAGAACGAAATTTGATATCCTTAATTTGTAAAATGAATGATGCTCAATACTCTGAACTTACAAACACCTTAGAGGCTTTGATGCAGGATGATATTGATAGGCAATTGGATGGATTAAAGGGAATAAAAAAAGTACATAATATTCATCTCGATCCTACTCTACCGGATGTTGATTATGGTATATACGATCCCAGTAGCAACTCCGCAATTATTTGCGAGCTCAAATGGCTAACTGAATCGGATTCAACTCAAGAAGTGTTTGCTCGTGAGGATGATATCGAACACGGTTGTGATCAATTAAAGAGAATCATGGCATACGCGATTATGAATGTTCCTGCGTTTATTGAGAAAGTTTTCGAAGTTCAAAGTGAATACGTCGATTTATTCTATTGTGTGATTTCAAAAAACAACATACGCTCTGTTAGTGACGATGTTCCCGTGATAAGTTTACAAAAATTTACCGAGCTTTTAAAAAAATCGGATATCAATAACGGCTTCCATGCAATACGAAACCGAAACTATTATGGGCCTATACTAGATAATTCACAAATGGACTCGGAGCTCGTCACTTACGGTGGATTTACATTCTACATTCCGGCGTTAATAACAAATTTATTATAAGCAAGGGCAAATTTAAAATGCCTCTATCAATGCAAAAATGGTTCTTTCAAGGCGGACGAAACTTTATTAAAAGTTTGTACCTTTGCCAGTCAAAATATCAGGACTCAAACCATAGAAACAGGCGATAACTTTTAATTGTGCTTCCGGGAGCGACTTGAGTGGGGGTGCAGATTTAGTTTTCCGTATCAGGATAACGGCCATAACCGTAAAGAATCACTCTCAATCGTTGCTCCATAAAACGTCAAAAGCCCGAAAACAGTACAGTTTCAAGGCTATTTGCTGAATAATCCGGTGTGGCGGAGCCACAATTCCGGTTGGGTGAAAACCACGCCTTCAGTGATGGATCCAACGCCGTAGTAAATTCGCTTTGATTTTGAGAGTTCTTTTTGCAGATATTTTCAAAGCGCTTTTTCAAATCTTCGGTTACCCGGATCATTTCAAATTTTTCCTTAAACGCGGCAGGTTCGGTTTGTTTCGGCAAACCCTAAACCTCCATTGTTTTTATGATTAATATAAGCTTATCAGTATTTACATGACAATACAAACGGAATGTTGATATCTTTAAAGATGGATTCAGGATTGCCTATGTTTAGATAATGCAGTAATTCTTTTGATAATTTTACTAAGACCTGCTGTGTCAAGGAATCTATCGAGTTTTCAGAAATTCATAATAAAGGATTGATTAAATTTCATTTTTGATTTATTATTTATGTAATAGATCCCGCCGAGCCTCTATGACGTTTCGACGTTATACGCGTAACATGGCGGGCCGTTTATTTTATAGAGGTTTAGAAATGGCAGAGATTAAACCGTTTTTAACAATCGAAGAACAAATACGAAGAATGAAAGAACGTGATTTAATCACCTTCGGCGCATCCATGAAAGATGAGATGGTTGCAGTGGCGTCTTTAGGATAAAGGACCTCTGTGTTACCGTCGTCGGCTTTATACATTTTCTACAACGAGGGGTATGCGTCCAGCATATGCTGCTTGGCCTCCACTCGAGCATCATTGACCGCCGTTCTGTCATTATTTCGCCTCGTTCCGTCGTTCCCCCGACTCGTTCAATGAATATTTCGCCTCGTTCCGCCGTTCCTTCGGCTCGTTTGATAAATATTTCACCTCGTTCCGTCGTTCTCCCGACTCGTTCGATGAATATTTCACCTCGTTCCACCGTTCCCCCGACTCGTTCCATGACTCCTTCACCTAGTTCTCTTATCCCGGTGGGGGTTTTTTAGTTTATGTTCAAGTTGGTAGTCCATATCTCTGAACTACTTGTCTTTAAACGTCTCCGGGGCTATATATAACAAAAACAGCAGGCTGACGTTTGGTCAAACCTGCTATAACAAAACAAAACTTGATATCAATAGCTTTCAAATATTTGAGAAGCCTCTTCAGAACTTAATTACCTTAGGCGCGTTAGTGAAAGATGAGATGGTTGCGGTGGCGTCTTTAAGATAAAGGACTTCGGTGTTGCCGTCGTCGGCCTTATACATTTTTTGCAACGAGGGGTATGCGTCCAGCATATGCTGCCTGGCTTCCACTCGGTCATCCTCGACCGCAATCGCTTCCACGCGAATCCACTTACCTTCAGCCATACCGCAGATTTCAATTCTCGGATTCGCCTTGATCTGTTGGGAAACATTTTTGACCTTGCCGGTTTGAATATAAAGCCTGTTCTCAAAGATGTCTACCGTGCCGAAAGGACGGACTCGCGGCTGGTTACCGTCGACCGTTGCGAGAAAATAGGTTCCGCATTTTTTCAAAAATTCGTAAACTTCTTTCATCAATACTTCCTCCATTTTATTAAAGGTTGGCTCCAATCCTTTCTAGAACATTAAATCATGGCATTATATAACATTCAAGTATGACTTTTTTTAGCATAGAGCTATCTATCACCATACCCATCAGGTGGGAATGAATGTTGAGGGTAGAAAAAACAGCCCCTTCCCTCATTGTCCGAGGAAAGGGGAGTTTATATAAATTGAAATAAATTTTGATTATACTTTTCCATCCTTAAACCATGATGGAAAATGGCAAAGTATAGTATCTATTTCAATTTATGAATCAAGGGAAATATGTTGTTGCGACATATAGTTATAATTATATATTTTACTTGCCGCTTGCCCCGTAGTTGGCAAGCACCCGGGCGGATGGGTCGTTGACATTACAGCCGTCCCACTCTTTGTTCGGCATCCAGAAGTCGGTTACCATTTCCGCCTGGCCGGGATAATACTCCTCGAACAATTCCCGATAAAGCAGGGACTCCTTAGTGAACGGCGTTGCAAAATCATACTGCTTAATGCGTTTTTCAAACTCGGCATCTGAATACTTTTTTTCGGCATACTCTTTAAGGCAATCCACCATCGAGTGGCCGACAGCGTCGCTAAACGCCGCCTTTTCACGCATCAGGATTGAGTATGGGAGATAGTCGCCTTCAAAGGCGCGGCGCAACAGATACTTGCCTTTGCCATAGGTGTTCAGTTTCTTTTCAGGGTCGATGCTCATTACATACTTCACAAAGTCAAGGTCGCCAAAGGGCACTCTGGCTTCGATCGAGTTCGAGGAGATGCAACGGTCGGCGCGGAGGACATCATACATGTGGAGCTCCCGGATTCGCTTTGCGGCTTCATTCTGAAAAGCAGCCGCACTCGGCGCAAAGTCGGTGTATTTGTAGCCGAACAATTCATCCGAGATCTCGCCGGTCATCAGTACGCGAATGTCCGTCGTCTCGTGAATGGCTTTGCAAATTAAGTACATGCCGATACTGGCTCTGATGGTAGTAATATCGTAGGTGCCGAGGATCGAAACTACCTCCGGCAATGCTTTGAGGACACCCTCTTTGGTGATGATGATTTCCCGGTGATCGCTTTTGATATAGTCCGCCACTTCCTTGGCGTATTTCAAATCGATGGCGTCGGTACTCATACCAATGGCGAAGGTGCGGATGGGCTTGGCTAATATTTTAGCCGAAACGGCGCATACCAGTGAGCTATCCAAACCGCCGCTAAGCAAGAACCCGAGGGGAGCATCCGCATCCAGCCGTTTTTCAATGCCCGCCACCAGCTTATCGTGGATGTTTTGGCAAACCGTTTCCAGATTATCGTGGCAGAGAGCTTCCACTTTGGTCATGTCCCGGTAGCAGACAAACTTACCTTCCGCATAATAATGTCCGGGTGGAAACGGCCTGACTTTACCGGTCAAACCAATCAAACTTTTGGCTTCGCTGGCAAAGATAATTTCGCCGTCCCGGTCGTAGCCGTAAAACAACGGGCGGATACCGATTGGATCCCGGGCGGCAATGTAGGACTGCTTGCTGCCGTCGTAAATAATCAAAGCAAACTCGGCGTCCAGCTTTTCAAACATGCTTAAACCGTATTTTTCGTACATCGGAAGCAGGACTTCGCAATCGGATTCGCTCTTAAAGGTGTATTCCTTAGCTAAAGTTTCCTTTAAAGGCCTGAACCCGTAGATTTCACCGTTACAAACAAGATAGTTGCGGCCAAGCGCAAAAGGCTGCATTCCTGACTCGTGGAGATCCATAATGGCCAGACGGTGAAAGCCTAACATTCCTTTTCCCGTTTCGATAATTTTCGACATATCCGGGCCACGGGAAATGGTGCGGTCGAAACATTCTTTAAATTTAGCCATACTAATAGCACTGCCTGCATAACCCATAATTGAACACATAAGCGGTGACCTCCCTAAACTAAAATGAGCGCACAGCTACAAATCCTCTATAGGACGAGTAGCTGTGCGCCCGCGGTGCCACCTATTTTACCCTGATTGGGTCTCTCGATAGCTTTCAATTGAAAGCCTCCCGCTTAACGCGCGGGCTTCGGCGCCCCTATTTACCCAATGGTGTTCAGATTGCAGCTCCAAGTGTTATTCGCACGGACTCTATTATATGGTTTCCACTGTCCCATACTCACTGAAAACGAATTTCCGGGTTACTTCTCTTGATCATCGCTTTTTTTAGTTATAATACTTTTTGATATCCAGCAAGGCGGTTGTAAATAAGAATGATGAGAGTTATTCTACGTCCTGCAAAGCGTCATAGCCTTCCTCGCCGGTACGCACTTTAACCACATTCTCTACATCATAGACGAATATCTTGCCATCGCCGATGTGACCGGTATAAAGTACTTTTTTGGCAGTTTCGATTACGGTTCGCACCGGAACCTTTGAAACCACTATTTCTACTTTCACTTTGGGCAACAAGGTAGCATCGACTCTAACTCCGCGGTAATATTCGGGTGCTCCTTTTTGCATTCCGAAGCCTAGTACTTGGGTTACAGTCATACCTGTGATGCCAATATCGCTCATAGCTGTCTTTAACGCTTCAAATCTTTCCTGCTTGATGATGAGAACTACCGTGGTCATTTTAATACCAGAAGAGGGGCTTACAGCTGTTTCCGGCAGTACTGAAACGGCAGGAGTAATACCTTTAGGGATGTTCGGGGTCGCATCAGCCAAGGATAAGTTTAGAGCCGGTTGCAACGATAAACCGTGACCGAAGTTATCCGGATATGCTTCTTCACCGTGCATTGCCAAATCCAAGCCGTTTTCCTCTTCTTCAGGTGTCGCCCGTAATTCGGTAAAAGCTTTAACAACTTTCAAAATTACAAAAGTGGCTACAACGGCTAGAACGATAGTTATTACGATGCTGATAGCCTGAATACCCAGTAGAGCAGGATTCCCATAGAATAACCCGTCTGCTCCGGCGGGGTTAACTGCCTTGGAGGCAAACAATCCGGTGGCCAGTGCTCCCCACGTACCGCCTATGCCATGACAGCCAAAGGCGTCTAAGGAATCATCATAGCCATGCTTGGCTTTTAATACGTTCACAGCGAAATAACAAAGGGCTCCTCCGCCTAAACCAATGAGCAAAGAAGACATCGGGGTAACAAAACCTGCTCCCGGAGTGATGGATACTAATCCTGCAATCGCCCCGCTTGCTGCTCCAAGAACAGTTGGTTTACCGCGATGAACCCATTCTACAGCCATCCAGGACAATGTGGCTGCGGCTGCGGAAGTATTTGTGGTAACCAGGGCAGAAACGGCCAGTCCGTTAGCGCCCAGGGCGCTTCCGGCATTGAAACCAAACCAGCCGAACCAAAGCAATCCTGCCCCTAAGACTGTCATCGGCAGATTATGGGGCAGCATCGGTTCTTCACCGAGGCCTTTTCTTTTACCCAGAATAAGCGCTGCGGCTAAGCCTGTGAAACCGGAACTAATATGGACAACCGTTCCCCCTGCAAAATCAAGAGCTCCCAAACTCCTTAAAAATCCTCCGACCCCCCAAACCATATGAGCCAAAGGAGTATACACAACTAGCAACCACAAGGTTATAAAGCCTAAGAAGGCAGGAAATCTCATCCGTTCAGCAATTGAACCACTGATTAAAGCTGGAGTAATGATGGCAAACATCATCTGAAAAGACATAAACAATAAAGCGGGAATGGTTGAGGCATAATCCGCATTGGGCTCCGCCCCGACTCCGGAAAGGCCGAACCAATCCAAACCTCCAATGAAGCCGCCGTGATCTTGGCCAAAAGCCAACGTATAACCGATTAACACCCATATAACAGAAGCTAAGGCCATGATGATAAAGCTATGCATGGTAGTGCTTAGAACATTCTTTTTCCGGACCATCCCGCCATAAAAGAGGGCTAAGCCGGGAGTCATCAAAAAAACAAGCGCAGTAGAAATAAGGATAAAGCTGGTATCTCCGGTATTAATCATCTAATTTTCTCCACGTCCTTTTAAAAAAGTAGGCGTGTATGTGAATTAACACATACAGGCCTCTTTATGAAAAAAACTTAAATAAGAGAGGATAATAAAACATATGAATATCAAGGAGTTAGGTAAAACGGCAGGTAATAAAAGATGTTCATTGAAATCTTAGACGCTGAAGAGCAGTTGTCCGTAGGTGGGGTAGGGCCAATATCCTTCTCCCACCAACGTTTCAATTTCATCGGTTATCTCACGTAGTTCTTGCATTGCCAGGAAAATAACATCTCGGCAATACTTGCCCTCTGCTAAGAGCGCACCTTGGTTCTTTACACCCAAGAGATCTTCCTCCAGCTTTTTGGCTTGTTTGTAAAGGGATTCGGATAGAATCGACAATTTCGATACTATACTCTTCTCCAACTCACAGTTTAGATTCGCCGCCAAGGACTTTTTGGAGATTGCTGTCTCGCTCAGGTCCTTGATATAGGAGCAAACGGCCGGGATGATCTCCTTCTTGACCATCTCCAGCATGGTAAGGGCTTCGATATTAATGGTCTTACAGTAATTCTCCATTAGAATCTCATACCTGGAATGGATTTCGGTTTCGGTAAAAATTTTATGTTTGGTGAAAAGTTTAATGTTTTTGTCGCTGATAAAATAGGGCAGAGCCTCAACGGTGGATTTAAGGTTAAATAAACCGCGGCTTTCCGCTTCCTTAACCCATTCTTCAGAATAGTTGTTACCGTTGAAGATAATCCGTTTATGCTTGGTTATCGTTTCTTTAACCAATTCATTTAAACTCTTGGTAAAATCGCCGGATGTCTCTAAAACGTCGGCAAATTGGGATAACGCCTCAGCGACAATCGTATTTAAGACGATATTTGGACCGGAGATCGAAAAGGCTGATCCTAACATTCTGAACTCAAACTTGTTGCCGGTGAAGGCAAAAGGCGAGGTGCGGTTCCGGTCAGTAGTGTCTTTGGGAAAACGGGGCAGGACATCCACTCCAATTTCCATGTCGATCTTGACTTTATGATTATAATCGTTACCGTTTTCAATCGCTTCTATAATATTAGTCAGTTCCTCACCGAGGAAAATAGAGACAATGGCCGGGGGGGCTTCATTGGCGCCTAAACGGTGGTCATTGCCGGCGCTGGCCACAGATACCCGGAGTAAATCTTGGTATTCATCCACTGCTTTGATTACGGCGGCCAGGAATAACAGGAACTGGGCGTTTTCTTTTGGCGAATCTCCCGGTTCGAGCAAATTGATACCGGTATTGGTGGAGATCGACCAGTTGTTATGTTTGCCGCTGCCGTTGATTCCGGCAAAAGGTTTCTCATGCAGCAGGCAAGTCAAACCGTAATTACCGGCAACCTTTTTCATCATTTCCATAGTTATCTGATTATGATCAGTTGCAATATTGGTTGTTGAGAAAATCGGGGCCAACTCATGCTGGGAAGGGGCAACTTCGTTATGTTTGGTCTTGGCTGAAATGCCCAGCTTCCATAGCTCCGTATCAAGTTCCTTCATATAGGAAGATACGCGAGGTTTAATGGCGCCGAAGTAATGATCCTCCATCTCCTGCCCCTTAGGCGGTTTGGCGCCGAAAAGAGTCCGGCCGCAGTACATCAGGTCTTTACGCTTGTCAGCTAAATCTTTATTAATTAAAAAATATTCCTGTTCTGGCCCAACAGTCGTATTGACGCGGGTGTTCCCGGGATGGCCAAAGAGTTTAAGGATACGTACGGCTTGACGGTTTATGGCTTGCATCGAACGGAGCAGGGGTGTTTTTTTATCCAATACTTCCCCACTATACGAACAGAATGCAGTTGGAATACAAAGGGTACTGTCTTTAATAAAAGCATAAGAAGTGGGATCCCAGTTGGTATAGCCCCTGGCTTCAAAGGTAGCCCTTAAGCCCCCCGAGGGAAAACTGGAAGCATCCGGTTCCCCTTTAATGAGTTCCTTCCCCGAGAATTCCATAATAACGGTCCCTTCAGGAGTCGGAGAGATAAAACTATCATGCTTTTCGGCGGTAATACCGGTCATCGGTTGGAACCAATGGGTAAAATGGGTGGCGCCTTTTTCAATTGCCCAGTCTTTCATAGCATTGGCGACAACGTCAGCAATACTGCGATCAAGCGGATGATCATTTTCGATACACTTTTTAAATGTTTTGTAAGTGTCTTTTGGGAGACGTTCTTTCATGACTTGGTCATTAAAGACCATACTGCCAAAAATATCGGTGATATTACTCATTCTGTTTTCCTCGCTTTCTTTAAAATAAAAAACAGCAAAAACGCAATAGGAATTATTCCCACAGCGTCTTTGCTGTTTACTTAGGGAAATTATATATCTGCCCAATAGACGTTGTCAATATCGCTAATTCAAAAAAAGTAAGTTATACCATAATAGTGTATACAAAAAACAAAAGCTGTGATATACATTGAAATAATTGCAAGTGGATCAATCTGGAGGTGTTTTGCATGGTTTTTTGGGAAGATGTAGAATATCTATATGATCAAACATTTTGGTTCCGGCCCCTAGCGCCCTAAATCCATATCAACACCCGGATACCAGTAGGCCTCAGCGGCCAGTTATACATTTGCAAAACTTAACTTTTTCCGGGGACATAAAGGTTCCCCAATTAGTAATTGAAGAGGTGAAATTTTATGAATTATACCATGACTGAGGTGCTGGAATTTATTAAGGAAAATGATGTGAAATTTATCCGTCTGGCCTTTTGTGATATTTTTGGAACCCCGAAAAATGTCTCGATTATGCCTGATGAATTACCAAGGGCTTTCGAATATGGTATTACTTTTGATGCTTCGGCAATCAGTGGCTTTATGAATATTGAAGAATCAGATTTATTTCTGGTGCCAGATCCGGTGACGCTTTCGGTTCTTCCTTGGAGGCCAAGCCATGGGCGGGTGGTGCGCTTCTTCTGTGACATCAGGCGTCCGGATGGTACTCCCTTTGAAGGGGATGGCCGGCACATTCTCAAAAAGGTTATCCGGGAAACTGAAAGCTCAGGATATAATTCCATGATAGGCTCGGAATGCGAGTTTTATCTTTTCCAAATGGATGATAAGGGCTTACCTACTGTTATACCTCATGATTTAGCAGGGTATTGTGACATTGCTCCGCTGGACAAGGCGGAAAACGTACGCCGGGAAATTTGTTTGATCTTAGAAGAGATGGGGATTAGGCCGGAAAGCTCACACCATGAGCAAGGACCTGGCCAAAATGAAGTTGATTTTAAATATAGCGATGCCTTGACTGCCGCCGATAATATGGTCACTTTCAAATCCGTCGTCAAAACGGTTGCTGCCCGCAATGGCCTTCATGCTTCATTTATGCCTAAACCCCTTGTTGACAAAAGCGGCAGCGGACTGCATATTAATCTTTCATTATTTAAGAATGGCCTTAATGTTTTTAATAACCGCAGTAATCAACATGGGGAAGTACCTGCAGGGTTTATCGCAGGGGTAATGGCTAAAATTCCTGAAATGACAGTATTTTTGAATCCCTTGACCAATTCTTATGCCCGCTTTGGAAGATTTGAAGCGCCAAAATACATTACCTGGTCCCATCAAAACCGTTCCCAGCTGGTTCGAATCCCGGCAGCCCAAGATGACTACTGCCGTATGGAGCTGCGTTCACCCGACCCTTCCTGTAATCCTTATCTGGCATTTGCCCTGGTGATTGAGGCCGGCCTGGAGGGAATAAATAAGAAGCTGCCGCTTGCGCCAGCCTTTGATGTTAACCTTTATGAAGCTGATGCGAATAGGACCAAGGATCTTGCGCAAATTCCGGAAAACCTTGGCGTGGCGATTGAGCTTGCCAGGAAGAGCGCTTTTGTCCAACGGGTCTTACCGCTTAAGACAATTGATAAGTTTCTAAATAGCAAGTTAGTAGAATGGGACAGCTATACACAAGCAGAGAATAAAGAGCAATTTGAAAAAGAAATGTATTTCTTAAAGGTTTAGCAGGCTCAAAGCCTGGCAGGAGCATATCAATATAGAGTTGATAGGATTATTGGCGGTAGTTCAATTGGAGGAAAGGCGGTGGTGTCATGGACAGTGTGCTGGTTGTTTCAAGCACTGATAAAGGGAAAGATTTTTTATCAGAGCTTTTAAGCACACATGATTTTTCAGAAATCACCACCATTAATAGCGGCGGCGGAGCCCGCAGGCTGCTAAATCAGAAAGATTTTGAACTAGTTATCATCAATGCGCCACTATGCGATGAATCGGGGGAAGAGTTATCCTTGATGGCGACGGATATATCAATGGCGGGAGTGATCTTGATTGTTAAATCGGAAATAGCCGACGATGTCTCCGCTAAAGTAGAGAATTACGGGGTGTTTGTGTTGCCAAAACCTCTTAGCCGTTCCATGTTCTTTCAGGCTTTGAAATTGATGGCCGCTGCTAGGAGGAGGCTTCTCCTCCTTCAGCAGGAGAATGTCCAATTGCAAAAGAAGATTGAAGACATCCGCCTGGTAGACAGGGCGAAGTGTGTACTGATCCAACATTTGAACCTTACTGAACCGCAGGCTCACAGGTATATCGAAAAACAGGCGATGGACAGGCGGATTAGCAAAAGGGAAGTGGCCGAAGGCATCCTTAATACCTATGAGTGTTATAAATGAGCATACGGTAAAAAATGATTTTAATCAGTTAAACGCAGTACTGTGTAAAGATATTCCTGAAGATTAATTTAAAACTCCGATACCAAGTCGCATTCAAAGTGGCGCTAAGCCTAATCAAGCTGCGTTACTTTAACGGCAGGCCTTTTGCTATGTTAACGAATGCGGCTTGGTATTATTTATGGGCCATCGGATTCAAAACGATTCTAACAGGAATAATTAAAAATAGCTTGAATTTTATTACTAGATAGGATGAAATAAATTCTTTAAATAAGATTTGCATTCTTAAAGCCGAATGCAAATAACATCAAATCGGAATTTTTTTCATCCTATTACATCATTAATAAGTTGAATTAAATTCATCAATTTCCCCCATCATGGCCGGCTTTAGGGACATGATGTATATAAGAAATTTAATTCAACTTATATAGATATGTTGAAAAAAGTTTTGAGTAAAACATTCACATCCCAAATACCGGATGTGAATGGCGAAATTATTGGTTTTTTCAACATATGAATCAAGGGAAATATGCCGCAATAATCCGCGCGTATTCAAGAAGCTTATTGAGGCATATATAGATAATCAGCAATAAGTTATTTAAACTTTGCATTTTTTAATTTGGGAGAAAGCAAAATGCGTGTCAAAATATTTAACTTCCCAATTTTGCGGGATAACGATAATTCCCTGGTAATCAGGTTCCTGATTTCATATTTAATTATCCTATTGATACCGGTTTTCATTGGGACATTGGTTTATCGGGAAGCCATCAAGATCGTGGAATCGGACGTCGAAACTTCAAACCTTTCAATGCTCGGCCAGTGTAGGGATATTATGGATCAACAACTGGCTGCCATCGATATTATGAAAAACCAAATCGGATTATCGCCGCAGCTGTATCTCTCCCTTAGAAACAGTGGCACTAAGCAACTGAATTTCTACTATGAAATGCGCAAGTTAATGGACCAGCTAAGGCCATATACCCTTAGCGGTAATATAGTTGATGACTTTTTTATTTATATGAAAAACCCAAACTACATAATCTCGCCGGTTATGGCTTATGACGCAGATTTCTTTTTTCAAAAAGTTTTTAAGTATGGCAAGATGAGCCAAGAACAATGGCTGACCGAGCTGGGCCGCTATCATTCCGGAACGGTGTTGCCGACCTCTAAAGCGGTCTTGGAAAGCAGAAATATAACGGTGATACCATACATCCATTCCCTACCGACAACGCATTTTCGAAATGTGGACGGGGCTATTGTTTTTCTATTAAATACTGGCGGAATCCAGAAGTTATTAAAACAGGCTAATTTTTCCCAAAGCGGTTGGGTCCTGATCCTTGATGAAAAAAACCGGCTCATCACCGGATTATCAGAGAAAAAAATCCCGCCCCAAATTTTTTCAATTGATAATAAAAAAGCCGAGGGTTTTAAGCATTCCCATTTTTGGGGCGAGCGGATGATCGTTTCTTATACCACATCGCCATACAATGGTTGGAAATATATAAGCATACTCCCGTCCAGATTGGTGATGCAAAAGGTTTTTTACATCAAAGGAATCATTGCGGCGTCTATTATCCTTTCCTTATTAATAGGAGCAATTATCGCTTATTTGTTAACCGCCCGCAATACCAAGCCCTTGAGAAAAATTCTCGACTTGGTTAAAGAAAATTTAGATCGGGATTCCGAAAAAGCGGAGGAAGAGGATGCCCTTCAATTCCTACAAGGTTCCGTCTCGCAATTGATCAACAATAATCAAAAGTTACAGGAGACAATCAAAAATTATATGCCGATAATACGGACAGCTTTCTTTGATCGCTTATTAAAGGGAGAATTTAACAATGCCGAACAAATTGAAGCAATCGCTGCTTACCTTAGATTGGAAATTAAAGGGGACAAGTTTCTGGTTTTAATGCTTAGATTTGGCCAGGATGATATTTTTAACCGGGAGATTATTGAAGAATCAAATATAACTAAAATGGTCCTCGTGGAAACAATCGACAAACACTTGGAAGGCCATGGTTTTATTCATGATCTAGACCAGAACAATATCGCGATCCTGATGGCCTTTGAGGGCTGTCAAACGGAACAATGTTACCAAAAATCGGAAAGCATTATTAAAAATATTCAAGCCGAAATAGCCGATACATATAAACTCAAGATCCGTTTTGGCGGCGGCAATAACTACGAAAACTTGCTCGACGTATGGCAGTCATTTCAGGAAGCAGAGCGTGTCTTGGATTATAACTCCGCTGACCTTGACTCCAAGCTGATTTGGTATGCCAATCTGCCCAAACAAGGGAGGGAGTATTATTATCCGATTGATTTTGAACAACGCTTGATGAACTATGTAAAAGCCGGTGAATTAAAACACGTTGAAAGTTTACTCCAAACCATCTACCGGGAAAATATCGAAAACAGGCAAATTTCTCTAGAAATGGGCTTGGAATTAATCTTTGAGTTGAAAGGGACGGTTGTCAAACTTTTCTCCCAATTGGCTGGGGAAAAAGATTCGATAATCAAAGAATTAAGTAAAATCGATTATTCCGAAACTTTTGAAGCTAACTACCGGAATTTAACTGCGATTTATCAGAATATTTGCCAAGAAGTAATCGGTAACCGGAAATTCCGTAATGTACAGTTGAAAGAGAAAATCATCCAGTACATAAACGGCGCTTATCAGCAACCGGATTTGTCCTTACATAAGGTGGCTTCTTATTTCGGCTTTTCGGAAGGATACTTATCACATTTTTTCAAAGACCAAGTCGGAGAGAACTTTCTTGCTTATCTGGAAAATGAACGGATCAAACATGCTTGTGAGTTATTGAATAATGAGGGAATGTCCATTAACGATATTGCTATCCAGGTCGGTTATAATAGCGTCCATTCGTTCCGCCGGGCCTTTAAACGGGTTAAGGGAGTTAACCCTACTGCTTTTAGGCTCCCCCTAATATAACCTCCCAATCAATTTTTCTAACTTAAGATCAGATATTGTACCCTGATATCAAATTCTGTGTCTTTTCTTATTTGATTCGACAAGTTATATTAAAGGTATGTAACAATTTGGTTAAGCTCCAATATGCTACTACATTTTATTTGGGTTTAGTTGTTTGATCTTCTAAATCTCAATAAATGGCTATTTTAAAAGAAGGAGTGACTTACTTGGCTACAGAGTTGAAAGTCAATCATAATAAATTGACTAAAACAAAATTAGTTCCCAGGCTGATCAAGTATAAGATGTTTTATGTGATGTTTATTCCGGCATTGTTGTTTTATATCGCTTTTGAGTATATGCCGTTATGGGGACTTAAAATGGCCTTTTATGAATGGGGGCTTTTCGGGCCAAAATATTTTAAGGGATTGGCAAACTTTGAAAGCTTACTGTCTAGTAAATTATTTATCACCTCTTTTGTTAACACCGTAATTATCAGCGGTTATACCTTAATCTTCGGGATGATTGCCAATATCATTTTTGCCCTATTGTTAAACGAGATACCCAACGGGTTCTTTAAAAAGTTCACCCAAACAGTTGTCTATTTACCGCACTTTTTGTCATGGGTTGTAGTAGCGGCCATTTTTGCCATGCTCCTCTCCCCTGATTCCGGCATCATCAACGAAATAATCAAACATTTCGGCGGAAAACCGATTTATTTTATGATATCAAATAAATGGTGGCGCGGAATTTTCGTATTCGTCAATCTCTGGAAAGGAACCGGTTGGGGAGCGATTATTTATCTGGCAGCCCTCGCCGGGGTCGACCCCCAACTTTACGAAGCGGCGGCTATCGACGGGGCCGGCAAGTTGAAACAAACATGGCACATCACTCTTCCCGCCATTCAAAACACCATTTTAGTAGTGCTTATTTTAAATTTGGCAAAAATCCTAAATGTCTTCCAACCGGTATTTTTAATGTACAATCCCCAAGTATACCCGGTGGCGGATGTAATCGACACCTACACCTATCGCTTGGGTTTTACCTCAGGTTCGGATGTGGATCTAGCTACAGCGGTTGGCCTTTTTAAATCGGTAATATGTTTGATTTTAGTGTTAATTACCAATAACCTCAGTAAAAGAATTAAAGGCGAAAGCATCTTATAGATAAATTGAAATCAATTTTAATGGTGCTTTTCCATCCCTAAATCATGGATGGAAAAGGGCAAAGTACTGTATTTATTTCAATTTATGGATCAAGGAAAATATGTTGAATTTAAAAAACTAAATTCAACATATGTAGAAGGGAGTTTCATTGATGATTGACAAATTGGATTTTTCAAAGGGCAACCGGGCCCGGCTGATGTTTGTAATCTTTAACTATCTGTTTATGGTGCTGATAATCGCCCTCATGCTTATCCCTCTGCTGAAGGTGCTATCCGATTCAATAGATAATACCGCTTTTTACGGCATGAGCCTTATACCCAAAAAACCGTCGCTAGCGGCCTATGAAAGGATCATTAACAGCGCTTCATTGTACCGGCCGTTTTTAATATCGGTATATGTGACGATAGTCGGAACCTTGGTCGCCATGTTTTTTACCACTACCGGGGCCTATGTTATGGCTCAAAAAGGTTTGCCGGGACGGGGAATATTTATCTGGATGATTTTAGCCGCCATGCTTTTCCAGGCCGGAATGATACCCGCTTATATGAATATTAAAAATTTAGGCATCATGAATACATTATGGGCGGTTATTTTACCGATGGCCCTCAGGAATTATAATTTAATCCTGATGCGTAACTTCTTCATGGAGATCCCGGACAGCGTGACCGAAGCGGCTGAGATCGACGGCGCATCGCCTTTTCAAATATTTTGGCGGATTATGCTGCCGATGTCCAAACCGGCCTTGGCGACTATCGGTTTGTTTTGTATAGTCGAATATTGGAATGACTTCTTCCATTACGTAATCTATATTAACGACAGTAATCTCTATAACTTCCAGGTCAAGTTGAGGGATATGGTATTGCAAGACGACTACGGCAGTTCATCCGTGGTGGTATACGGCCGTAGTCTCCAAAATGCCGCTATTATTGCGGCGATGATTCCGGTATTGATCTTATACCCGTTTTTACAGAAGTACTTTGTTAAGGGGATCAATCTCGGGGCGATTAAAGGATGATTATAATTGTGAATTTAGGTGTTTATATGGCCTCCAAACCATGATTGTCAGTGGAGGAATGAAACGCTTAAATTAATAAAAATCAAAAAAGGGGTGTGTTTGATTGACAAAGAAACTGGTAAAGGTTTTGACGTTGATTTTAGCTGTCGCTGTTTTGGCCTCTGTTTCCCTGGCAGCTAAAAAAGAAGTGGCGAAACCAAAAAAGATTGTAGCATTTTTGGACACCATCAGTATTAAGGAATCAGGTCAAGATGAATTTGTCAAGGAGTATAAAAAATTTACCGGAATTGATTTAGAAATTATTCAACCGGTACATAACCAATACAATGAAAAACTCCGCTTGGCCTTTGCCGCGGGCGAGATACCAGATGTCGTGGAAGTGGCCGAAGTGAATTATGTAAACTATGCCAATGAAGGCGCTTTTATCGACTTGGAACCTTATATCAAAAAGTCGGAGATTTGTAAAAAGATCGATCAGAAGAATTTCGAATCGGTAAGAGTGAACGGGAAAATCTATGGTTACCCGAAAGAAAAAGGTGACGGTCCGGTCACCTATGTCCGGACTGATTGGCTTAAAAATCTCGGAATGAACGCGCCGACGACTTGGAATGAATACTATGCCTTGTTAAAAGCGTTTACCTTTAATGATCCCGATAAGAACGGCAAGAATGATACTTATGGATTTACCGCCCCTGGGCCTACCGGGGATAATGTGATTTCGTTCGCTAATAACTATTATCGGGATATTTATCAAGACGCCAGTCCGGAATTTGAAAAGGTAAATGGTAAATGGGTCGACGGTTTTTCACAGCCCGCGATGAAAGGGGCTTTGGAGAGATTCCGCAAAGTATATCAGGAAAAATTGGTTGATCCCGAAATCTTTACTAATAAAACTTCAACTTGCCGCGAAAAATTCCAGTCGGGTAAAGCCGGGTTCTTTACCTATTGGTATGGTTTATGGAATACCAAACTGGAAAGGGATTTGCAGAAAAATTTAGGAAATACCGCCACAATAACCTCAATCCCGGCTATCAAAGGAAGCTATTATGCAGCTAGAGTTCCGGGAGTTCTCGCTATACCTATGAACTCAAAAAATCCTGAGGCTGTGTTCAAGTATTTCCTAGACTACTCGCACGATGGCGGCCAAGGTCAAATGCTCTTCGTCCACGGCGTCGAAAACGTTCACTGGGCTAAGAAAGACGGGGCTCATGTCAAACTTCCGTTGCTGTTTAACCCGACCGCTTTGTATACTAAGAATTTCTACAACATTGAAACAGTTATGACTCCATGGAACGATCCGTTCCCAATGGATGAGAGAATCATTAAATCCCGGGACGATTTTATGAAGAGTTACCGGCAAGCTTCGTTGGCGCCGATGCCTGAGTCCAGAATGAAAATTGACCAAGAGATTTATAATATGAAAAATGAAATTATGGGCAAGGTTTTACTTGGTGAGATAACAGTCGACCAAGGGCTGGGTAGATATAAGAAAGAATCTGAAGCCCTAGGAATTAAAAAGGCTGTAGCCGATATGAACAAGAAATAGTATTTTGGATAGTGCGGGTATTAGAGAAAGTCTCCAGCAACGGGGACTTTCTCTATAATTTTTGAATTCATGATTCTATATATGTCGCAATAAGTTTCTTGACTATCCCGGATTATTGCGACATATTTTCCTTTTTTTATATTTCACCGCGACTACCTTAGTTGCTGCTATAAACTCCTCCTCGATGGTTCATAAATTGAAATAAATACTATATTTTGTTCTTTTCCATCCACGGTTTAAGTATGGAAAAGCATAAAAAAATTTATTTCAATTTATATACATTGGATTCCTTTTCCTTAGCGGCTTCCGTCCAAGTTAATGAGTAGGGGAGATTTCCGGATGAAACAGATTATTAATCCGATTTTACGGGGGTTCAACCCTGACCCGTCAGTTTTACGGGTAGGGGATGATTACTATATCGCCACTTCGACCTTTGAATGGTATCCAGGGGTTTTAATTCACCATTCCAGGGATCTAATCCATTGGAAACCGATAGCCCGGCCTTTAAACCGGCTTTCCCAATTGGACATGAGAGGCGTCCTGAATTCGGGGGGGATTTGGGCGCCTTGCCTCACTTACGATCAAGGGTTATTTTATTTAATTTATACAGTGGTGAAGAATAAAGGGACAATCTTTAAGGACACTCATAATTATTTAGTGACAGCTAAAGAGATCGCCGGAGAATGGTCGGAACCGATCCACCTTAACAGCAGCGGTTTTGATCCGTCGCTCTTTCATGATGATGACGGCCGGAAATGGCTAGTCAATGTCTTATGCGAATTCCGAAAGGGCCGGGACCGGTTTGGCGGTATTATTCTTCAGGAGTATTCTCCGGAACAAAAAAAGCTGGTTGGATCGATCGTCAACATTTTTAAAGGCACCGAACTTGGCAAGACCGAGGGGCCCCATTTATATAAATGGCATGGTTACTATTACCTGTTAACTGCTGAGGGCGGTACTGGTTTGGGGCATGCAGTTACTATGGCCCGTTCAAAACAGCTTACCGGTCCATATGAGATGGATCCGGAAAATCCGGTTTTAACCACCAGAGATGACCCTAACTTTCCGATTCAGAGGGCGGGACACGGGGATGTTGTTCAAACGCAAAACGGTGAAAGGTATATGGTTCATCTTTGCGGCCGCCCGATACCGAGTAAAGGCCGGTGTATCCTTGGCCGTGAAA
Source organism: Bacillota bacterium (assembly GCA_023415835.1). Taxonomy (GTDB): domain Bacteria; phylum Bacillota; class UBA4882; order UBA8346; family UBA8346; genus JAAYHS01. Next base: position 29,341 of record JAEZJK010000073.1, read on the forward strand.
CTTGTATTCAGAAGATGGTTTGGACGGATGACCTTTGGTTGCGTTTAGCTGTCGGCGGCCATAAACCCCAACTGGAAGTGACCGCTCCGGATTTGCCGGAGCATCCTTGGGAAGCGGAACCGGTTCGGGATGATTTTAATACGGCAACATTGAATCTTAACTGGCAGACACTGCGGTTGCCTTTGGGAGAAGATTCGATGTCTCTATCGGAACGTAAGGGTTATCTACGGTTAAAAGGCCGGGAATCGTTAGGTTCAAAGTACATCCAAAGCCTGGTTGCCCGGAGACAACAAGCTTTTTGTTATACTGCGGCAACTTGTGTTGAGTTCGAGCCGGAGACATTTCAGCAGATGGCCGGGTTAATCTGTCTTTATGATACCCAAAACTTTTATTATCTCTATATCTCCCGCGATGAGGCGTTAGGAAAATGCTTGGGGATCTTTACTTGTCAAAATAATTCCTTTGAACAACCATTGGATAGGGAGGTTTGTATTGAAGGTTGGGAAAGGTGTTATCTTAGGGCCGATGTAGATTATGACCGGCTCCAGTTTTCCTATTCCGAGGACGGGAATGATTGGGTAGAGATTGGGCCGGTGCTGGATGCCAGCACACTTTCGGACGAATTTTGTAAAGAAGGTCAATATACCGGAGCGTTTGTCGGATTATGCTGTCAGGATCTTTCCGGACGCCGGAAACCAGCTGATTTTGATTACTTTGAGTATCTGGAACGGGATTAGGCAAAGTTGGCCCTAATGTTATGAAAAAGAGGCGTATCAAGACGCCTCTTTAATAATTTGAGGATAAATTTTGAACTTTAGTTATCCTTAACCTTCATACATTTCCTTAAAGTGGCGATAGGCAAGGCCGACGGCTTCACGGATCAGGTCCTCGGCTTTGCCGGTCTCCCGTTGGCTCAATAGATTCATGAGCCTTTGCCGGTTCAATTCTTGAGCTGCCCGGGAACAGGCTTCCCAGCTGAGGACGGAACGGATCACCCGATCAGTACCTTGTTCGATATTATCATAAGGCCGGACTTGCATATCATGGCCTTTCCAACGGTTGAAACCAGCCTCAGCGATTAACCCGGCGATGGCGATGTTCATACCGTTGATTCGGGTTCCATGGTCGATATCAAATTTGCCGGGACCGCCCAAGATAATACCGTCGTTATATCCCTGGCTGTTAAGGTGCATATGGATCATGGCGTCATTGTCAAGCTCTTCGACAGTATCGTAAATATGGTCTAACCCAACCATTTCCGAGTGGCCGAACTCTTTGTTGACGCCTTTCTTTTTCCGGGAAACCCCAAATTCTTCCTCAATTTTTCTAAAAAACAATAAGGCTGAGGCGACGGTAGGCAGCAACATTGCGGGATGACCTTCGTTTGGCTTGGGTTCGATGCCAATATAGAGTGATTCTCCTTGCTTGGCTTCGTACTTACATAGTTTAGCGATACTTTCTTTCAAGTTTTGATACATGTTCCGGATGGCGACAGTGGCCAGGTCGTACCCGTAAGAACCGTTCCAGAGGACGAAAGAGGGCGCTTTGGCCGGATCAGGATGCCAGGCTTTTTTAAGCGCACCATAAGCGAGATCCACCGTTTTTTGACCCAACATTTCAGCTGCTTCACGTTCTTTAGGATCCAATGATGCAATTCCGCCATAGCCGAAATGGCTATGGGCCCCGGGGGTGATCATCGCCAGGTACATGTTGGCGTCAGATAGAGCGTCGGCGATTGCCGGAGCGGTCTTTTCGTTGACTTCGGTGTCATAGTGAAGTTCGAATCCGAGTTGAACGTTGCCGGGTAACCGGGGGGCGATTTTTTGCTTGATTAGTTGAATGACTCCAACGGCGTCAAGCTTTTCCGAGCTCCATTCGGGCCTAATGTTCGCGGGTACAAATCCTCCTTTGCCCGGATTAAAGGTCCAACGACAGATGGCATGTAATGATTTTTCCATTTAACAACCTCCTCATATTTTTTATTTTGTAACTATATAAGTTGAATTAAATTTCTTATATACATCATGTCCCTAGAGCCGGCCATGATGGAAAAATTAATGAATTTACTTCATCCTATATATCCAGCAGTCCGCTTAGGCAAGAGCACAAGGCGTGAGGCATGATTAAAAGCGTGAAAGCAGAACTGATTGCTGGGTCACTATTGTTGTCTAGAGTTCCTAGGTTTTTGTTCTTACTCGCGCCCCATGCCTGAAGAGTTACTTTGTTTCTTGAGTTGTGAAAGTAAAACTGTCAGCCATTTTTGGTATGCGTCACGGTAAGCCTCGGAAAGGGCTCGGTTGGGATGGATAGTTTTAACCAGTTCCAGTCCGTTAAAGGCTTGTTGGTAATTTTGATAAATACCGGCGCCGATCCCGGCGCCCCGGGCAGCTCCTTGGGAACCGTCGGTATTGTATAGTTCGACTTGAGCGCCGCTAATAGTAGCAAATGTTTCGCTAAAGA
>JAEZJK010000093.1 GCA_023415835.1 Bacillota bacterium
TTAGGCAAATACCTGGCGAGGGTTGACGGGGTAATCGGAGATGCGGAGGCTAAGAAATACTTTTATCACACCGATCACGTTGGGTCGATTCGAGTAATCACTGACCAGGCGGGTAAGGTGGTTTATAGCGCTGATTATCTTGCTTTCGGAAGCCAGTTTGTCAAAGATGGCGACTTCGAAGAACTCCATGGATTCAGCGGAAAAGAATATGACCCGGATATCGGTTTATATTACTTTAATGCTCGCTGGATGGACCCCGATACAGGGAGATTTTTAAGTGAGGACCCGGCAGGCCAAGGGCCAAACCCGTACTCCTATTGTGGCAATAATCCTGTGATGAGGGTTGATCCCACCGGAAAGATCTGGTGGTGGTTAGTTGGAGCGATTTTAGGCGGACTTGACTCCTACTTGTGCGGTGGAGACTTTATGCAAGGGTTTGTAATGGGAGCGATCACCGGAGCGATCGGAGCGGGGGTTAACACTTTTGTAAGCAGCGCCTGGGGATCTACATTAGGGGCATTTGGAAGTCAGGTCGTAAGCGGTGCGATCGCCGGTGGAATAACCGGGGAGATGTTTGGAGAGGGATTTAAAAAAGGCGTACAGCATGGGGCTATAGCCGGGGCGATTTCTTTTGGTGTGGATGCGCGCCTTGGAAAATATGCCAGTAGAGCGACTTATAATAGATTAGTCGTTGCCGGATTAAAAGGCGGACTCAATGGATTGGCGCGGGGTGGGGATTTTGTTGAAGGATTCGGGTATGGATTTGCGTATGGGTTGGCGAATTCATTTGATGACTCAGTTCCAGCTTCCGCCAATCATCCCGAAAATAACGGCGGACCAACGCTTCCCGAAAAAGCGGAGATGGCGGAGCATTCTTATAAAGCGGAAAAAGAGCATATAGGTACGGAAGAAGGCACACTATCCGGTGATTGGAAACTAGTTGACGTTTATAAAAATGGTAGTCTGCGAATGGCGGTATATGCAAAGATAGGGGCGGATGGAAAACCGAAATATGTAATAGCCAATGCCGGAACTGCTCCGTTAAGTCTTCGCGACTGGGCTAATAACGTCCTATCGATTTTCGGATTATCGCCTGACGTAAGGGAATCAATACAATATGCAACTAGATTTGTTGAAGATCATCCTAATGCGGATATATCTTACGTCGGCCATTCAAAAGGCGGGGCGGAAGCGGCCTATAACGCGATAGCCACAAATCGCGACGCCACATTATTTAATGCCGCGCCAATCGATCCGAGCGTTTATGGATTAGGGCAAGACGCTAAACAGTATACTGGGACAATGACCGCTTATGTTGTGAAAGGCGATATTTTAAACAGTATGTTTGCCGTTTTCCCAAAACCGACTTCTAATGTGGTTTATTTACCAAGCCAGTCATGGAATCCGTTTTCCAATCACTTAATGGGAGCGGTAAGGGAAGGGATAGAAGAATAGGAAAGAAGGCAAGCGCAATGATTAAAATAAAAACAGGGTTATTATTCCTTTCCGTTTTATTGTGCTTTCTCCAGTTGAACATTAAAGCGGCGGGCAAGGAGGGATATGAGATTACCGATATTCGTATCTATAAAGATACTCCGGCATGGGAATTGGCTCTAGCCGTAAAAAATCAAGATGCTCGTGGTATCGAAAGAATAGCTAAAAATGAACCGGATCTATTAAATTACCAGGACCCAAAATATGGAGCTACCTTATTATTGTGGGCAGTAGGAACCGAGCGGTATAAAGCGGCGGAGGCATTATTAAAATGCGGAGCCGATCCTGATATAGCTTCAACAGATAATACAGAATGGGGTGGAGATACCCCGCTTTTGGTGGCGGCGGGATTTCCATGGGTGGACAGAAGCGCCAAGAAAGATCCCAAATATGTAGAACTGTTACTGCGTTATGGCGCGGACCCTAACAAAGTCTATACCGGATTTAACATACCCGAAGCAGATAGCGTTACAGAGCCGGGAACCAGTCCATTAATGCAGTCAATTGGATGCGGCATTGAGAAAACTAAAGCTTTAGTGGAGGCTGGAGCTGATATTAACTATAAAACAAAATCGGGAGATACAGCGGCAATGATTGCTTTGCGTTTTAAATGGGTTCCCGAATATGCGTATTATTTAATTGTTGAAAAAAAGGCAAAAGTAAATGAACCGTCTTACAGAAGGAAAAGCTATTTTAATGAAGATCCGAACGAAAAATTTTATCCGGTAGATATATTACGAAATTGGGTTTATGATCTGGGGTCAAAAGAACATCAAATAAAAATGGAGATAGTCGCTGAATTTTCACGGCAAGGAGTAAACTACTGGGATACTAAAATCAATCAGTTTACACTTGAACATATTAAAAAGCGTTACCCGGATACGTGGGAGGAGTATATAAAGAAATACTAGCGTTATAATCTGAGCTTAACTATAAAGAGTTAGGCTCAGATTTTTAGATTTGGCAAATAAAAATATCGGATATGCTTACGACCCCGAAGGGTTGCGGGTAGTTAAGAAAGCCAAAGGAGAAACTACCCACTACGTCTTCCAGGGGACGGAACCGATCTTTGAAAAGAAAATATCAGCTAGCAAGACTAAGTCCTATGTTTACGCTTTAGGTAAATACCTGGCCCGGGTTGACGGAGTAATCGGAGATGCGGAGGCTAAGAAATACTTTTATCACACCGATCACGTTGGGTCGATTCGAGTAATCACTGACCAGGCGGGTAAAGTGGTTTACAACGCCGATTACCTTGCCTTCGGAAGCCAGTATACTAAGGATGGCGACTTCGAAGAACTCCATGGATTCACTGGAAAAGAGTATGATCCGGATATTGGTTTATATTACTATAACGCCAGGTGGTACGATCCGGATTTGGGCAGGTTTATAAGTGAAGATCCAGCAGGCCAAGGTCCTAACCCCTATTCGTATTGCGGGAATAGTCCCGTGATGAGGGTTGATCCTACGGGTGAGTTCTGGTGGGTATTTGCCCTTCTTGGCGGTTTGGACTCCTACTTATGCGGTGGCGATTTCATGCAAGGATTTGTTATGGGAGCGATTACCGGGGCGATTGGAGCGGGAGTTGGCAGCGCTTTAAGTAATACTGCTTGGGGCGCGGCATTAGCAAATTCCTCAGCAATGGGGTTCAATGCTGTAAGCGGCGCTATTGCCGGGGGAATAACTGGCGAGTTATTTGGAGAAGGTTTTGGGAAAGGAGCGGTGTTTGGGGCCGTCGCCGGGGCGATTAACTTTGGAGTGGACCAGCGTTTTGGAGATTTTGCCAGCAAAAGCACGTTTAATAAATTGCTCATTAACGGATTAAAAGGCGGGCTCAATGGGCTGGCGCGGGGCGGGGATTTTATTGAAGGGTTTGCGTATGGGTTTGTGTATGGATATGCTAATGAATTAAGCTCTCTTCTTTCTGAGCTAAATTATTCTATTAATAAAATGGCTTCAAAAAATGATAATACAAAAGTTTCGGCGACCGATGTAAATGGAAATAAAGTTATAAAAAATGCAATTAAAGCTTTAGAACAAACAGAATGGGGTAAGAACAATCCAGATACCATTAAGAGATTATGGGAATTGTTCAATAAAGGGAGAATCAAGTTCGATCCAAAACTTTATGAAAAGCAGGATGCAGTGGGGAGGTATCAACCCAATTTAGGTTCATTAAAAAGAGAATTAATTAGTTTAGATAGTTATCTTCTAGATGTTTCTGAAGATCTTTTATTAACTCTTGCTCATGAAGGAACTCATGCGTTAGATGATGTTAAAAGCCGTTTATGGCATGGTCCGCAGATTAGATTGAGTACTGAATATAGAGCTATAATTGCCGAAGATACCCTTAATTATGAGCTAACTGGAAAGTATGAGTTTATGAACTTGGACAACAAAAATAAGTACTACTATTTAATGGATAATTATCAGATTAAAAGTTCTTTAACTTATTACAATGACATGAGATGGTTGATGGGTGAATAAGAGATAATATCTTTATGATAAATAGGTGGTGGTGAGTTTTGAAAAAAGCTTTAATTATTTTATTTGTATTTTACTTACTGCTCTTTTAATAATTTATCATTGGGCATTTCGGCAAATATGGCAAATTGATGAACCTATGTGGCTAGTTTTAAAACTTAAAGATCCCATGATAAATTCCCCCAAAGTTATTTTAGAGATAAGATTGAATCGTAACGTTATCTCGCTTAATGAATCATTTATTATTATTGCAACGCTAATAAATAAATCAGCTGAGACTTATTATTTTGGTGAAAAATGGTTTGAGTCAGGCAGTATTGGGACTAATATGTATGATATCAATAAAAAGAAATTTATTTGTGACTATTCAGCATCAAAATACGGATCTTATTTTGATAAAAAAAATCCAAAGCATTTTCTCTTGAAACCTAATGAAAAAAAAGAGTTTCGAAAGACATTCGTATTGAAAAAAGGCTTTTTAATGTTATGGAGAGTTTTTCCATGGTTCAATTATTATCTATTTGATGGCAATGATACATATATCGTACTTAAAGGCAAAAAAACAGTTTTTATTAGATTGTTTTATAGCGATTATTCAAAGAAGATAGAGCAAGACGAAATAAAGCTTTTTAGGGATTTTATTCTTTCAAATAAAGTAAAAATAAGCATTAAGTAGCATAATAATGAGCTTAACCAAAAAAGTTAAGCTCAATTTTTCGATTAAGGCAAACAAAAATGTGAAACTTTAATCGTTGTAAGTCACAAAAAGTTCATCGGCTGTAAAATAATGGGTAAAAGTTAGAAAATAATCCAAAAACAAAATTCGAATACCTACCCCGGACAAGCCGGAACCAAATAAAATTTATTGAAAAACCTATTGATTAGCCACAGAGACACTGAGGCGCAGAGGAATAATTTTTAAATAACTTCTCTGAGTCTCTGTGTCCCCGTAGCAAGAGCTAAGTTTGAAACTCTTTTAATTTTCCTTGATAACGTATAATTAATTGCGCACATTTTACAGGGAGACCTCAAAATGGTAAATTTGAAGTTGCAAAGACAACAAAATACTAAAAGGAGGCTCCCATGGACAATATTATACAACTTAATCAAGGCGCTATAAAGAATCAATTGGACAAGCTGGTACGAACCAGTGTTGAAGAAACATTAAACAAACTGCTTGAAGAAGAAGCTGATCGGTTAACTAATGCAAGTCGTTATGAACATAACGAAGCTAGAAAAGATACAAGAGCTGGATATTATCAAAGAAAGTTACATACTAAAGCCGGCGAGGTAGATTTAAAGGTGCCAAGATTACGTCATTTACCGTTTGAAACGGCGA
>JAEZJK010000003.1 GCA_023415835.1 Bacillota bacterium
GAGTTTATTGAGATTGATTACAATCGAAACCGCCGTCATTCTTCGATTGGTAGCATGACCCCGGAAAACTTCGAAAACCGAAGAAAAAGTGCTAAACTTTGTGTCTAATTTATCGGGGGAAACCCAAATGTTCTCCTTCGGAAGGAGAAAAAGGTTCCTTAAAGGGAGAAAAAGCTCATTCCAGGCTAGAAAAAAGTCCTTCCAGGATTCAAAAAGGCGTTTCGAAACGAGAAAGAGTGTTTTTATAAGAGTTCCTCCCGTTTTTTCGCCTTCAACTTTTTAATCAGCTGCTTCACTTCTTGCGCCTTTTCCTTGGCACAGACCATCAAGACATCATCGGTTTCGACAATGATTAAATTCGAAACACCCAAAGCGGCCACGGTCTTTTTCAGACTGTAAACTATTGAATTCTTACATTCAACCCCTACCAAATCTCCCTGGACCGCGTTTCCGGCCTGGTCCTTCGGAAGCACCCGTTCCAATGAGATCCAGCTCCCCAAGTCGTCCCAGCCGAATTTGGTCGGTACCACCGCTAAATTATTGGTCTTTTCCAAGATACCATAGTCAACCGAGGTTGTAGGCAGGGTAGGGTAAATCTCAGCTAACTTGGTGAATTCAGCTTCCGTCCCCAGATAAGGCCGGAACTTTTCCAAACCAGCCGCCAGTTCCGGCAAGTTGGTTCGGATCTCTTGGAGCAAGCCGCTGACTTTCCAGACAAAAATTCCGGCGTTCCATAAAAACATCTTGCTCTGTAAATACCTTTCCGCGGTGGTCCGGTCGGGTTTTTCCTTGAATGCGACTACTCTGTGAAATGGAACCCCCTCCGTATTTCCCAAACATTCTCCAAGCTGAATATAACCGTAACCGATCTCAGGCCGGGTAGGCCACATCCCGTAAATAACACCGCTACCGGTCCGTTGAGTGTAATCCAAACCGACTCGTAAGACCCTATTCATTTCCGCTTCGTCGTTGATTAAGACATCACTAGGTAAAAGCGCTAGCGACAGATCTTCCTCTGGAAACCTTCTTTGGATATAAATTGCCGCTAGTCCTACACCAGGTGCTGTATTGCGTCCTTCGGGCTCGATTAAGATATTCCCTTTCGGTAGCGTCGTTATTTGATGCTTGACTTCATCAAAATAATCGATATTTATTACCACGAAAATTCGATCGTCAACAGTTAACCCCCGAATTCGCTCCACTGTTTGTTGAAGTAAAGAAACATCTCCAGCCAGGTTTAATAGCTGTTTTGGATACTTTCTGCGGCTCAAAGGCCAAAGACGTTCGCCCCGGCCCCCGGCCATAATTACAATAACCGGTTTCGACATCATCAGGCCCTTTCTTTTAAAACTAGACACGAGGCATGAGTTGGTAGTTGACCTTCGCTGGTTTTAAGCGTGAAGCTTAAGGCCAAAGTCCAACGGTATACCTTTGCTTCTTTTAGGCGATAATTTCTAGACCCGTAATAGCAAGCCTCACGCCTCACGCCTCATACCTTTCACACTTTCGCTTCAGGCAGTCGATAATATTCCATTAAGATCTGGGAAACCTCCGCCCGGGTAAATTCAGCCGGAAGATTAAAGCCCTGGCGTAATAGTTCCCGGACTTTGGTCCCGCTTAAGAAAACCCGGTCTCCGTCTTGGTGGGGGCAGGTCTTGCCGGAAGCAATATTGCCGCATTTTTTACAGTAGAAGGTGTTTTCGAACTTTAAAATCTTGATGTCGATTTCTGCTTCACTGAAATTGGCAAAAATATTTTGGGCATCGTAGGTCCCGTAATAATTCCCCACTCCCGCGTGGTCCCGGCCCACGATAAAATGGGTGCAGCCGTAGTTCTTTCGCACCAAGGCATGAAAGACCGCTTCCTTGGGACCTGCGTAACGCATGGCTGCCGGAAAAACGCTCAACATCACCCGACTGGGTGGATAATACTCTTTTAACAGCGCTCGATAACATTCCATCCGTACTTCGGCCGGGATGTCCCCCGGCTTGGTTAAGCCCACCAAGGGATGTACCAACAGCCCGTCAACCATTTCCAAGGCTACCTTTTGGAGGTATTCATGGGCCCGGTGAATCGGGTTCCGGGTCTGAAAAGCAACAATGGTTTTCAAACCCCGCTCTGCGAATTCCTGCCGCAATTCTCTGGGAGTCAACTCATCCTCTGGAAAGCCGCTCACCTTTCTTTTGACGGCCTTAATCTCCCCGGCCAATAGCCAATCGCCCTTCTTAGATATATACGCAACTCCAGGATGATTATGATCAGTAGTTCCAAAGACCGCAGCTGCTTCTTTCGCTTTGTCTCGCTGAAATATCTCCTTAACCTGCAATACGCCTAAGAGTTGGTTCTCACTTGATACCAACGCTACTTCTTCCCCAGTTTGATACTCCAGTCCCGAAGGGACACACAACTCAATGGGGATTGTCCAGACTTCTCCGGAAGCCAGCCTATTCTTCTCAAGGATTGAATGATAATCCCGGCTATCGACAAAACCCGTTAACGGGCTGTAAGCTCCGTTTGCCAGTAATGTTAAATCGGAAGCTTCAATCTCATCCAGATAAATTTTTTTTAGCGTCGGAAGCTCGGTTTGGTATCTTTTAAATTCGGAATCTACTAAAAATGATTCCTTTAATATCCCACCATGTGGCTCAATCAAAAGAAAAACCCCTTTCGTTTGTTCGATAGTCTGTAATAGTCTATGAATAAAAGGAAGAGGGTTGTTAAAAAAAACTGGGTTTTCCCCGATTAAAGTGAATACCGGACCCAATTAAAATATAAGGCTTTGAAATCCTCAATCGTTATTTCTTCAACCAGCAGAGTAAATTCGATGCTTAAAATCCCCATTCATGGGGATTGGTTTGCAGCAGCCGTGGGATTCATCCCAATGTCGTCAGGCTATAGAGGATTTACTTTTATATCATGGGTAACGCTTCTGCTTATTCCGTTCTCCCACATATAACGTGGGGCTTAAACTGGAGTTAACTGGATAGTCCTTTTCGCTTTTCCTCGGTAAACTCAATAACCTCCTCTTCGATTTCCTTTTTCGCATTTTCATCGATGCCAAGTTTGTCCATAGCTTTTCTCTTCATTTTACGCCAATAGATTCCAATACCAGCGCCAATTGCAATTACGATACCAGCAACAGCCTGAATCGTATAGGAAGCAATCGAGGGATCCAAATAGGCATAAGTGGGCATAGAGAGCATGAACATGAGGCAGATCGCAAAGAATACACTGTAAAATTTCATTATTATTCCCCCTAATTTTTATAAATTATATTTGTTCCGTCTGGGTAACTCTAATTACCCTGCTCGGTATTGAGCCATTATCCAACGTATAAAAAGTCTCCCAAAACTGTTTCATCGCCAATATTCCCTGTAGAAATCCGAATGTACCCTTTCAACTTCTGGCTATCATATGTCTTTACCAAAACGCCATGTTTCTTTAGCTGTAACTCCAAATCTGCTGCGTCGTGTCTAGTTTTAATGAATAGGAAATTCCCCTCCTTGCATGCAATGCTGTATCCTGTCTACAAGAGTTTCTCTTTAATCCAACTATGTCCTTCTAATTCCATTCTAGTCAACATTGGATTAAGTTCTACATCTTCAAGAGTCGCCTTTGCAAATTCTATCGCCACAGAGTTTACACAATATGTAGGACCTGTTGACAAAAACCTTTATTTAGGACAAAGCCGAATTGGGGATAAGCGCTAAGCTTCGAAACCAAAGATAAAAAACCTTAACCATCCGCTTAAGGTTTAATACCAATGCAGAAAGGAGACATTCTTCGCTTACCCGATGAATGCCCCTTTTCTTTGCTAGCTTTAAATTATGTTGATTTTTAAGGGCGGCGAAAGTCCCCTCACTCCAAATACTTCGGAGTCGTTTCATAACTTTATATTTAGGTGTCTTAAATCTTTGTCTATTGGCATAATATGCTGGATAAAACCCGCTAGGGTTAATTCGGATAGCTCCCTGATCTACTCCGCAACGTTTGATATGTTGGCAGTTTGTACATTCTTTCGATGGGAGGCTGTAAATGCGATAGTAGTTTTGGTTGGTTGTCTTATATGCAATCTTTGTAAAACGTAGTTGTTTAGCCTGTTCACAAATGAAAATGCCTGGATCCGCGCAATATGAGAACCCTTTTTTCATCGCATTATTGTGTTGTTCACGTACACTGCAATAATCCATAATTCCCATTAATTCGAATCCTCTATGCACAGCTCCGACATCATAACCAGCGTCCAATGCTATGTTTTTTATTTGTATTCCTGTCTCTTTCATTTGTCTTTGAATATGTCCTAAAATGATATCGCTTTCCCGGCGGTTCGCCGAATAACAATCTACACCAGTTATAATTCCATGTTTCGTATCTACAGTCATTTCTGTTAGATATCCAAGCCCTTTTTTTCTTTCATGATGAATATAACCACAGTCATTATCAGTGTTGCTTTTGAGTTCGGTTTTCTCTTTTTTCGTTGGAACCGGCTGAGTATACCCCGGCAGTTGTGAAAGTTCTTCATCTAATACATCAAGATATTTAACTGTACTTTGCTCTATTATTTTTGTTACTTCTGTCCGGCTTTCCCACGATACATTTGCAGGAATAAAAGATCCGTCACTAATATCATTTTCTCCTGTTACAATATCTTTTTCAATGCATTGCATAACAATTTCATTGAAAATATCTCTGAATATCTGGCTATCTTGAAATCTCCTTTTACGGTTTTGGCTGAATGTAGAATGGTCTGGAATTTTATCCATTAAATCAAATCCACAAAACCAACGGTATGCCAGATTTAATTTGATTTCTTCTTCCAGCCTTCGTTCTGAACGAATTCCAAATAAATATCCCACTAGATGCATTTTTATCAGACAAACCGGATCGATAGAAGGGCGGCCTTTTGAAGAATAATAGGATTCTGCTTTTTGATAGATAAAATCAAATTTAATATTTGTTTCTATTTTTCGTAATAAGTGATTTTCCGGAATAAGTTCTCCGATATCCATCATGATGATTCTTAATTGTCCATCTTTTCTTCCCATCATGTTTTTCGGCCCCCTCTAGAACAATTATACTCTATTGGTAAGGCTTTTTCTGTTACTTTTGTCACAAGATCCTATGTAGGACGGGCTGCATTTAGAAGATATATTACCTTCGGAGAAGATACTGCATAACCTATGCGGAGACAAGCAATAGAACACAGCTTTGAAAATATTCTGGTGACAACTACATTATCATACATGTTTGTTAATTGGATAGACATATGTGGATAAAAGTAATATATTCCTCCCAAACTTTATGATTCATGATGTATCTTTTTGGCGAGCACTAAATCGCTTACACAATCTATTTCCGTCCATTTATACTGGGCAATATCGTCAAAAAAAAGTTCAAAGTTATCTTTAAAAATCATTTGTACGAGGACATCTTCATACCACTGGTCATATAGGCCATCTTGAATCATGAGTTCCAGCTCACATAAGTACATCGGTGTTGTAGCACTGTCTAAACGCGCAATACCCGCATATTCCCCGCAATATTCGTCCAAGCCTTTACTCATTACGACAACTTTGTCATTGTCGATCTGGACATTATAATCTCCATCCTTTTTGATGCTGCTATCCAACAGAACCGTAGGTCTTGATGGCTTAACGCAAACCAGCTCTTTCACCAAGTCCTCCTGCATAACAATATCGCCATTAATAAGTACTACATCACCCTGTAGGTATTCCTTGGCAAACCAAAGTGACGCAATGGAATTGGTGACCGCATAAAATGGATTATACAGGAACGTGACGCCCTGCACTGCCTTTTGCACAACATTATGCATGAAACCGGTTACTGCCACAATCTTGGCATGCTTGTCATGTTTTTGGATTAGCTTAACCATGCGCTCAAAAACCGTAGTATCTTGATCCAATTTATAAAGGGTCTTTGGATAAGATAGCGTGATCGGGTGCATACGGGAACCTTTTCCTGCTATCAAAAAAATGTATGTCATATAGTTTCTCCTTTACCAAAGTATTAGCCCCAGTCTAATTAGACGCTCTCGTGCCGGAAACTCAATATGAATGCCATACTTTGCAGCAGACTTCACCACATTGACACCTGTTGCTTCAAGCGGGCTTCTGGATTGATAAGGATTGTTGCACTTATCCTTTCCACAACCGGTTTTACATAGCTTGCACGACCCGCCAATAAAAGAAAGATAAATAGGGCACCCGTTTTCAAGCAGATATTGCTCCATTGCTAATAACGTTTTATGTAAGGTATTCGTGGATTCTGTCCGTACGTCGGCATAGTTATCTTTATTAAGTGAATATTCAACCCACACAAAAGCAGCGTTATCAAACTCAGAAATCATTTTTGCATAGTTTAAATTAGGAAGTTTGGGAGGGCACTTCCAATTTTGATCGTAATGCCCACAGTTAAAGCAGGCCATTCGTACGCGATCCTCAAAAATCAACTCATGCGTATCAGTTGTGCACAAATTGACTTTGTCGCTTGTAAACCTTTGACTTAACTGAGCAAAAGTAACTAACTCCATTCATTTTGTCTCCTTTTGCATCCTACACATGACTTCTTCCAATGCTCTGAGCAAAATATCATTTTCCTCAATTGTATGGTTGCCGATGTGTCCAACCCGTACCATACGGTCTTTCAAATCCCCGCCGCAAGGGGTTAGGATAATCTCATACTCCTTCTTCAAAGTTTCGTACACAAAAACCGCACCCGTCTTTTCAAAAATGAGTGGAGTACAAGCATTTGACAGTGGATAGACCGGATATTCGTATCCTATTTGCTTCACACGGCTTCTGAAATCCCGAACAATCTTGTTAACCTTGTTAAGTCGAGCACTTAAGCCTTCATCCCTCAAGTGGCGCAACATATCGTTCAGTTCCAAGGCTACACCAACTGCGGGTGTGAAAGGAGTTTGTCCCCTCTTTTGGTTTTCAATATGATCTTTGAAATCAAAGTACATAACACTTGCATTGATTCTACACACTCGTTCTCGGTATAGTCGCTCACTTAAAATAACAAATGACATTCCGGGGGCAATAGCCAATCCTTTTTGAGAGCTTAAAATAGTAACATCTATTCCATATCGAGACATTTCATATGTATCCGCTAAAAAAGAGCTGATAGCATCCACTATAAACAACGCATTGTTACGTTTACAGAATCTTGATACCATATCACAATCATACAATTGACCTGTGGATGTTTCATGAATATTGATCAGCAGTGCTGTAATGCCCTTATTTTCAAATGGCAAAAAGTGCTCTTCCGTTAAAGTTTCCCCATATGGCAAAACAATCTCATCATATGGTATGTGGTGCGCTATACATATCTCAACAAATCGCTTTCCAAAAATACCGCCGTTAATAATCAACACACGATCTTGAGTATCAAGGCAATTAATAACTGTCGCTTCCATAGCTCCCGTGCCTGATGCTGTTAAAAAAACTGTTTTAGTAGTGTCGTTCGCCCCTACCATCTCTTTTAACAACAGTTCGGATTCCAGCATAACTTCGGAAAACTCAGGAGTTCTAAAATAAGGGATAGGGTGACTGGCTACCTCTAGTGTGTGTGGGTACATTTCTACCGGTCCAAGCGCAAAATTCATCATATTACCTGTTCACTCCTTTCTTTGTCTTCTTCTGTAAGTTTTTCAGAATATATTTTGCGGCTATTTCATCGCTTCTCCCAAGATTATAGACATACATGCTTACAAAGGCCTCTATTGCGCTTTCGTACTCAGATGTATGTGACAGCATGTCCATAATCGTCGGCAAAATATATTCTAGCCTGTCAGTCTCTATAGTACGGCCAATCTCATCCCGCAACATCACATTAATCGGCACTGTATCAATCCGCTGATACTCCGGGTTCATAATTTTCATAGGCGTATTGACAAACAAGACCGGCTTTAAGGTGGTATACGCATATTCATACGCAATCGCCGACCAGTCCGTGATCATTAAATCCGCCTCAAAAACCGTAGCGTTTGACGCAAAATCTGTTTGAATCACGATATTGGTGCCGCTATACTGTTCTTGCAACTGAGCCATCTGTTCGGGATAATGGCGGACTTGCTGAGGATGCGGCCTGACGATGACATCCAGCTTAGCGCCTTTCAATTGCTGCAAAATCGCTTGCAGGCAGCTCTCCATAATATTTCCTTCCTGCCAAGAAGGTGCAATTAACACACGCTTCATTGTGTGCTGTTCATGTTTTGCAACGGCATATTCCCTACGCATTTCATCCAGTAGGCCGTATCCCCACTCAACAAGATTTTTATGCCGCAACGTATAGGCCTGCTCTGTTTTTTCTATTTCCTCTTTCTGATGTGGGCCTACGCAAAATACGGTATCGTAGTTGTTGAGAGAACCCGTACGCATGGTGAGGTTTAGGCTGTCCATTCCGTGGGGAACATATATGTACTCTATATCTTTACGGAGATAGGACCGCTTAATGTGCATATTTTCCAAGTCAGGCATTGTCATAACTACAATGTCTGCATCCATTTTCATCATCAGCGTTATCAGACGCTTATGCCCGATATAATATGCTTTGATTCGCTCATTGGCACGGGCCATTTCAAAGATATTATCATCAGGATCACTGGTAATATAATGGATTCTAACGTTGGAAATTTCCAATAGCTTTTCAATCATTCCCTTATAGTATTTGTAAAACCCGCTGCTCTCCGAGTAAAACACCAAGTGCTTGTTGGCGATTGAAAAAAACCGTTTATAATCCGCCTTTTCACGCCCTGAATTTGGATCCTTGGCAAATAGTTTTTTCTTCTCGCCCAGCGCTTCAAATGCCGCCAGCTTTGCTTTGCTGGCCTCCAAAGCGGCATAGTCCACGTGCTTTTTAGGATCAATCCACCAGTTCAGGAGATAAAGCTGAGCGATAGCCATTAAATTGCTGGCTGTCCAGTAAAGGCCCACGCCGGTGGGGACAAAGTAACCCAAGTACAAGGATAACCCTATCGAAAACGCCATCATACCGTACTTGTTCCATTTGCTTTGCTCAGCCTGAAGAACGTTGGCACGGTTCTGCGCTTCACAAAGTAGCCAAGCCGAAACGCCTGCAATGACAGGCGACCACAGGTTCATTCCGCCTGTCATAGAGGGGATTTCAGCCAAATTGAAACCCATGAAGGATAAATCGAGCTGTACAATACTTCGCAGCGCTTCGGGCGCAATCCCTTGCACCGCAAGGCCGTTTTGCAACGCCGCGACCACCGACAACTGAATGGTTGAAGCAGCCGCACCCAGCCCGGCGATTGATGCCACCTTTGAAATAAGCTGGGCTATCACACCGCTGTCTAGATGTAAAATATAATCCAGCGGGTTGTATACAATCTTAACCACCAGTATCAATAACCCCAATTGAACCAGCAATGGAATAATGCTGGCAAAAGGGCTGTATTTATATTTTTTAAAAATGGCCGCTTGTCCATCCGCAATACGGTCTTGATCGCCGAAAAATTTCACTTTGAGATAGTTAATTTCCGGCTGGATCTCGACCATTTTGATCGAGTTTTTTTGAACCCAAATAGAGACAGGAAGCAAAATTACTTTAGTCAAAAGGGTAAAGAGAATAATGGCCAGACCGTAGTTTCCCGCCAGTAGGTAGCAGACCCGCATTAGCCATCCCAGTGGGGCGGCTATCATTTCACTAATTGGTTCCATCTTAAAAAACCCCTGTCTCTATTTAATAATTGCGAGCCTATAATTCTGGAGTATGTTATAGCAAATCTGCATAACAAACCCAATAATTTCTCCTAAGACAGCTATCATCATAAAAAACCGCCCTTTGTTTATTCCTTCAATAGCAAATATTGAAATAGATGTTTCCTTCAAATTATCCAAATAATATATTCGTTGTACAAAGAATCTCTTAGTTGGTATTATTATTACGCGAACACATATATGCTTCGGAAGCTAAATAAATATTCACGCCATTTCCAATTAATATTTCAAGCTTAATATCCCCATCCATCTTTTTAGCAACGGGAATGACAGCCTTAAAACCGCTATTATTATACAGTCGCTTTTATAGGCAACTCCAACGTCTGTCCTTGTACTCGTTTGTGTGTCATATATCTCTCTTTAGAGTTAAAAATTCACAAGCATATCCATGATTTATTCCAATTAAATTCATAGCTTTATATGCCATAAAAACATCTTCTCTTCTGTCTACAGAAGCTTGAACATAATAGCAACGCTCATCTGACTTAAGCATTAGCCATATTTCTTTTTTTATCATCCATTCTTTAGCATCTTTGAATATATCCTCGCTTAATACGATTGTTAATATATTGTAGAAATTTTGCATAAAATACCTAACTGGAACGGCATGTCATTGGCAAGGCTCACACGATTGATATTGAGCATGACAACAGCATACCCGGCATCATTTAGATAGATTCACGCGGAGAACCAAAGATGTTTCACAGAAAGAGTTTATACTTGATCTCACCTTGTGAATTCGGCATGCCGTCACGACTACCGAAGCGTTCTCATAAATCTCCCCTCTTTTTTAAACGTAATACCTGTATTGACCAGGCCATAATTTTCGTTGTTTTCTTTGCAATATATATAAAGATCATAGATACCACTTTTCATGCCAACGGTAGCTACTGTGACATTGTAGCCATGATTATTGCCTACAATAGTTTTAGTTCCAGCATATGCATTACTAACATCTTCTCTTTCTGTAATAGTAGGATAAATAGCATAGCTTTTATTGACAGATTTTAATATTAAGATAAGTTCTTTATCTAAATTATCTCCTTTGGTTTCACAAAAAGCCCATCCACTCATAACGCAGGTTTCCTTTAAATTTTCGCCACACTCTGTAGAATCAACCGAAAAGTAAACTATATCCTTTTTCTCTAATGTATCATAATCTACTGTCTTAAGCGGACTATAGTCAAATAGTGACGGCAACCATTTATTAACCGTGAATAAATATACGATAAATAAGAAAACAGCTCCAAAGTAGCAGTATGTTTTCAAATTCTTAATAAACATAATTATCCTCCGGAACCTCAACAATCTCATATTTTTGATTAAACAACCTATTTATCAATACCCGCATGGTATTTACGCCGGACAGACCCTCAATATCAGTAAAGGGTTCACCTTTATAGTAGACCGCATTAAGAATGCAATGTATGTCATCAAACGAATCGACCTTCCCACCTATTCCCTGTCTTGCTCCGTGATCAGATTGAAGAATAATAATAGAATTTGGATCACGCTCTATAAGAGATTCTACAATCTCTAACAAAAAGGGGGTTACATATTTGTATTGCCCAAGGTAATACTTTTTCTCTTTCCAATTCATGTAGTTCTCATAGGCAATTTGCCTGCCATTTTCGTCAAAAACAAATGGAGTATGCGGACATTGAAGATGGAACAATGTAAATTGTCCGCTTGTGGGAAAATTGTTAGCATTGAGCATAAATTGTATGCTTTCTAAAATGCTGTTCATATATACTGTAACAGCAATTTTTACTGCAGGATAAAATACAGTATTTTGAAATAGTATTTCAGAAAAAGATTCGCCTGCTGCAGTTTCTGCCTGCCAATTAGAAAAAGCAATATCTTCTAGTCCATAAAATTCAGGATCTCCAACTCCAATAATTGAGTATCCTCTTTTTTTCAAGAAAGCAAACAATGTATTGTTATGTCGGACATATCCTTTTTCACTATCCTGCATCTCGTTATCGACAATATAATTCATATTAAGAATGTTTGTCATTACAGTTGTCGTATACAAACTCTCGTTATAACTGTTATATGAGATATTAAAACCTAGTTTCTCTAGTTTTTCGGCTGTACTGGAATTGTCAAATCCATAAGAATTCTTTATCTGCTTAAAGCTAGCATATTCATCGAAAATTAGATAATAGATATTGGGTAAATTTTTAACTTTAGATATTGGTTGAGTTGTCTCAATGCTCTCAAGTTTACTATTATATGAAATCTTTTTTATTATTGTTGGAGCAGCAACGACTCCGTTGAATAGGATTAGTCCAAAAAACACAATGCCGATAACAAACGTTATTGTCTTTGCAAGCTCTCTAGGTAGCTTTTTTTTTACTAGCCAAGCAATATGAACTAGAATGAACAAACCGATAGGAAGTATCTGCCAATATCGTAATGAAGGTATGATTTTCTGCACTACTTTCTCTATGATCGCGTAGTTTTGAAGCACCAACATGAACAGGGATGTAATGATCGCTGCTTTTGGAGCATATCTAGTAAGAAGCAAAAAAACTATATAAAACGCAGAAGCTGCGGCAATAAATATGAGAAGCGGAACAATTCCATTTAAAAAGCTTGTTTCACCAGCGTTTTGAAAATATAGAAAAAACACAGGAAAAGTAGCAACCGCAATAACAGGTAACATTGACAATGTCCATCTTTCAAAGGCATTGCCTGCTTCCTGTTCTTTAGTGCTGCTTAATTGTCCATCACTTAGCAACTTTCAAAACATCCTTTCTTACGTGGTTGTTGATGCATTTTTTATATAGGTTATGATATTGAAATGATTCCTGCTCAATTGTAGGTATGACAAAAGAAATCATGTTTCTTTTTATTCCATTTAACTGTTCAGGATTATTTGCGATGTCGGTTATAATTTCATAAAGTGAATCTTTTTTTGCCGGGGAAAATATAAACCCATTAACACCGCCGGTAATACCATCTCCAAGTGCACCTAAATCCGACACAACGATAGGTATATTTCTCATCATTGCTTCATATTTCACGAGCGAATAACTCTCATAACAAAGAGATGGGATTACAAGTACGTCGATTCCTCCATATGCCGTTTCCAAATTATTATTATCAAATGTTCCACAAAAACTGATACGAACATCCTTCTTTGCTTGATTCGCCAACTTTTGGCCATAACATCCGCCATAACCTCCATAAACGGACAGGCGGATATTTTCAGATTTGTTTCTCATAAATGAGTCCACAAGCAAATGAACACCTTTATGTTCGCGAACTGTCCCAACAAAACCAAAGTTTATGATATCATTCCGCGTATATTTTCTCGTTTGATACTTTACCCCGGAGTAATCCATTCCATGTTTAATAATCCGGATATTAACCCTTGGTATCTGCTTCTTAAACATATTTTGAATAAATACTGAAGGAGCAATAACCGAATTTGCCTGGCAAAGTAACCGTTCAGCTAATGCCATTCGTTTCTCATTGTGGCTTCCAGTATCGTAACATTTTACATTACAATTTTGCCCATGATTGGCGTCTGTACAGATCTCCCCCCGGGATGTAGTCATTACTATCTTTGGACATATGTACATTAAGTCCGTAACGGTTAACACGCATGGAATAGCCATCTGTTCCGCTGCCTCAAGAAAGCTGCCGACACGCATAGGGTGACAAATATGAACGAGATCCGGTTTTTCTCTTTTCAAAACCTCTTTGGCAAAAACTAGTACATCTCTATTGCTCAAATCTACAGTAAAGGAAGGCGGTTCATCTTTAAGGAAAAACTCTAAGACAGGTATCTTACGATATACAAACTCATTATATTTGATATTTTGAAATTCTCCTGTTACACTACCTTTATGGTCAACACGATAGGTTACAACCTTTACCCTATTCCCTGCATTTTGAAGCATTGAAGCTATATTATATGTTATTTTTTCCGTACCCGACCCATAGTGAGGATAAAATTGATGTACTACATATAAAATTTTCATCTATTTTCATACTCCCTCCCCAATAGCATTATAAAAATCTATATGCTTATTTCTGTCATCTTCATTGGATAAATAGCTATAGGCGAAGAATGTCCCTGCAACACTAGCCCAAATTTTATATACACATTCCGCATATTCGTCAACTATCTCATTGTCTACGACTTCATAACACTCAGCCATAAAGCTAAATACAACATTGAGATATCCTTCCATGGCATCTATTATTACTCCATTGTATCGCTCATCAATATGTGTTGTAATATTCTTAAATTGTTTAATAATGCTGTTTAAGAATTTTTCTGTCTGATCATCAACCATCCCAAATCCCTCAAGATGGTCAAGCATTTTCACCGAAGGAAAACAATTTTTTCTGATCCCACGATATTGTATCAAAAACTCCTCACGAAATACTGTAAAAGGGTATAAAATATTTTTCCCCCTCCAATTCTCTAGCAACTTGGTGACATAGTAATATAGAAATATAGTTTCTTTTAAGACTTGGTTATAGCGGTAATCCAGTATTTGCAGATCTGGAAAGATACTTTTAAGAGTTACAAGCTCAACAAACCTGCGCTTCAAATAATAGAATGATCCTCTGTTGTGAGAATGAATTGCAGCCTCGTTTCCAAGTAATGCCAGCTTATGTCCATCGGAAATGAGTCTCATCCCTAAATCTAAATCCTCAGCGAAGCTGCCTCTATACCTGTATTTCAGCATAGTATCTCGCTTAATAAAACAGGTTATATCTGAAAGTTGGCCATTTTGCCTGATCAGGTTAGGGTCATTACTATCAGGCATGGACATTATGATGTCCGAATTAAGTGCACCAAGATATTTATAATGATTCCACGCAAATGCTCTGTGGTACAGATCCGAATCCGCTCGGGAATACTCTGCACACGAAATAGCCGCAATATCGGGATTATTATTCATAGTTTGGTACAGATAATAAAGCCAATATTCCGTTGACGGCAATGCATCTTGTGTCATTACACACAGGTATTCTTTAGTCGCGTTTTCCGCACCAAGGTTTCTGGAATAAGAGTGTGTAAATTCTTCAGGTTGTATTTGAATGACTTTAGCACCATACCTTCGAGAGATTTCTACAGTGTTATCAGTGCTACCGGAATCTACTATAATAATTTCGATATCAGTAAATCCCCTTTGGTTTTTAAGATTTTTTAGGAGTAATTCATACTCATCCCCACCATTCTTTGTCGGGATAATAAACGACACTGACTTGCCTGTCTCTAATGTATCAGGACATCCGGTAAAAATATCATTTTGTACAAGGGTAAAGGATTTTATCTTTTTTCTTCTAAATACCTTGGATTCTATTTTTTTAACTGCCGCTCTAAATCCGTAGTGTTTCAAATATCTCATGACTTTTCCAAATGTATCAGTTGCTTTTTTTGTTTTACTCTTGATATACCTTGCGATGCGTTTCGCACTATCTAAGGTTATCCGCAGTGGCTTAGTAATTTTCCAGAAAAAGGAGTTAGTGATTTTTGTTAATGATGCTTCAAGCCCCTGATTCTCTTCCCTTATTGAAGATATTTCTTCCGCAACAGTTTGATTATCCAGCAACCGAATTGTCCCGGTTATTACCACCTTATCACCGTTAAAATCTCCGTGGAGTATATATATAGGGTCAATCGTGAGGAAAGTATCATATTCATCTCTGTTTTTAATGGAATTCAGTGGGTAGGCATTCAGGATTGAACCGTTCATTTCGATGCTTTCAATATTACACTGTAAAAAGGAACCCTCATCGGGATCAAAACGCAAAGCGACAATCTTGCTATTTGCCTTTTGAAATAGGTCATGCAAATCAAATTCAAATACAAATTTCCCGTCTGACGGAATATCTGCAAACACTTTTATACTCAAATCCTCTGAAAACCCATTACCAAAGTCAACAAACAGGGCTGCACTCTGAATTTGTGCTTGCATTTGGTTGATTTGCTCTTGCATTTGACGAAGCTGCTCGTGACCTATTCGCAACAGAGATATGTTATCCCGTATCATTTCCGGCGGTATATATGATAATGATGCGATAACTGATAAATCCGTATTGAAAACATGGCGCATCAGTTTATCTTCGAGGATCAAATATACAGGCCAAAGAGCTTCTATATTATACATGGTTTTCCAATACTGAATAGGGCACAGTTCTTCCAGAAATTGATTGTGCGTATAAGTAATAAGTATTGCCCTAAACATCACATATCCCGCTGGAAGATTTGGGAATCTCCACTCTTGGTCAAAGAATAGGAAATCATCGCCTTTGCAGAAACAATTGAACAGAGTCATGTCGCAATGAGCAGATTTAAGAATAACGCCGAAATCAAAAGCTTCGCCCTCAGAAAGTAAACCGGCTTCTAATATAAAGTTATTCTTCGGTTCCGCTTTCTCAGAGGATTGCAGGATATAAGCATATAGCTTGTCCAATAACTTTTTTGCACCAATAATGTCATGCTTTTTCAACATATCCACAAATCTTTGCTCTGCAGTTTCTGAGTTTACTGCCGGCGTACTTATAATGCCCTGATCAAATTGATGCTCAACCACTGGTATTCCACGATTTTGAATGTCAACAACATTGTTATAGCTTTGTTGAATATGGGAAACTGCTTTCGGAGAAACAGCGCTCTTGAAGAAATTTTTTCCATTGAATCGTGTAATTATTCGGTATTTTTCGATGCGTCCACCTTGGATAGAAGCAAAAACTGTGTCGTCAAAGCTATTGTCGTCAATAGCGCACTCAACTAAAAACGAATTGGCGAAAAACGGGAATACCCCGTTTCGCACTATCGGTTCACGAATTTTGTTTTCATCTACAACAATCGGCATTTCACCATGCCTGTTACGGTAATAATAGAGCGGTCTAGCCTCTGAGTATGAATCAGTGCTAATGTATTCATCTGTAAATATCAGCCGCGGAAGCTTATAATCCGGCAGCGGATAGTAGAACTTTTGCTTTCCGAATCCGGCTTCTGCCAAAAGGGCCGATAACTCTTGTTTGTCAAATGTCCGTGCGGCTCCGCCATAGGCAAAGTCATTGATCGAACCGAACGGAATGCCCGAATGGTCATCTCCCTCACCCGTCCAATACTTTAGTCCGAATTTGTTTTCAATCGCCACAATAAGCTTTCCGCCAGGTGCCAAGAACCGTTTCAGGGCATTGATAAAATCAAGCTGAGGTGTGTCGCCGCTACCGAAAACACTTTGATACTCCAAAACTCCGATAACTGTTATATAGTCATATTTCCTTTCAAACTGCATTTTTGTAAAATCGCCTACAACAATATCAAGGTTATCATAGTTCCGGCATCTTGCTTGAATGGCTGTCGCTCTTCTTTTGGACATTTCGACAGCGGTAACATGTTCACATTTTTCACAAAATAGGGGTGTAAGCCCTCCCATGCCTGCGCCAATTTCCAAAAGCGACGCTTCTGGTTTAAAACTATACCAATTCAGCAAATTTTTTCTAAATTGCGTCAAATGGTAAAATACTGCCCATTCGCTGTCCTCCAGAAATATGTCGGAGTATGCTTCCGGTTCATTATTGCATATATAATGAAGAATCCGTTTTTCCACATCGCCGTCTGAGTAATTGTCAGTACCGGTATAATAACGTAAATCTATCTTAGAAAGGGGTACAGATATTGCTTTGTCATATGGGATGTCTTTACCGTTCACCGCAGCATCAATGATATCCATAATCTTTTTTGCGTTGTCCCCAACAGGCAAAAAGTTATTGTCCCTAAATTCTACAGCCTGCTGCTGATAAAAATCATATCGTCGAATAACATCAATCATTGTATCTTTCAATGTCGCTTTTGTTGCCTTTATGGTGAAAGCGTGACCTTTACATGCCGTCCGGCGCGGAATTGTGTCCGGTATCAACCAGTCCTCAACCGCGACAACGGGTTTGCCCATCAAAACCATTTCACACATCGTGCTTGATTCTTCAGAAACAAGCACATCAGCCAAGGCGATTACGTGCAATATATTAGTTTTTGAATCAAGGATATGCACGTTAGGAATGTTTTTGTGAAGCACGTTCATTGCTTGGATTGCATCGTACATTTCATAGTATACATCCCACTCCGCACCCCATTCTCTTTCTATATGTGCCTGCTTAATCAGGATATTAACGTCAAGTTGAAGCATCGCTTGCACGAAATCGTCCTGTTTATTGTCATTCTCCCAAGATGGGGCGTACAGCACCGTCTTCTTTGTTATGTCTAAACTTAACTCATCTGAAAGCTTATTTACCGTATCCCGAAAATCTTCTCTGACTGTAATATCCGCTTTCGGCCATCCTACCTCATATACGCCGAATCTGGGCATAGTCCATGGTTTATATGAGGCATTTTTCCACATGTCCACCCAAAACTTAGATGGTAACATTCCAATATCATATTTATCCCATGTTTCCACCTCCCAAATATCAGGCCAACGAGGATATGCTTGTATTAGGTCATGTAGCATGATCACCGAAAATTTGGAATTCTCAGGGTAATTAACATGTTGACAATAAAAACCTATTTCACCTTGTTCATGCGGGTTATCTGTTACCTTTGTGGTATACCCACGTTTTTGCGCTTCTGTGATGATGGAATCATACAGGTGTCGATCTGCACTATCCTTTATAAAGAAAGTGATGTCTTTTTCCATAGCTAATAGCCTTTCTTTTACCATTACTTAGAAAGCAAAACGAGTTTTGCGGCTTTATCAAATACAATATCGCTCACAAACCTCTTCCGTCTCACCAATCATCTTAATTCTTCCCTCATCCAACCATATCACCCTGTTACACATCTCACGAATCTGTCCCAACATATGAGACACAAACAGCACAGTTGTTCCGCCGCTCATAAGCTCCATCATCCTTGCCTTGCTCTTTTCTTGAAACGCAGAATCTCCCACAGTAAGGATTTCATCCACTATCAGAATCTCAGGGTTTACTACTGTCGCAATAGAAAAAGCCAACCGCATGAGCATACCGGATGAATAGTTTCGGATAGGCATATCGATAAACCTATCTAATTCGGAAAACTTCAAAATTTCTATGAATTTGTCCTCTAAATATTCCTTACTATAGCCTAGAATCGCACCATTGAGGAATATATTCTCCCGTCCGGTTAAATCATGGTCAAACCCCGAACCTAATTCTAACATAGGAACAATGCTACCGCCACACTTTACTGAGCCCTCTGTTGGCTTAAGAATGCCTGAAATAATCTTTAATAGTGTACTTTTCCCCGCACCATTTCGCCCAATAATGCCAAGAACCTCACCTTTTTTAACCTCAAAGCTGACATCCTTTAATGCCCAGAATTCCTCTTGCACCAGCTTACCCTTAATCATCGCTACAGCATATTCCTTAAGGCTTTTTATGCGGTCATTGGTTATTAAATATCTCATTGTAACCTGTTCAGCTTTTATCATAAATATCTCCCTAATTATATATTTAAAACGAATCTATCCTGTGTCTTTTTAAATATAAGTGTGCCTATCAAAAGCGGAACAACAGCCGCAATTATGCATAACAGATATGCACGCGGCTCAGGGGACACCCCATATAATATAATTGTCCTGCTGAAGCGTATAAAGTGGTACATCGGATTCAGTTTGAAAAAGAACATAAGACCTTGAGGTAAAATACTCTCCGGATAAAAAATAGGTGTGGCATACATCCAAAGCATACTTAATACACTCCATAGGAATTGCATGTCGCGAAAATAAACCATAGCCGAGGACAGAATAAACGCCATTCCTATACAGAAAACAATCGTGCAAATAATACTGAACGGCAATATCAATAATGCTGTTGTGATTGGAGTGCGTGTGATGACTGCCATAAGAAGTAGTGGAACCATTGATATAAGCAGATTAATTGCCGATGACATTACTCTTGAAATCGGAAAAATATATTTTGGAATATAGACCTTGGTAATTAAAGAAGCGTTTCCTACGACAGACATTAAAGCCATATTCGCTGCCTCAGTAAAAAAATTGAAAAATACAATACCTACCATTAGATACACAGCAAAATTAGGAATATTAGACTTGAATAATGTTGAAAACACCAAGTATTGAACTGCCATAGTTAAAAGCGGATTAAGGAAGCTCCAAAGCACCCCCAGCACAGACCGTTTATATTTAGTTTTAAAATCTCTTAACACCAACTGATTCAAAAGAAATTTATATCGAGAAAAAGCATTAATTATTCCAAGTCCTATGCTCTTTTTGCCTGTCTTGCTGCAATGGATAAGCCATACGCAATATGTTAGTAAGATAAGCCCGACTACTCCCATGATAGTAAAATAGTGTTTGCCAAAGAACAAGGGGATTCGCTGCTCTCCGACAAGCTTCGATCTAAATTGTTCTCCTGCGATAAAATAAAGACCAATAAATAACACTACATATATTGCCATAAATATGGCACAGCCTTGCGTCAATGTTATTTTATTCTTTGTTTTTATGCTTGCAGTCATCTTAAGTTTTTAACCTCAATTTCATCTATATAATTTTTAAGTGCACTCTGCCAAACAGGAAGCCGCTTAAATCCCGCTTCATCCAAGTTTTTTTTGCTCAATCTTGAATTTAGCGGACGTTTTGCTCTTGTGGGATACTCAGATGTTGGAATAGGCTTAACTTTCGTTATATATCCCGCAAGCCTAAAAATCTCCTGCGTAAACTCTGCCCATGAACAGAAACCCTCGTTTGTGGCATGGTAAGTACCGTATTTTTCTGTATTAACCATATCGCATAGAAGCGGTGCTAAATCTGCGGTATAAGTCGGTGAACCAATCTGGTCACACACCACATTAACCTCATCCCGCTCTTTGCCTAGGCGCAACATGGTCTTGATAAAATTATTGCCATTTTTGCCAAAGACCCAAGAGATTCTTACAACAAACCAAGTCACCAGCAACTTCTGTACAACCTGTTCACCTTCCAGCTTGGTTTTCCCATAAACGCTTTGCGGTTCGGTCGCATCATCCACCTCATAGGGCGTATCTCCTTCACCCGTAAAAACATAGTCTGTGCTGATATAGATCATTTTCGCACCTAGTTGTTTACAGGCCAACGCAATATTTCTGGTTCCGTCCACATTGATTGCCGTGCAACGCTCGACATCCTCTTCGGCTCTATCCACGGCTGTGTATGCTGCACAATGAATCACCGCTGAGGGCGCATAGTCGTTTAAGTAGTTGCTCACCGCATGAGCATCTGTGATGTCAAAATCGGCAATATCGACACCGCGACATGGAATATTGCGCTGCTCTAACACCTTAACAACATCATACCCCAATTGACCATTGAAGCCGGTAACTAAAATCTTCACGTTTGAAACGCTCCTTACAAACGCACCAATGGGAACTGCCTGCAAAAACCACCTGCGATTCCCCAATTGGCACTCTATTTATCGGTTATTGTACATCTTTCTGTAATAAGTTTGATACTCCCCGCTAAGAATATTCTCCCACCACGGCTTATTCTCCAGATACCACTTAATTGTTTTCTTAATGCCCTCATCGAACTTTGTGGTCGGCAACCATCCAAGTTCATTGTGAATCTTGGTAGGATCAATGGCATAGCGCATATCATGGCCGGGACGGTCGGTAACATAGTGAATCAAGCTTTCCGGCTTGCCCAGTTCCTTCAGAATGGTCTTGACCACCTCCAGATTAGTGCGCTCGTTATGACCACCAATGTTATAGACTTCGCCTAGGCAACCCTTGTGAATAATCAGGTCAATGGCGGAGCAATGATCCTCAACATAGAGCCAGTCCCGTACGTTCTCGCCCTTACCATAAACGGGAAGCTGCTTATCATTCAGCGCATTGACAATCATCAGTGGAATCAATTTTTCGGGGAAATGATAGGAACCGTAGTTGTTGGAGCAACGGGAGATGGTCACCGGTACTTTAAAGGTTCGGTGGTAGGCCTGTACCAACAGATCGGCCGCTGCCTTGGACGCCGAGTAAGGACTGGAGGTATGAAGGGGCGTCTCCTCGGTAAAGAACAGGTCGGGTCGATCGAGGGGAAGGTCGCCATACACCTCATCGGTAGACACCTGATGGAACCGCTGGATACCATACTTGCGGCAGGCATCCAACAATACACCGGTACCCAAAGTATTAGTTTTTAAGAAAATGCCCGGATCCTCAATCGAACGGTCGACATGACTCTCAGCCGCAAAGTTTACAATCACATCTGGTTTTTCTTTTTCAAACAAGGCATAGACAGTCTCGCGATCAGCAATATCTGCTTTTACAAAAGTAAAATGAGAATTTTGCGCTACCAGCGCTAATGTTTCCATATTGCCGGCATAGGTTAGCTTGTCTAAGCAAATTACATGATAATCCGGATATTGCTTCAACATATAATGGACAAAATTACCACCAATAAATCCGGCGCCTCCAGTTACAACAATCTTCATGCCTTCACCTCATAAACAAAATCAAGATTCGCTTCTTCCAACGCGGGTGCAACACGGTCCTTCTCCGAAACGATGGGCTCTGCCAGCCAACTCCCCCAATTGATTCCTAAAGCCGGGTCATCCCAGCGCACACCGCCTTCGGTGGACGGCGAATAGGGGTTGTCCGCCTTGTACAAAAACTCCACGTTATCGGTCAACGTCAAAAAGGCGTGGCCAAAACCCCGTGGGATCAGCAACTGCCGCTTATTCTCCGCTGAAAGCTCCACGGCCACCCATTTCTTATAGGTGGGAGAACCTTGTCGGAAATCCACCGCAACATCCAAAACAGCACCGCGTACACAGCGCACCAGCTTGGCTTGGGCAGTATCTCCCCGTTGGAAATGAATTCCCCGCAGTGTGCCTTTGACGGCTGAAAAAGAGTGGTTATCCTGCTCAAAATCATACTGTAGTCCCGCCGCCTCCATGGCACGGGCGGACCAGCTTTCCATAAACCACCCACGGTGGTCGCCAAAGACCTTAGGTTCCAATATGTAAACATCCAAAACATCTGTTTTGATTACATTCATCTTATTTCCTCAACGCTTTAAAAGATTTAGTAGCGCAGCTTATTTTCCGCCACAGCGCGCAAATGGGCGCCATAAGAGGACTTGCCATAGTGTTCGGCGGATGTTAGCAGTGTTTTATGGTCAATCCAGCCGTTCTTGTAAGCGACCTCTTCCAACGCTGCGATTTGGACGCCCTGACGGGTTTCCAGCACCTTGACAAACTCAGCGGCCTCATTAAGCGCATCCACCGTTCCGGTATCCAGCCAGGCATAGCCACGTCCCAGCGTCACAACGTTCAGGCTGCCATCTTCCAGATACATCCGGTTAAGGTCGGTGATCTCCAACTCGCCGCGGGCGGATGGCTTGACCTGCTTTGCTAGTTGGCACACCCGCTTATCATAGAAATACAGGCCGGTAATGCAGTAGTTTGATTTCGGGTTCTTGGGCTTTTCCTCAAGGGAGATCGCCTTGCCGTTTTTATCAAATTCCACGATACCAAACCGCTCCGGATCGTTGACATAATACCCGAATATAGTCGCTCCGTTGGTGCGGGCAGCGGCCTCTTTTAGATGCTTGGTCAGCCCGCTGCCATAAAAAATATTATCCCCCAGAATCATTGCACAAGTGTCATCGCCCACAAATTCCTCACCGATGATAAAGGCTTGGGCAAGGCCATCCGGTGAGGGCTGCCCGGCATAAGACAGTTTAATGCCAAATAAAGAACCGTCACCCAGCAGATTTTTAAAGTTGGGAAGGTCGTGAGGGGTGGAGATGATTAGAATCTCCTTAATTCCAGCCAGCATCAGGGTGGACAGGGGATAATAAATCATCGGCTTATCGTAAACTGGAAGCAACTGTTTAGAGGTGACAAGGGTAAGGGGATATAAGCGGGTTCCGGAACCGCCGGCTAAAACAATACCTTTCATGCAACTTCTCCTGTCTCATCTTTGGTTATTATGACAAAAATAAACAAGAACCGCAAAATATTTTAGCACACAGCGTGGAATAAAACAATCATTTCAACTGACATTTTCCTGAATTTTTCCTGAATTCTGGCATCATATAAAAAACAACTGCCCGATTTTTCTTGCCGTACCGCTCTTCCAAAAATCGAATTGGTGCAGACATTGTATTCTTTGCATTTTATTCAGCTGGGGCAATGCAATAAAATTGCGACAGATGTCTGACAAGGACTCCGGCAGGTCTTTTTCATAATAATTGAAAAAACATTGTGCTTGAACATAGGTGCTTTCAAGCGCCGTTTTAGTTTCCTCACTTTTTAGAGCCTTTTTAGCCAAATAAAAAAAGCCCGCCCTTTTTGCACCAACCGAATTTCCTCCGTGCTGCCGATATAAAACCGTCGGCTGCGCTACAAACGCTATTTTACCAAATGCCGCCGCAATTAAGGCGAACCACCAATCGTGCATCAAAGCGGCCGCAGGAATTGGACCTACTCTTTCCAATAATGCACGATTCATCAGAGCGGTGCATCCTGTAACAATATTCTGAGACAGCAGATTCGCAAAAGAGTCTCTTTTACTGTCTAACTTTTGATAACCAAACAGCGATTTTGCGAGGATGTTCCGGCTTTGATCAATCACAGTTAAATCGGTATGAACCAGTAACGGAACGCCATAGTCTTCCTCCTCTAAGCGACGCATCGCCCGAAGCGTCACTTCCACTTTATTGGGAAGCCAGATGTCATCTTGATCACAGGTCATCCAATATTCCGTGTCAACATACCGGAGCATACTAAAAAAATTATTTTTCGACGTACCGGACGGCGTGCTTTGCCGAACCAGTCTAATATGGTCGGGATAGGAATCGGCATAGCACTGCGCCAACGCGACAGTTCTATCAGTTGAGCAATCATCCTGAATCACCAACCTCCAATTTTTTTCGGTTTGTGCCAGTATGGAGTCTATTTGCTCTGCCAAATACCGTTCGCCATTATACGCTGCCAACAAAATTGTTATCACTGATACCCACGCCCCTTTTTCATTCGGGCGAGCGTCAGCCAGTATTTTAACTGGATGCCACCGTACACCGCCGCCGTAACCAAGGGGTTGTATTTTTTTTGGTAGTGCTTGTGATAAAAGCGCTTCATTGAATCATAAAAATGACAAATCACCTTTTTAGAACTTTTATGAAGGCCACTCTGTCCTTTTAAATGTGTAATAGTCGTTTTTCCGTAATAAACCACCTGATACCCCAACTGATGAATCCGATAGCAAAGGTCGATATCTTCTCCATACATAAAAAAAGACTCGTCAAACCCGTTCAATGTGTCGAAGACATGTCGTGGCATCATCAAAAACGCTCCAGTGACAACATCGACTTTGATAATTGCAGTCTCCGGTACAAAGGCTTGGCGGTAGGCTCCAAATTTCTTATTCTCTGGGAATTTTTTATCCAAGCCTGTAAAATAGTACAGAGAACTCATCGGCGTTGGAAAACCACGCTTACAGCCGTGATCCAAGGTTCCATCCGCTAACAAAACCCGTACGCTCAACGCTCCTGCTTTAGGATTTTTGCGAAGATATATCACGCCTGATTCCAATGTGCCCTCATGCATGATCGTGTCATTGTTCAGAAATAAAAGAAATTCTCCAGACGCATGCTTTGCACCAACATTACAGGCATGTCCGAAACCTCTGTTCTCAACATCTCTCAAAACTTGAACCTTTTCGTGGGTATGGGAATACTTCTGCGCCGGATCAGATCCATTCTCCACAACAATGATTTCAAACGGGATGTCCGGACGCACAACAAAAATAGACTCCACCGCCTGTGCAGTCAAGTCTTTTGCATTATAATTAATTAGAATAATGGATAACATGGAATCTGTTAGCATAACGTCCTCCGCTACAACTCTGCTCTACAAAAAAACAACTCATTTCATTTTCTAGTGATAACTAGACCATCTTTTTACTTGAGGTACAACCGCATTTTAGGGTTTCATCACGGCAAGATCATGAATGTCCATAAAAAATATATAGATGCCGAGAATCCCATACCAGAGATCCCCAGCACATCCGCTCAAAATTTACCGGTCCTTAAGGTTAAAGTCAAGCAGGAAATCGTGGTATTCTGTATTCCCCATCCCTATAAACCGTTTCGACTTCATACTTTGTTTCGGATACCATTGAGTGTCTTTTTTTACCGCATTAAATACAATCCTTTTTAATACTGCCATATTTTGGGGCGCCATTCCTTTGTGCACCCTGTTTTCATCATCGCCAAAGATTACATCTAAGCTCCAGTGCATACTTTCAATTCCCCAGTGATTTCTGGCGGCAAGGGCAAAACCCTTTACACTTTCAATACTTCCAATATAAAATGCTGTTTCGACAGTGCTTTTGGCTTCCACGCCACTAAAAGCAACTTCCCTAACCACCATTCCGATCCCCGAACGAACGAAACTTATACATCTTATACGGCTTCCGGTTCAATCCGACCCGTTTTTGATTGAACAAAACCCGACCTGGCGAAGATAACTTTTATACCAGTACTTCATATTCCTTATTTCGTTAATTTACATTAAAATCCTTTATATTATTGCGGTTATTTCCTGAATTTTTATAATTTGTAATAAAATTTTGGTATATCAAATTCCATAACATTAGCGAGCCTATGCCAAAATTGTTCTCCTGCAAGTTAGTTCGTCCTAGCCGAAAAACTAGCCTCCTCCAGGCAATTTTGGCTTAGCCAGCCGATAAACTTTTAAACCATTGCGCAAACTGATGGATGCCGCTCACCAAACCGGTTGACGGATGATAATCCAATAATTTACCGGCTTTGGAAATATCGGCATAAGTACGGGGCACATCCCCCGGTTGTTCCGGCAAATATTCTTTCATAACGGGAATTTGCAATTCATCCTCAAGGGCCTGAATCAACCGGTTTAAGGTCACTACTTGGTTGTTGCCCAAATTAATTACCTCATATTGGGTTTTAGTGTAATGAATCGCGCTAAAGATGCCTTGAACAATATCAGAGATAAAAGTATAATCACGGAAAGTATTCCCATCCCCAAAAACTTGAATCGGTTTTCCCGCTAAGATTAGCCTGATAAATTTGTTAATCGCCAGATCGGGCCGTTGCCGGGGGCCGTAGACCGTGAAAAAACGTAAGGCTAAAAACCTTATACCGTACAAATGGCTGTAAACATGTCCCAGCAGTTCTCCCGTAACTTTAGTGGCGGCGTAGGGGCTAATCGGCAACAAGACCTGGCCGTCCTCGCGCCATGGCGTATTGGGATTGATCCCATACACACTGGAAGATGAAGCAAAAATGAATTGTTTAATCTTTTTCTCCTTGGCAAACTCCAGTAAGTTCTGGGTGCCTTGAACATTTACCCGTTGATAAGCTACCGGGTCCTGGATCGAAGGGCGGACCCCGGCTTTGGCAGCCAGATGAACTATGACGTCATAATCCCCGTAAAGCTCAGTTTTTAACCTTTCAAAATCACAAATATCAATTTCTTTCAGAAAATAAGCGGTACTTTTAAACTGTTTGGCAATATTCCGTTCTTTAAGGGACCGATCATAATAAGGGTCAAAATTATCTACCACAGTCACCTGCCATTTTTCCCTTAAAAGCCGATCCACCAAATGGCTGCCGATAAACCCGGCCCCACCCGTAACCAAGGCATGCAAAAATCTATCATCCTTTCAAAAAAACATTATCCAAGTATTCAGAATTCAGGAGTCAGTATTCAGAATACCCCGAGAATATGCTTCCAATAATTTACTGACCTCTTGCAAAAGAAGTTTTGTCTCGGAAAAATCACCGTATCCAAGATCCTTCGTAAGAATAAGGTAATATCGGCATTCTTCAACAGAACCTTGGGCAATGTTTAAAAAGCGAATTTTGTCCGCTTTACTTCGTTTACGGAATCCTTCCGCAATATTCGCTGCAACAGAGACGGCGGCACGCCGAAATTGCGACGACAAACCGTATATCTCATGCTTTGGAAACGTCCCGGACAGATGATAAACCGCAAGCACGAACAAGTGAGCCTTCTGCCATACCAGTAAGTCTTCAAATGTTTTCGCCGGTTCTTTCATTCTGAATCCTGTCTCCTGACTCCTTAGTAGTTACTTAGTTTCTAAAATGGTTACCTTTGTCCAAGGCCGATATATTTCAACCCATGAGCCTCAACTTCACTCCGTTTATATATATTACGGAAATCAAAAAACGCCTCACCGTTCATTACTTCTTTGATCTTGCCCAGATTCAAATTGCGAAACTGGTTCCACTCCGTTAAAATGATCATTCCGTCAACCCCAGTCACCGCTTCATACTCATTCTTGCAATAGCTGATAACGTCGGCCCAAACTGATTTGGCATTCTCCAGCGCCTGAGGGTCATAGGCTTTTACAACCGCCCCGGATTTGAGTAATTCGTTAATTATAACAATCGCAGCCGATTCCCGTATATCATCGGTTTCAGACTTGAAAGCCAAACCCAAAATACCGATTTTGACCCCCCGGAGATCCCCAAAATGATTTTTAACCTTTTCAAAAATGAATTGCTTATGTTTCTTGTTGCTTTCAATGGTTGCCTCAATAATATTCAAAGGCATCCCCACCTTCTTGCCAAATGCCGCCAGCGCCTCGGTGTCTTTGGGAAAACAGGATCCACCGTAACCGGGGCTGGGATGAAGGAACTTACTCCCGATTCGGCCGTCTTTCCCGACCGCGTGCGCCAACACCTGGATATCAGCTCCCACTGTATCGCAAACCCGGGCTATCTCATTAATGAAGGCGACTTTCATCGCCAAAAAACAATTGGAACTATATTTGATCAATTCAGCCGTCTTTATGTCGGTAACAATAAACGGGATCTCATTCAAGTATAACGGCCGGTATATCTTACGCATCGCCTCAATCGGGCGGGGATTGTCAGTACCGATAACCACCCGGTCCGGATGTAGAAAATCATAAACCGCCCTTCCTTCCCGCAAGAATTCCGGGTTGGAAACGATATCGAATTCGTATAAATTCGGACAATTTTTGCCGATAATAGCGCGAATCTCCTCATTAGTGCCAACCGGAACCGTACTTTTAGTTACAATAACTTTATAGCCATTGATATTTTCGCCGATGGTTTTGGCGGCTTTAAAAATAGCTTCCAAATTGGCCTCGCCGTTTTCCCCCTGCGGAGTGCCTACGGCAATAAATATGATATCCGCCCATTTAATGCCCTGCTCGATATCGGTTGAAAAATTAAGACGGCCGGACTTGACATTTTCTTTTAGCAATTCTTCCATACCCGGTTCATAGATGGGGAGGGTGCCCTGATTTAATCGGTCAATCTTATTTTTTTCAATATCAAGGCACAGGACATTCGACCCGAAATTAGCCAAACCAATCCCTGTGGTCAATCCCACATAACCAGTCCCAATAATCGATATTTTATACATCTTCTACCACTCGATTCAGGTTTTTAATAAAATAGCTGATAAATGGTATTTAAACCAAGAATAGTAGAACTCGAGTAAGAATTTCGCTCAATATAGACTTTAATCAAGAATGGACAAAATTATAAAACTAGTAGGCATTCTTGTTGATAAACCCCTTAAAAGCAGTTAAAAATAAAATCTTAATGTCCAAAAACAAACTCCAATTTTCTATGTAATAAATATCGCACTTAATCCGCTCTCTAATTGAGGTATCGCCACGCCAACCATTCACCTGGGCCCAACCGGTAATTCCCGGTTTGACCTGATGTTTCACCATATATTTCGGTACCTCTTCCTTAAACTTGTCAACAAAAAAGGGACGCTCCGGCCTGGGTCCGATCAGGCTCATCTCGCCTCGTAACACGTTAAAAAGTTGTGGCAATTCATCAAGGCTACTAGCACGGATAAACTGCCCTAATCCGGTCCGGCGGGGGTCATTCTCCGTGGTCCAGGTGGTACAGGCAACTTCATCGTTACTGATCCGCATTGATCGAAATTTATACATTTCAAACAGCTTCCGGTTCAATCCTACCCTTTTTTGTTTGAACAAAACCGGCCCGGGAGAAGAAAGCTTTACACCGATAGCTATTAAACATATTAGCGGTGATAACATTATTATTAATAATATGGAACCTACAATATCAAAAACCCGCTTGAGCAATCGATTATAAAAAGCATCCAAAGGCACATCACGAACATTAATCAAAGGCAAGTCGTCGATTTCAATCACTTTGGGTTTCGCTGGAATATATTTGTAGTAATCCGGAATAATCATTGCCCTAATCCCATGTTTTTCACAAGTTTCAACGAGTGGACCGATTTTCTGGTAGGCAGCCAAAGGCAAAGCAATGATCACTTCATCAATATGGATGCTGGCTAAATAATAATCAAGTTCCTCGATCTTTCCGACAACATTCACCTTATGAATTTGCTTACCGATTTTCCGGGGATCGTCATCGAAGAATGCCCGAACCCAGTAGCCAAATTCTCTATGCTCTTCCAAACGCTCTATAAAATCCAACCCTAGTTGGCCAGCGCCGATAATCGCCAAATACTTGATATTATAACCGTATGCCCGCGCCAACTGTAGGATCACCCGGGAAAAGAACCTGGCTCCACTGTTCAAAATAATGTTGATTATAAAAAATTGAAGAATAATTTCCCTGGATACAAAATGCAACTTTAAAGCAAAAAGTAAACCAAGTATTAATATCAAACCAATCACATTTGCCTCTGTTAGCTTGACCAATTCATCGGAAAAATTCTGGCCCCGTTTGGAAGTATATAAATCAAAACTACTATAGATAATAATGTAAAGTGGTACGATTCCCAGAAAAATCAAATAATAATTTGATAAAGAGCCTTCAAACATTAAGTCGAATTTTTGCTTATGCCACCATGAAATAGCGAGCGAGGTGATGATACAAAAGGCGTCGATTGCATAAAAAAGCCTAAATATGGTCGGTTTTAACAGTTTCAACATACCATACCATCACTCCTATCTGTACTTATTCCTAAATACATTTATCGGCAAAGTATCCAAAAACCATAGAGCTGCATTTTTATTTTTACTTCTGAAAAAATAAATAAAATTCAGCTAATAAAGGAGTAAACGCTGAATTCAAAATATTTCTGGCCAAATTTTGACACCTAAAAATTCGGATAATTAATTTATTTTCTTCACAAGTACTTTCAAATTCCAGTTTTTATTTCTTCGTCATCAATAATTTTTCTCCTTTAAACAATCAAAGAAATATAGTTAAATTATTGTAAATCTGTATCTTTCTTTATCAAACGGTATCCACTTACACTTATATTAATATCTTCTATAAAATCCAACTGGGTCTCTGTAGATTAGCAGGTTTTAAAGATTGCATTATTTCTAGCCGGCTAATAACTTTCATCCGGATAATCCCAAATTGCCAAAAAAATAAAGCGGCAAACCAGCAAATATATCCTAGTTTGTCGCTTCCCCTTTTTTCTCTATTTTATTATTAGTTATTCCATTACCTCGGCTTGTAGGGCAATCGAAAGGACAATTCAAGCGGTAGAGTGTTAATTTCACACTCATGCCTCGCGCCTCTCTTAAACCTTACTCTTTAACAACTACCTTACCAGGCCATACTTTAGTATTATACTCAACCACGCTACCCGGTTCCACCACGCAATCATCACTAAGGATTACCCCAGCCCCAATTACCGAACCGTCTTTCAGATAACACTCGCTGCCTACCACGCACTCTACCAGACGGGCACTAGAGCCAATCCTAGTGTTACGCCAAATGATACTGCCGAAGATCGAAGTCCCTTCTCCAATTAGGCAATTGTCGCCAATTACGGTTTCGCCAAAAATCTCCACCCCGTCGCCAATATGACAGTTACGGCCGATGACCACCTTGGAACCAATCCTGGCAGTAGGGGCGATCGTGGTCCGATCACCCACATAAACAGCATTAGCGTGCCAGATCCCGGGTATCTCCATCTTAACCATACCTTTTAATATATCGTAGTGAGCCAACCGATATTGGGTCAAGGAACCAATATCGCACCAATACCCTTTCATCTGATACCCGTAAAAGGCTGCTCCGTTCTCCACCAGTTTGGGGAAGAGCTCTTTTCCGAAGTCAAAAACGGTCTCAGCCGGAATCATCTTAAAGATCTCCGGTTCAAAAACATAAATACCGGTATTGGCAAGACGGCTTAAAGCCTCTTCCGCTTTAGGTTT
Source organism: Bacillota bacterium (assembly GCA_023415835.1). Classification (GTDB taxonomy): domain Bacteria; phylum Bacillota; class UBA4882; order UBA8346; family UBA8346; genus JAAYHS01. The sequence goes on from JAEZJK010000003.1 coordinate 31,954, forward strand.
CTCTTGAAAAGCTTTAATCTTTCCATCTGATTCGGTGATTACCACTCCGAACTGACGGGGATCCGGCACTTCTTTTAAGGCAATGGTCGCAATCGCACCAACCTTTTTATGATAATCTACCATATCCCAGAGATCCACATCAGTAACAGCGTCGCCTGAAATGATCACAAAGGTATCATTTAAAAACGGCTCTAACTTTTTAACCCCGCCGGCAGTGCCCATCAGTTCCTTTTCAACCGAATACCTGAGTTCCACGCCAAATTTACTGCCATCACCGAAATAATTCTGGACTTTCTCCGGGAGGTACCAAAGGTTAGCAGCCACTTGATTTATCCCATTCTTCACTAGCAAATTAATGATATGCTCCATTGCCGGACGGTTCACTACCGGAACCATTGGCTTGGGGATATTACAAGTAAGGGGTTCCAGCCTTGAGCCGACTCCGGCGGCCAAAATCATTGATTTCATTTATTCGCCTCCATTTGCTGCAATTAAATTATGCATTATATTCGGGAAATGTTTAATAACAGAAATAACAATTGATTGCGTCAATTTTTCCTTTTAACTATTGTCCTTTTCGTGATTATTAGGATTAATCCTGCCTTTTGCCTAAAATTTCATGCCTTTCCAAGATAATTCTCGGTATCTTATGGAAAAATGATTGACAATACTATTATTCCTGATTATAATATTAAATAGTCGATTGCATGCCCAGGTGGCGGAACTGGCAGACGCGTACGTTTGAGGGGCGTATGGGCAACCGTACCGGTTCAAGTCCGGTCCTGGGCACCATTGATTTAATGAGCATTTGCAACAGATTTGAAATCAGGAAATATTAAATCATCAATTTGATTACCGGATGAAATTTGCAGATTTGCAATTATGTCCGGTTTTTTGTTTTACTGATCACAAGAACATACTCTAGTCAAAAAAATCCAGGCTATTAAGAAACAGCCTGAAATCCGAGTCATCTGCTTAATCGGCGCTACCTATAGTCGTTTTCCCCAGTTTACTACTACTCTTTATCGTTAAGCTTGATGACTATTCCCCCGATAGCCGCTGCAAACAGGTTATAGATTAAAGCACCAATGGCGCTGAGCACTCCAGCCATAAGACCATAAGCTAAGCTTGCCAAGATAACCCCGATTATTGCCGTTCCAGCCTGCAAGGGGCCGCTCGCCCCAAAAGTCCCTAACTCTAACCCGATGTTTTTTAAGGTGGCTCCAGTGATTAACAGTATAATACTGGTTAATAACCCGAAAACAATGCCCAATATGAAGTAAAATTTGAAAACAGAACCTGGACCGATCTTTTTAATTTCATAACTTTTCAATACTATTACCCCTCCCATTTTAGACTCTCTACAGAATTCTATGGGAGACAAGGGTCAAGTATGACTGTATTTGTTAGGCAAGAGGCATGAAGCGCGAGTGTCGGTAAGAGAAAGACATGATTCTGCGCCCTATACTCTTTAGCCCAAAAGAAGCGGAGGCAAACTAGCAAATTCAAGCCTCAAACCTCGTACCATATGCCTATTTAACAATTATCAACTCTTTCGGGCAAGTCGTAAGCAACTGATAGCCGTCCTGCTTGATAACCACCGTATCCTCAATTCCCACAACACCCACTCCTGATATGGCGACCTTTGGTTCGACGGCTACCACCATATTTTCCTCAAATTGTTCTTCCATTTTTGGGGCGATCAACGGCGGTTCATCCAATTCCAATCCGATCCCGTGCCCCACAAAACGGACTTTTTCTGCGCCCAAACCCATAAACCCTTCGGCATATCCCAGCTCTTCAGCTAATTGCACCGCTTTCTGATAAGTTTTCTCCCAAGTAGTTCCCGGCTGCAATAGATCAAAGATTGACTGCTCAATTTCGGTCATTCCCCGATACGCTTCAATTACTTGTTTTGGAGGCTCCCCCCAGCAAAACATCCTTGTCTGGTCAATATGGTATCCATCAAGGTTAAAAGCATAGTCAAGGGTTACCGGTACCCCTTTGGGGATTGGCTCCTTACCGGCGCCAAATGAAACAGCCGGAGTAATCCCTGTCCCGGCGCAGACCCCATCAAACTTGTTTCCAGCTAACGAATTAATCCCTGCCGAACAAACCCCTAAACCCATCTCAATTCCTTCACGGTGGCAACGGACTAGGCCGGTATGTCCATTTTCACGCATATATTTTTCAATGGCCGCGCTTAACTCCAGTTCGGACATTCCCGGTTGAAACTCCGACCTTATCCACTCCGGAAGATGCTCCATTATCGCTCCGGCTTTTGCTTGGATCCTGATTTCCGCTTCGGATTTTACCAACCTTAGGGTCCTAATATCCCAGGAAAGGTCGGTAACGGTAATCCCGGGAAATAGTTTCTGCCAATACTGAATTGAGGCATAAGAAATACTGTCAAGCGTAAAGCCGATCTGCTTAACTTTATCCAACTGATGATGACTGATCAGTGCTATCAAGTCTTGAGTATTATTAAAAACTTCTAATACGAGATGGCGCACTTGGGTTTCAATTCGCTTAATTGCTTTCCGCGCTAAAACAAATCCTTCACCGGAGGCAGGCAAGATGAAATAGAGAGGCTGGACTGAACCGGTATAATAATAAATATCTGGATTTCGCGTGATAATCGCGAGGCCTATCTCTTTAGCCTTCATTTTTTCTTGTAAAAGTTTGATTCGGCCCTGGTATTCTACTGTAGTAAAATCAGACATTTGGAACACCTCGCTATTATATGGTTTTACAATAGTCAAAGGGCTATTATAGCTCCGCTTCCTTAATAGTATTAGCTAGGGCGAATGTTGACTTTAAAAGCAATAATAAAAATCCTGTGAATCCTGTTAATCCTATCTATTTAAGGCCTTGTTTTAGACAGGATTTACACTGATTACACGGATTTTGAAATCATAATTATCACAGTTATAATCCAGCAATCGATCAATTCAGGACGGTGGTTGCTACTGATAGCGAAAGCTATAATAAAAATCCTGTGAATCCTGTTATCCTGTCTATTTAAAGGCCTTGTTTTAGACAGGATTTACACTGATTACACGGATTTTTAAAATCAACAATTAGCAGAGTCACAGCTTAAACAATTCGTTGTATAGGACTACGGCTGCTTTAAAATCCTATAAATCCTGTTAATCCCGTCTATTTAAAACCTCTCTTAGACAGGATTTACACTGATTACACGATTTTTAAAATCATAATTATCATAGTTATAATCCAGGTAATCGAACTCAGGACGGTGGTTGCTACTAATAGCGAAAGCTATAATAAAAATCCTGTGAATCCTGTTAATCCTGTCTATTTAAGGCCTTGTTTTAGACAGGATTTACATAGATCAACTTGGATTTTTAAATCTGCAATTATCACAGTCACAGCCTAAACATTTTACCATAATGGATAATCATATCCATATTAATTCCAGTGCTTACAAGTGCAAGCATCCTTTAAAAAACAGCTAGTAAATGACTTTATTTAAAGGATATTCAACAATCCCCTGAGCCCCAGCGCGTTTTAACTGCGGAATGATATCCCGTACTTTTCTTTCATCGCTGATTACTTCCAGGGCAATCCATTCCGGGTCGGATAAAGTAGAGATGGTAGGGTTCTTTAAGGAATCCAGAATGGCCATTATTTTATCCATATCCTTTTTGGCAAGGTTCATTTTGAGCCCTACCTTGCCCTCGGCCATCAAGGCGCCCTTGATTAACATGGCGATGTTTTCTATTTTCTCACGCTTCCAAGGATCTTCCCAAGCTGTTTTATTAGCAATCAACTGGTTTTTGACCATCAACACAGTGTCAATGATTCGCAATTTGTTCGCTTTGAGGGAGCTGCCGGTTTCGGTAATCTCCACAATTGCGTCGGCAAGCACCGGCGGTTTGACTTCAGTCGCCCCCCAGGAAAACTCGATCTCCGCTTTCACCCCGTGCTGGTTAAAATAATCTTCGGTTACGTGGATTAGCTCGGTTGCAATTCGTTTCCCAGCTAAGTCGGCCGCTTTTTGAAAAGGCGAATCGTTAGGGACAGCCAGCACCCACCGGCAAGGAGTTAAGGTCTGTTTAGAATAAACCAGATCGGCGACAGCGACTACGTCGGAATGATTATCTAAAATCCAATCATTTCCGGTGATTCCAAGATCCAAGACTCCCTCCTCCACATAACGGGACATCTCCTGGGCCCGAATCAACATCCCTTCCAATTCCGGATCGTCAATCGCCGGATAATAGGAACGTTCATTTGCGGAGATATTAAACCCGGCCTTTTTAAACAAGCGGAAGGTGGATTCTTGTAAACTTCCTTTGGGCAAACCAAGTTTTAATTGCAATCAAACCACTCCTTATTAAATGTAAAAACTATCGAGATCATGATCTAACCAACAATGGGGCTAATCAAGGTGATACTGGTAAAAAATCGGATTAGGCTTAAATGGATTATTTGGCAAAATAAATGTTATTGTTTATTCGCCAATTCTTCTTTATTTCCTTTATCTAAACATAATTTAACTTAAGTATGCCTATTGTAATTTGATCATTATTTCCGATTTGCTTTCCGTTCTTTGAAATATTCAGCTACCGCATCCGCCTCTAGAGTGTTGAAAATGTCAATGCTTTCCAACCAACCTTTTCTGGCAATGGCTAGCCCTGATCTGGCTAAGTCAAGTTCGCCATCACTATGCGCATCCGGATTAATCGCGATTTTAACCCCATACTCCTTAGCTTTCCGGCACCAACGCCAATCAAGGTCCAACCGGTAGGGGTTGGCGTTAAACTCTATAATAACCTCTTTTAGGGCAGCTTTTTTAATAACCATGTCAAGATCCAGCTCATAGCCCGGCCTCTCCAGCAAGATCCTTCCGGTGGGATGGCCAAGTATTGTCAGGAACGGATTATCTAGCGCTTTAAGTATCCTGGCGGTCATCTCTTCTTTTTTCATCCTGAATTGAGAATGGACTGAACCAATCACAAAATCAAACCCTGCTAAAATTGAGGGATCATAATCAAGTTCACCGGAAGGGAGGATATCTGCCTCAATCCCCTTGAAAATTAAAAAATCGGGATATTCCTGGTTTAACTCCTCAATCTCTTGAAATTGTTTGATAATAGCCCCTTCGCTTAGCCCCCCGGCATAAAACGCAACCCGGCTATGGTCGGTGATGCCTAAATAGCGATAACCCCGATGAATAGCGGCTTCAACCATATTGCGAAGGGATTCCCGGCCATCGCTATAACTAGTATGAACATGAAAAACCCCTTGGATCGATTCCGGCCTAACTAGTTCCGGTAAGCTTCCCTTAACGGCAGCCTCAATCTCTCCCAAATCTTCCCGAAGCTCCGGCGGAATGTATCTTAAACCTAGTTTCCGATAAATATCGGTTTCACTTTTACAATAAATCGGGGTTGGATCATCGCCTTTAAATAAACCGTACTCGTTAACCTTATAGCCTTTTTCCTTCGCATAATGCCGTAATGCGGTGTTATGTTCTATACTCCCCGAAAAGTGCTGCAGCGCATGGGGGTACTCGCGGGGTTGAACTACTCTTAGATCAGCCTGAATGCCGCTTTTTAGCAGAACAGAACCTTTAGTGAGGCCGTTGGAAATTACTTGGGCTACTATCGGCAATTTAATAAATTGTTGAATTAGTTTTTCGCCATCATTAGCTGCTGCCACCAAATCCAGATCCTTAACCACTTCTTTAAACCGGCGTAAGCTACCGGCAATTTCCACCATTAAAGCCCCGGGAAGGGCTGCTATTTCTTCCCGGAGCCGTACCGCTTCCGGCCAAACTTCGCTTAATAGGAACTGGCCCCGGTGTTCTTTAATGAATTGAATTCCGGCGCTAATCTTAGCTTGAGTCTTAACGCCGAACCCCGGTAAAGCTGCCAACTTATCATGATTACAGGCCTCTTCCAACATCTCCAAGCTTGTAACCCCAAGTGATTGATAAATAACATTGATTTTCTTAGCGCCTAATCCCGGAATGCGTAGTAACTCAATTAAGCCTGGCGGTGTAGTGCTTTTAAGGTTCTCATAATATTCGACGGTACCGGTCCGGCTCCATTCATCAACCTTTTTTACTAAGGCGTCGCCGAAACCGGGTAATTCAGAAATACGCCCTTCATTGATTAGTTTTGACAGATCCGCGGTAAGGTTTTCGATAGTACGGGCAGCATTATAATAAGCCCGTGCCTTAAAGGAATTCTCACCTTTCAACTCAAGTAATAGGCCAATTTCATTTAAAATCCTAGCTAAATCATGTTTATCCATCTCGACCACCTTGAGAGGCTCTTTTCTTAAAAATCTATCAGATTCCTTTTCATTTTCTCTCTAAAAAACAAAACAAATAAAAACCCGGATTTACCGGGTTTTTGTTTGTTACATATCCATGCCGCCCATGCCGCCGGGCATTCCGCCGCCAGGCATCATCGGTTTTTCTTTCTCGGGAATCTCAGCCACCAAACATTCGGTGGTTAAGAGCATTCCTGCAATACTGGCCGCATTTTGCAATGCGCTCCTGGTAACTTTGGCCGGGTCGACAATACCGGCAGGAACCATTTCTACATATTCGCCGGTTAAGGCATTGAAGCCTTTGCCCTTTGGCATTGAAGTAACTTTCTCCACAATAACTGAACCTTCAACACCGGCATTGTTGGCAATCTGCCGTAACGGTTCAGCTAAAGCTTTTCTAACAATGCTAATTCCAGTGGAAATGTCTCCAGCCTCTTTGAGATTATCCAAAGCCGGGGCGATCTGTAGCAACGCCACGCCGCCACCCGGGACAACCCCTTCTTCAACTGCCGCTCTGGTAGCGGAAAGCGCATCTTCAATCCGGTGCTTTTTCTCTTTCATTTCAGTTTCAGTAGCAGCTCCGACTTGAATAACCGCAACCCCACCGGAGAGTTTGGCCAGGCGTTCTTGTAGTTTTTCCCGGTCATAATCGGAGGTTGTATCTTCAATCTGTACTTTGATCTGGTTAATTCGGTTCTTAATCTCTTGATTACTACCTCTACCATCTACGATCGTGGTTTCATCTTTAGTGATCTTCACTTGACGCGCTTGGCCCAGCATATCGATGGTGGTATTTTCTAAAGTCATACCCACTTTCTCGGAGATCACTTGACCTCCGGTGACAATGGCAATATCACTGAGCATGGCTTCACGGCGATCGCCAAATCCAGGAGCTTTCACCGCGACAATATTCAAAACGCCCCTTAATTTATTAACCACTAAGGTAGCCAAAGCCTCGCCTTCGACATCCTCGGAAATGATTAACAAAGGTTTACCGCGTTGCATCACTTTTTCCAAAATCGGAAGCAGGTCCTTAATCATCGAAACCTTCTTATCGGTAAGTAGAATGAAAGGTTCATCCAATACAGCTTCCATTCGTTCCGAATCAGTGATCATGTAAGGAGAGACATACCCCCGGTCGAATTGCATTCCTTCGACGACTTCCAAGTTGGTCCCCATGGTTTGAGATTCTTCAACGGTAATAACGCCGTCTTTGCCGACTTTCTCCATGGCTTCGGCGATTAGGCCCCCGATTTCATCGTCAGCGGCAGAGATCGCTGCCACATGGGTAATGTCTTCTTTGCTGTCTACCGATTTGCTTACCTTCTTCAACTCTTCAACCACCAATTGAACTGCCTTTTCGATACCCTTTTTAAGGATCATCGGATTAGCTCCGGCGGCCACGTTTTTTAACCCTTCCCTAACCATGGCCTGTGCTAAGAGAGTAGCGGTGGTAGTACCGTCACCAGCAATATCATTGGTTTTGGTAGCAACCTCTTTAGCGAGTTGAGCTCCCATATTTTGAAACGGATCTTCGAGTTCGATTTCTTTGGCAATGGTTACTCCGTCATTAGTAATAGTGGGAGAACCGTATTTTTTATCCAAAACGACATTACGCCCTTTGGGGCCTAAAGTCACCTTAACTGCATCAGCTAGAGTATTTACACCACGCTCTAAAGCATGACGCGCTTCTTCTCCAAATAAAATTTGCTTGGCAGCCATTCGAATTCACCTTCCTTTATAACTGATATTTATTGGTTTACTATAGCCAGGACATCGCTTTCTTTTAAAACCATATATTCTTCGCCGTCAAGTTTGATTTCGGTCCCGGCATATTTAGCAAATAAAACCTTATCGCCAACTTTTACATCCAGAGCAACTTTTTGCCCATTCTCCAACATTTTTCCCGAACCAACCGCTTTAACCTCTCCCATTTGGGGTTTTTCTTTAGCGGTATCCGGAATTAAAATCCCGCTCTTAGTCCGTTCTTCACTTTCTAAAACTTTAATGACAATTCTTTCTCCTAACGGGGTTATATTCATTTATTTCCCTCCTCTCGGCTTATTTTTATTTGTTAGCACTCATTAGAAGTGAGTGCTAACCGATTTTAATTTTATAAAACTAACATCAGATTAGCAAGAGCCTCTATTCCCGTTCTGATGCTATTTTATCTAAATAAGGTTAATTTATGCAATATATCTATAGTTATCGCCCAGATTATGCTTATTCTATTTAAAATCAGGCAAGGGTCGAATATCAAAAATCAAATGTCAAAAGAATTGAATTTAGGCTTTGAACTTTAGACTTTTGAATTTAGGCTTTTTTATTAAACCAAATTGGGAAACATATTGATGGAGGTCCAACTTTTTTTACTCCTTCAGGGGATGGTGGTACACATTCAGCTCCCTAGGTCCATACAGCCAATGCTTGCTTCAATTGCCGAACCATTCGACTCCCATGAATATACCTATGAAATCAAATGGGATGGTTACCGTTCCTTAGCTTTTCTTGACTCCGAAACCAAATTACAAAGCAGGAACCTCAGGGATATCACTGCTGTTTTTCCTGAACTGGCTCAAATTCACCGTTTCCAAAAACAACCCGGTATGATCTTAGATGGCGAAATAATTGCCCTGCGTAATGGGAAACCGAGTTTTCTGGAACTTCAAAAACGGGGTCAGCTCCTGAATGAGGTTCAAATCCGAAATACCGCTAGAACCATTCCCGTTGTTTATGTGGCCTTTGATCTTATCTATCTTAATTACCAACCGCTTTTTAATGAACCAATCGAAAAACGCCGCCGCCTTCTGGGGGAGAATCTCAATCCCATCCCTGAATTAATTCTGGCTGATTATATCGCCGATCAAGGAATCGCTTATTTTAAAGCTATTTCCGAAATGGGTTTAGAGGGAGTAATCGCCAAAAAGAAGGGCAGCATTTATCTGCCTAATAAACGAGGTAAAACTTGGCTTAAATTTAAAAGAAAAAAGACTGGCGCCTTTTTAATCTGTGGCTTTGTTACAAACCAAACCTCCCGTGGTTTACTGAGTTCCCTTATTTTAGGAGCTTACCTGGAAGAAAAATTAACTTATTTTGGCATGGTCGGGACAGGTTTTTCCCGGAAAGAATTGGAGATTATTATAAAAGAACTTCAAAAGATTACTGTCAAAAATTGCCCCTTTACCGGAACTAATATTATCCAACCCAAAAACACTTTCTGGACCAAGCCAATCCTAGCCTGTGAAGTCGAATACTTGGAATTAACTGGCGACGGCAGCCTTAGGCACCCAAGTTTCAAAAACTTCCGGCCCGACATAAAACCGAAAGACTGTATTTATAAGGAATAATAATTAAACAATGCAATCAACTATTTTACTCAATGAGCATCAAGTGCCGATTAAAAATCCGGATAAAGTATTTTGGCCTGATGATGGCTATACTAAGGCCGATATTATGAGATATTACGCTTCAATCTGGCCATACCTTGCCCCACACCTTGAGGGAAGGCCTGTCTCACTAGTCCGATACCCGGAGGGAATTGCAAACTCTTTTTTTTACCAGAAAGATATTCCCGATCCGCCGTCATGGGTTAAAACAGTTCCCATTCAGTCAGAAGGCCGGATTATCAATTACGCCCTCATTAATAACTTAGAAACCCTTATTTGGTCAATTAACCTAGGTTGTATCGAAGTCCATCCCTGGCTATCCACTATAAATAACCTTGATTGCCCAACTTATGTCATATTTGACCTTGACCCTATGGAACCTGCCGTTTTCAGTGACGCCGTAAAAATCGCTCAATTTATCCGAATTTTATTACACGAACTTAAGTTGGAGGCCTTTCCCAAAATTTCCGGAGCTACTGGGATTCATATTTATCTTCCCCTGAATAAAGGATACTCTTTCAAACAGGCCAACTCTTTTGTTAAAAACCTCGGCAAGATTATTATTAATGCCTTCCCGGAATTAGCCACCAATGAACGTAAAGTTTCCCAACGAGGCGGCAAAGTGTATATCGACCACTTACAGAACTTAAAAGGGAAAACTATCGCCTCCGTTTACAGTTTACGGCCATTCCGGGGAGCCCCGGTTTCGATTCCGGTAACTTGGGATGAATTAACCGCTGTTCACCCAGGGATGTTTAATATTAACACCGCTCCGGAGCGGATAGAAAAAATAGGGGATTTATTTAATCCTTTACTCCATTTACAACAAGATCTGCCCGATTCACTATTAGCTTAATGAAGTAATATCGGTTCCCCCGCTACCTGTGACCAGGAAAGCTCCAGTCCCAATTCGGCAATAACCGGCAAGTGATCGGATAGGGCATTTTCACAAACTTTCATACTCTTTAAAACAAAATCGGGACTAGTAAAGATCATGTCAATTTCCGGCCCTATTTCCTGATCACTTAACCTTAATGTCCCTTGTTGAGGGGAAGGATTATGTTTAACCCAATTCCCATTTAATAAAACAACTCCGGATCCATTTGGTTTCTCATTAAAATCCCCTGTAATAATTAATGGGTTGCCTAATCGGACGCCAAAACTGATGATCTTACTCACCTGGGCCAAACGTTCCGCATTCGATAAACCTAAATGAGTTGTTAAGAAATTAATCCTGGCGCCCCTAACCTGGACCTGAACTGCAAGATAATTTCGCGGTTCAAGGTTACCGGGTAGTATTTCACTCCAAATTTTGAGAATTGGGTATTTGCTTAAGACTAAGTTGCCAAAGAAAGCTTTATTCCCTCGACCAATTGTGGCTGAGAAAACAGGGTACATTCCCAGTCGCTCCCCAAGAATACTCGCCATATCCTGGTAATCGGTTTTGGCGGACCAAAAACGGCTAACTTCTTGTATTCCGGCCAAATCTGGTTTAAGGCCATCAATGAATTCCGCTAATTGCTCCAGGTTATACTTTCCATACCAGTTGATACCATTATGGATATTAAAAGTAAGGGCTTTAAGAGGCAATCTAACCCTTAGCCTGTCTAATTCGGCGTAATTTAGCACTGACAGTCCCTCCATGATGATTATTTATCTATATGATATGATAAAAACATCCATCGCAATGGTTAATTTGGCCAATCCAATTTTTAACATCAAGATTGATGGAAAAACACCTCCGCTGCCTTGAAAAATTTACTCCGGATCCGAATAATAAACATGATAATTACGAAAAATATCCTCCTGTAAGAGAACTATGATATTTTTGCCCTTTTAATTTTAGTATTAAAAACAGAAAATTCCATTTATAACCTATAAACCATTTTCTCCTGTTTGAGGCAATGTTTGTCGCAATCAGTAGTATAGATCTGTTTTAATCCGGCTATATTATAAAAGTTAATTGCGTACTTTAAGGAAGGGGGATAGGAATGACCCGAGAGGAATTGGCGGGAAAAACAAAAACTAAACTAGTAGAGATCGCCAAATCGTTAGGAGTAAAAGGAGTCTCCAAACTTACTCGGGATGATCTCATTGAGCATATCTTACTTTTGGATCCGCCATTTTCTGCCAATCCCAACCAGGAAAAGGAGATATCTCAACATTTAAACAAAACCCTAGTAGAAACGGAGCCGTTTTATGTACAACCTCCTCTGCCGGAACACTTGATTGATGTGACAATGGCAGGAAACGGAGAAGTTCACATCCCTCAAGATTATAACGATACCGGAATTGCACTGATGGTTCGCGACCCTTATTGGTTATACACTTATTGGAATGTAAATCATGAAACCAAAGATCAAATAGCTTCGAACTTCGGAACATGGGAAAATATACCACTATTCTTGCGGGTTTATGATACCACCGATGTGAATGGTTTTGACGGTTTTAACAGCAACTATTATTTTGACATCCAACTAAACCATCCGGCCAATAACTGGTATATCCACGTTGGAGGGCCGAATCGCACTTTTTGCGTAGATTTAGGTTTTATCCAGGCCAACGGAAGTTTTTATACTATCGTTCGTTCCAATATTGTAACCACACCCCGGGATAATGTATCCGATGTAATCGATGAAGAGTGGATGGTTATCGAAGAAGATTTTCGCCGGCTTTATCGTTTGGCTGGCGGAGAGGACGGTAATAGTTCCGCAGAATTAGTTGAGGCTTTAATAAAAAGGTTGGAACGGGAAATCGGTTCCGGCGCTGTCAGTAGCCTGGCAAGTCCGGCCAAATTCCAACCTAAGGAACGAAAGTTTTGGTTAGTTCTTAATACTGAATTAATTGTTTATGGGGCCACCGAACCTGATGCTCAAGTTTCCATCCAGGATGAACCGATTAAACTCCGTCCAGATGGTTCATTCACAATCCGTTTTGCATTACCTGATGGAACCCAGGTCATACCGGTGACTGCTCATTCTGCCGATGGGGTTGATACGATCAACATTACCCCAACCGTCTCCAAACAGACCACTTAGAAAAAGCTGTTGCTTGTCGATCCACGTCAATCCCATTTTATATAAATTTGCTTGGGGTCAATTTGGAAATTAACGTGGACGCCTTCAAGAAAATATCATTGATGTTTATCGATCCGCGTCAATACTTTTATTAGTTTGCTTAGTTAAATTGGAAATTGACGTGGACGATTATTAAGGAGTTGATCTGATGGAAAAAGGGTATTTAGCCGTAGTTTTACATGCCCATTTACCATTTGTCCGCCATCCGGAATTTCCGGATTTTCTCGAAGAAAATTGGTTTTACGAAGCCATTACTGAAACCTATATTCCACTATTGAGGGTTTTCCAAAAATTGGCCGATGATGGCATCAAATACCGAGTTACCGTTAATCTTTCGCCACCGCTGCTTTCAATGTTCAAAGATTCTTTATTGCAGCAAAGATATTTAAAAAAAATTGAAAACTTAATCGAGCTTGCCGAAAAAGAAGTAGAACGTACCAGATGGATGCCGGAATTCCATGATTTAGCCGTGATGTATCTGGAGCATTTTCGGTTTTGTCACTACTTTTTTGCCGAAAAGAACCGTTGTGATTTGACTAACGCTTTTCGCCAGCTGGAAGATTCCGGTAACATTGAGATTATCACTTGCGCGGCGACCCACGGCTATCTCCCCTTAATGTTGAATCCCACTGCCGTCCGGGCTCAGATAAAGTTATCCGTCCAATACCATTTTCAGGCATTAAACCGTTTTCCCCAAGGCATCTGGTTACCCGAATGCGGATATCAGCCCGGGGTAGATGAGATTCTTAGAAGTGAAGGTTTACGATACTTTTTTACTGACGCCCATGGTATCCTCCATGCATCCCCTCGTCCTAAATATGGGGTTTTTGCGCCGATCTACTGCCCTTCAGGAGTGGCGGCTTTTGGAAGGGATCTTGAGTCCTCGAAACAAGTGTGGAGCGCTAACGAGGGTTATCCCGGGGATTATGACTACCGTGAATTCTACCGTGATATAGGATTTGACTTGGAATACGATTATATCCGCCCCCACCTTCCTTCTAATGGTATAAGGGCTTTTACCGGCCTCAAATATTATCGGATCACCGGCAAAACAATGGACAAACAACCATATAATATTTGGGCGGGTAAGGAAAAGGCAGCGCTTCATGCGGGGAATTTTATGTTCAACCGGGAAAGGCAAATTGACTATTTAACATCGGTTTTAGATCGAAAACCAATTATAATTTCTCCCTATGATGCCGAACTATTTGGGCATTGGTGGTTTGAAGGTCCGCTTTGGCTTGACTATTTAATCCGCAAAATAACTTATGATCAAAAGATAGTTAAATTAATTACTCCCGGAGATTATTTAGAAGTTTATCCCCGGAACCAAGTAGCAACCCCCTCAATGTCCAGTTGGGGGTATAAAGGGTACAATGAAGTATGGCTTGAAGGTAGTAATGATTGGATTTACCGGCACCTTCATAAAGTTGCCGATCGGATGGTGGAATTGGCGCAATATTTCCCGCGGGCAGAGGGAAACCTGCGGCGTGCCTTAAACCAAGCTGCCCGTGAAGTTTTACTCCTCCAAAGTAGTGATTGGGCGTTTATCATGAAAACCGGAACCATGGTAGATTATGCTGTCAAAAGGACTAAAACCCATATCAACCGGTTTAACAATTTATATGACCAAATAAAATATAACCGGATCGATTCCGGATATTTAACGCAATTAGAGGATAAAGACAATATTTTCCCGGATTTAAGTTATCAAGTTTACAATCCCAATTATACTTCCTATGAACCCTTGCCGGAAGTGGCGGCGGCACAAATATAGTAATTTGAGGGTTGAGCAAGAGGAATCTCGAAAGCAGTAGTCGGAAGTCTAGGAATTAAAAGTTAGCCGTTATTGGAGAAGAAGTTTAGGATATAAAAAGTTTGAACTTCACACTTCTTCTCCCTCAAGGATGGCAAGATGTTATTTAATGGCAAAACCGCCGTACTCTAATACATTACCGTCTTCATTAATTTTAAGCGGAGCATACTTTTTATATAATATCTTACTAATAATAACGTCCTCAGCCAAATAACCCGCTTGAACCTTTCCGCTTTCATAAAAATATATGCCTCGGGAATCAATTAAAAATTTGATACCGTTCGATTCGATGAATTCCCCGTAAGGCCTACCCTTTTTTAAATTTCCCGATTCATAAAAACTAATCTCAGTATTCCTTGGTAACGTATATTTCCCAATAATTATGTCTTCGGCTAAAGTCCCTTCATTTAATTTCCCCGACTTATAAAAAGACACGATCTCGGAACCTTTAAATTCATAACCATTGATGATGGTATTCTTCTCCAACCGGCCCATATATACTTGACCGGAATCATGGTATGTTATTTTTTTGGCGCCGTAGTCTATCCCATTAATCGTTGTTGTATTTGCTAAATAACCCTCTTTTACTTTGCCGGAACTATAAAAGGTTATCTTAGTTAATCCTTTATAAAAAACTCCATTAATTTTAGCGGCAGTGGCTAAAGTGCCTTCCTCTATTTCCCCGGATTCCGTAAATTTAATCTGACGGTTCATTTTAAATCTTGCTGAATTAGTTATTAAATCCTCCGCTAATACTCCAACAGCAATATTGCCGTTCTCATAAAAAGTAATGACTGTTAACCCTTTAAATGCGACTTTTAAACCTCCGGCTTTTGCCGTTATATCTTCGGCAAGAGTTGCCCTGTGGATTGTCTTGGTTCTGTCGTAATATGATAAAGTAGAGCCTTTCTCATTATTGGAATCGTCATAAACCTTAAAGTTCGTTCCATTTACGGCTATCATAATAATTTTATTATCAACCGCCGCCAATAAAATACTGTTTGAGAATAACAAACTACCAAAAACCGCCAGTAACAATAATTTGTTTTTTCTCATTTTAGGTTCCTCCAAAAAGTATTTCCGCTATATCATTTATTTCTCGCTGAATACAAATTTTCCCTCTATATTCCTAAAATATATACTTCCGGACTTCTTTCCTTAAGGATAGGCCTTAAGATACATTATTTAGTGATTCTCAACTCGCCCCTTATTTCCCCCCTCTCGATCCGGCTGAAAGCTTTGGGAAAACACTGATGGCCATCAACAGCGTCGCTTTAAACGGAGCTATGGAAATTTACGCGGCGGTCAAACAAACCGGGACAAAGTCCCCGGCCTCACCGTAGTTTGCCGGGGAGATGGCCGGGCTCTTCAAAAAGGCGGGCAATAAAGTCGCGTGCCCCCAGGAGCAAATACGGCTACCAAGCTAACTTAATCGAACCAATTTCAGAGCATGACGAGCACTCCGTTTTTTTAGGGAAGAAATCCGCGGATTATTATCAAAAATTTTCGAGGAGTATTTAAACGCTTCGGAGATTAATTGGAACTATCGGGAGACTGATCTTTACTATCCGGATACTAACCGGATCTATCCCGAGGCTAATTTTTACTATCCCGACACTAACCGGATCTATCCCGAGGCTAATTCGAACTCTTCGGAGTGTGACCAGACCCTCCGGACAAGGGTAACTCGGTCAAAATTATCCCATCGCGAGGAGCATTAGGGGCATGAAGAATTTAGCGGGGGAAGTTAGGAATATGTTTAGTAACTTCTTTGACCGTAAAAAAGCCGTTCTCGTCCTTTGCAATCCTAAGCTTAGTTTGGGCTACTGTTTTATCCTTCTTGGAGTCCTTGACTTGTAACCGGATCTCAAAACTGGGACTTTCCTTTTTATCGTTAAAATCAACACTCCAATACACCTTGTTCCCGCGGGTCACGGTGTCCGCTCCCAACTCAGTCACCTTGCCTTTTTCCCAACTCAAGAATAGGCCATATTCCGCGATCCAATGATAGGTTATATTCCGGGGAGTTTTGCCGCTTAAAAACTTTGCGGTCAACGGAATGCCAACCGACGAGGAGAGCGCCGGCGTATACTTTTTGATTAGCGGTTCAATTACCACTTGGGGGGTGAAATATTTGTAAATGCTAAATAATCCATAAACCAGGAATATCGCCAACACTCCCAGGGCCGGAACTAAGGTATTGGATTTCCAAACTGAAAAAAAGGAACGACTGTCAGCCTCTTTCCTGAAAGCTTCCTGCCGGACCCGCTGCCGCCAGGCGGAACTGAACTGCGGGGCTGGTCCACTTTTGGCCGTCTGCCGCCACATCTCCAGGGCTAGTTTCATTTCCCGATACTCTTCCCGGCAGCCCGGGCAGGATTGGAGATGGCCATGAAGTTGCCCGGCTAAAACTCCCTCAATTTCTCCGGCCGCTAGTTTTTCAAGGTACTTGCGCACAGTATAACATTTCATGTTAATCCTCCCTCCAATTAAGGCTAGGCTAGATCCCGCTTTTATTTTACCATTCCTCCCAACTATCCTCAACAACCCCAAAAACTAACCTGCAATCTTTAGGAATGTCCTTCGTTTCACTTCTTAGTTTAGAGTTAAAAATGTTTAAGAGTTGAAAATGGCGATCTTTACTCTTTACCATTTACTCTTTACCCTTTACCAGCCTTACCAGCAATTACTTGAAGGAAACCTCAGCTGAAACCAGAATAACCTGATATAATGTTATGTAAATTTCATGCTTATATTCACATCCAGTTACCAATAAGCAAAATGACTACCCAGTTAGCTCTAGGTTTAAGTCTAAAACCAGCTCACCCGTTTGTGTCAAATCAAATTCGCCTCACCCCCTACCCCCTCTCCTTCAGAGGAGAGGGGGACGAACGGGGAACGCATACTATAGCTAATGTTGCGCGGGGTGAGGCGGTTTGCGATCCTGATTAAACTGGATAGTCATTATAAACAATGAAAGGTGAAATATCAAATAAGGTCTACAGGCGAAAGGAGAAGTATCGATGTTAATTACTAAAAGAAAATTTCATTTGATGCTGATGATTTCTTTAATCAGTTCCCTGATTTTTAGCGCCCAGGTCCAAGCTGCCGCAACTGTCTCCGACATTCAAAACCACTGGGCAACCAAACCGATCGAAACTTTAACGGATCGAGAGGTGATTAATGGTTATCCGGACGGGACCTTCAAGCCGGATCAGGCCATTACCCGGGCCGAATTAGCCAAAATAATCAGTAAAACATTTAATTATCAACCGGTAAAAGAAAGTAGTTTACCTGATACCGCCGGACATTGGGCAGCTTCTTATATGAACGCTTTGGCCGGGCAAAAAGTGATGAACAGCTTCGCCGACGGTAATTTTCAGCCGGAAAGGACGGTCAGCCGCGCCCAGCTAACGACATTTATGGCCCGAATCCTTAACTTGGCCAAACCGGAGGAACAATTCGCCACAGATTGGCCAGCGAGTTTCGTAGATGTTCCAACCGGCCATTGGGCTTTCCGTTATATTGAACTCGGCAACAAGTTTGGGGTACTTCCGCCGCAATACAAAACCGAGTTCCATCCCGATCAAGCGGTCACTAGGGCTGAAGCTGTTTGGATGATTCAAGCCTTAAACAAATTGGAAGTCTCAAAGGGGAAAATTAGCCAAGTTGATTCCGGAAGCGGCTTATTAAATATTCAAAAAACATCCGAGAATGACCCGTTAATGGTGCTAGTGACGCCCGAGACGATCCTGCTTCGGAATAATGCCACCGCTCCGGTTGATGACCTTTTAGAAGGGGATGAAGTTACCGCTGTCTCCGAACCGTCGGGAGACGTCAAATTCCTGAAAGCCTTTGGCCGGATTACCAAGAACGACTTGCTTTCCCGGATTAGCACTATGACGAAAGGCCGTTTGGATCGGGAGCAGATTGCCACAATCATGGCCGGTGACTGGGAATCGGTTAAAGACAACATGAAAGGCGGCCTCTACAACAAAATGGTTGATTTAGGATTGACCCCGGCCGAAGCTGAAAGTATTATGGTTCAAGACTGGAACTACCTTGACACTTTGAGCCGAGACCGTTTAGCCGAAGCATTATCCGGCTATCTCGGGATAACCATTGACTTTAGCCAGGCGCTCTTGGCCAGGGATATGGAGAAGATCAAGGAGTATGGCAAGATTGAGCTGGCGACTGCGGCTTTAAGTAAGCTGCTGGGGGTAACAACCGCCAGTAATGAAAATGAACCTTATTGATTGATTTTATAAGTTGAATTTCCGCTAACTATATATGTCGCAATAAGTTTCTTGGATAAGCGAGGATTATTGCGACATATTTCCCTTGCTCCATAAATTGAAATAAACAACCTGACTTACCCTTTTCCATCCATGCTTTAAGGATGGAAAAGGGTAAGCAAAATTTATTTCAATTTTTATATCTAAAACCATTAATAATCGACTAACGAAAGGCCGGAATGATAAGTTACTTCCGGTCTTTTATTTTTGTTGTTAAATTTATCTGCCCAAAACCCGCCGGGCCTTAAATAACCCGGGGAATTGCGCTATTTTTATTTGTTTCTATGATAGATACTATTGGAAGGTCCGACTCTTGTTTTAAGTTGGCCAAATTGTTGAATTTTACGTAGGCTTTCGATACCAATTTCTTTAAAAACCTGGACACATTGGGGGCAGAATTGTTTTCCAGATTGTTCGTCGATTTCAGCTATTGCTTCTTCCATGAGCTTGGCTGCTTTGTATGGGCGATTGCTGATCATGGCGTCCAAAGCGTCAGCAATCGAAAAAATTCTTACTTCAAGGGGAATTTCTTCTCCTTTTAAACCTCGTGGATATCCTGAACCGTCATAACGTTCATGATGTAATAATACAATATTCGCCGCAAATTTTAAATAATCAATCTTTCTAATAATTTCATACCCTACTACTGGATGTAATTTTACTAGATTCCACTCTTCAGAACTTAAGGGGCAGTTTTTTGAAAGAATAGCATCCGGTATTCCCACTTTTCCAATATCATGTAAAATTCCGGCCCAAGCAAGCAGACGAAATTTTTCTTCTCCCAATCCAAATTTTTCAGCTATTAATAATGCATAACTGGATACTCTAGCTGAATGCCCCCATGTTTCATGATCCCTTAAATCAAGAGTATAAGCCAGGGCTTTTAAGGTTTCTTCGTAAGTTTTATTAAGCTCTTTCAGATGATTATCCTGGATTTCTAATTTTTCGGTAAAAGTTTTATTTAATAATAAAAGGTTTTGACGAAAGATCAGGAAAAGGGAAAGTATAAGTAACACTATTGGCAAAAAAAATAGTAATATTTGCCGCCAGTAATCGGCTTTGCTTGAAAACTGCCAGAAATTACAATATCCGGCTATGAAAAAAACTAAAAAAATAAACCAAAATATAATAAAATCCAAAATAGACTTGCCTTTGATAGTCATCAAACTACCACCTTGTAATTTTTTTAGCAGTTATTCAATGATCAAAGATCAAAATTAAAGCCTATCGTTATCCAACAAACGTATTTTCTAACTATAAATTAAAATAAATTTGATTGTTATTTTCTTCCCGGAACCAATGGTAAGAATAGGAATTTTATTTCTGAAATTATTTATCCTATATAAAACTGAATACGAGAGCAGTGAAACATTAACAAGCTGACTTATAATGTTTCTAAAATGGTTTGAGGAATTTTATCGAGCGGGACCACTTTTATGGCCGCTCCTATTTTGATAGCTTCTCTCGGCATTCCAAATACTACACAGCTGGCTTCATCTTGGGCTATAGTAAAAGCGCCTGCGTCTTTCATCTCCAGTAATCCTTTAGCGCCGTCCTGACCCATTCCAGTCATTATGACACCTACCGAATTCAGCCCGGCTGATTCGGCTACCGATTTGAACAACACTTCCACAGAAGGCCGTTGGTGATAAACCGCAGGTCCATCCTTAATTTCCACATTGTATTGGGAATTGCTTCTTTTTAAAGTCATATGTTTATTACCAGGAGCGATTAAAACCCTCCCCGGTATTGCCATATCTCCGTCTTCGGCTTCTTTAACCTCCAGTTTGCATAAGCCATTCAACCGTTCTGCAAAAGCTTTGGTAAAAACCTCCGGCATATGTTGGACTATCAATATCGGAGGCATATTGACCGGTAGATTGATTAATACTTCCTTAATTGCTTCCGTGCCGCCGGTTGAAGCACCGATGGCGATAACTTTATTGGTTGATCTTAAAAATGTACGGTTAAAACCTATTTCTTGATTTGATACCGATGGCGCGCTGGGTTTAAAATACTTGACCTTAGCCGCGGCCTTGATTTTATCAATTAATTGTCCGCTCATATCATGGAAGGTGTTGGAAGAGTTCGGTTTTG
The DNA here is from genome assembly GCA_023415835.1 of Bacillota bacterium. Classification (GTDB taxonomy): domain Bacteria; phylum Bacillota; class UBA4882; order UBA8346; family UBA8346; genus JAAYHS01. Next base: position 52,928 of record JAEZJK010000003.1, read on the forward strand.
CAAATACATCGACGGCGCCCAATTCCAGGGCTTTTAAGGCCACGGCGCAACCTTCCTTTGCTAAAGAACTGACAATAATTACTGGCATTGGGTAATAGTTCATTAATTTTTCTAAGAAGGTAAACCCATCCATCCGCGGCATCTCTATATCCAAAAGCAAAACATCCGGATGGAGATGCAAAATTTTGTCCCGGCCGATATATGGATCCGGTGCGCCTCCGACCACCTCTATCCCGGGATCCCGGGCTAGTTCTCGTGTTAAAATCTTGCGGATCATCGGTGAATCGTCAACAATCAATACTTTGATAATCTTTTCCATAAATTATACCTACATTCATAAACCGGACGAGCCGGAAATTAATAAAAATTTTAGAAATAAAATTCGCTGGGATCTTTATTCGATAGTCTACTCCAGGCAATAGATAATCGAAATATATTCGTTAAACAATTGGCAAACCAAGTTATAGGATTTAGTCCCGCTGAGCATTAAGGATATATCTTCTCCCTTTATTATAATAGAGGGCAACAAAGAAACATTTTTGACGACATTGTATTTGCTAAGGGCTAAGGTGGCGGTGAATGACATGATTTCACCAAGGCCGGATTTGACGGTCGCATCAAAAGATTCAACGGTGGTTTCGGTCATGAAAGAAGCAATTTTTTCCCCCAATGATTTATTTAACTTGAATACGACTTTCCCTTTAAGAACTTCAGTAAAGCTTATCAACACGCAGACCTGTTCTTCAAATGGCACAGAAAATTCAGTCGTTTCCGGTGGAAACTGCGGATGCATTCGATAGAGCGTAAATACTTCGGAAATAGATCTAGTAAATGCTTCTTTTAATTCCATGGTGTTACACCCCTTCGAATCCGATCTCTATTTTTGCTTGCTCATATTCCGCCTTATAAAAACGGGAAACTGATTTTGTTTTCATGATCGTGTTTTCCAAATTCTTCCCGGCAAATATAATTGGCGGAGTTAACCTCAGATCAAAAAAGGAGAATGCGTTATTGATCGAATTAATGCCGTTACCGCCGACCATATTGATAAACTCGGCGAGACTAAAAAACATTTCCTCATCGTTCTCAGCCAGCCCGCCGTTCATGCTCTCAATGATCCTGTTTACCAAACCTTCGTTCATTTCAACCATAATCTGGCCGGTGTTGATTCCAACCACGCCAATTACCATCAGATAGTATTTGTCTCCCACAGGTTCCATACTGTCACACCGCATTAATTCCAAGCCAGTCGTTTTGAAAGCGATTTTCAAGAACCCATCTTCAATACAATTGCAGAAATAATCCAATTTTTCTTTTTTCATCTTGACACAATTCACCTACCACAATCAGATTGATCTGATTTAGATCGAGGATAATAGTTTTCTGTTACGTATAGCAAGAGGTTCTCGCTTGTCCTGAAGGGCACGAACACACAAGAGAGTGAGTTGAGTTTAGGCTTACTTAATTTTAGCAAGATCATGTTTGGCCTCGCTCGCGCCTCGGGCCTCCTCTCTTTTGCCCCTTACCTCCTGCCCTTCACTTGTAAACCCTCGCTAAAGCCCTTACAGACGGGCTTTAGCGAGGAACAAATGCAAATTGAACAAATTCAAGAACCATCCCAGAGGGACGAATTTCAATTTGCATATTAATCAATCACTTACCAGCCAGTCTTTGGCTCCTATCTCCGTGTCGAAAGCTTTTACCCTATCTCTTTGAGTTAAAGCGACAACAATGTTATAGGCCACTTGTTGCAAGCCTTTCAAACCGATAACAGCTGTCTTCTTTTGATATTGAACAGTTTTTTCTTGGGAGTTTTTAAATTTGTTTAAAACCTCCGTGTCAAAACCAAGATTTTGAACGTTGGTCAATGATAACACCGAGTTAGGAGGATATTGCATAATTTCATTCTCAATGGCTTGAATAAGCTGGAACGTTTTTTCCTTGGATTCGCTTACAACGGAATAATCGGTATAAATAATCCCTTTACCTTTATATACAATTTTAGAGAGTCCTTCCACTTAAAATATCCCCTTTCCCTTTTGTAATGAGAACACGAGGTGTGTATGATTGACAGAATTAGGCGATTTCATAATTCCTTTTTTCTGGCTTCGCATACAATATATTGATAGACTAAAATAAAACCTACACTATATATTGCATGCGAAGATAAATTTTTGTAATTATGAAACTCGCTCAGAATATTAATTCGGTATCAATCTTTTACATAATTTTTTTCCCTTTGATATTTCGGGTTTTGCGTGCAGTGTACCGCAAAGTGTTGCTCGGGATCCATCAAATCGCCCAAACACTTGCCGCACCAAATGCATTTATTGATTTTTTCACCGGTAACCGATTTCTTGACAAAGCCTTGATCCGCAAACTGCATTCTTCCATAGCCGACCAGGTCGGTCTTTCCCTCTTTTAAAAGCTCTTCGCCTTTTTCCAGCGAACCGATGAATGCCGCATGAGCTATCGGAAGCGAAGTGTACTCTTTCAACTTTTTGGCGGTGTAAGCATATCTTGCTGCCGGCTCCAATTTGGCGGGAAAGTAAATGACCGACGATTCAAAGATGGTTAAGGATGCGCTGAACATGTCCGCGCCCGCTTTTTCAAGCAAGGGCGTAATCATTTCATAATCATCAGGCACTAAACCGCCATCCACTAATTCGTCGACACTGAGGCGAACGTCGATGATAACACTGTTCCCTAATGTTTTACGGATCGCTTCAATGATTTCAACCACTATCCGGCACCGGTTTTCGACCGAACCCCCGTATTCATCGGTCCGTTTGTTAGTATAGGGAGACAAGAAGTTAGACAATAAATAACCGTGGGCGGCATGTACCTGTAGGATTTTATATCCGGCTTCAGCCGCCAAAACCGCGCCATTGACAAAGTCATTTTTTACTCTCCGAATATCATCCGCGTCCATTACTTTTATTTGATAATTTGGATCGCATTGAGAGGATACCGGGCAGGGGATATTGCTTGGCGCTAAAATAGGCTTGCCGGTAAAAGTGGTCACCGATTGCCTGCCGAAATTCATCAATTGAATCGCCGGTATAGCGCCCCAGGCTTCTATCTCCCGACAGAGTTTCCGATTGCTTTCCATATGCCGTTTATCATAGATGCCCATGATATATTCAAACCGAAGCGAATCCGGCGATACGGTGGCGGCCCCGGTATAAACAATCCCGCACCCGTTTTCCGCAAGGCTCACATAATAATCATGCAATTTGTCCGAAACCGAACCGTCCTTATTGGCCCAGTTAAAGCCCCAGGGAGGGAAGAAAATGCGATTTGGAATAATCAAGTTGCCGATTTTCATGGGACTAAACAAGAGCGGATATTTTTCTCTACCTTTTCCATTTATCTCCAGCATTTAAATTCCTCCTCAAATCTTATGGATAGGTTTGTTTTAATCATCGCTTGCCAGCCATTCTTTGGCCTCTGTCTCCGAGTCGAAAGCCCTTACCTTATCTTTTTATAAAGAGGTCTCTCCCTCTCTTTCCAAATAGAGAGGGAGTGTCACAAAAGGGTGAGTTAAGTTTACTTACTTAATTTTTGCAAGATAATACCTGGCCTTTGCTGTTGCTTCTTGCTTCATAATCAATCCTTCACCAGCCACTCCTTGGCTTCCTCTTCGGTATCGAACGCTTTGGTATTATGATTAGCTAAACCGATAACGAAATTGTAACCCGCTTTGGCAAGTCCTTTTACCCCGACAATAGCTGATTTCTTCATATAGGGACTAACTTTATCCATGCTATTTTTCATAGCGTTCAAAATATCCATGTCAAAGTACATATTTTGAACATTTGTTAATGCCAATAGGGTTTTTGTTGAATATTTTGAATATTCCGCGCTAACAGCTTTTTCAAGTTCCAATGTTTTTGCTTTTTGAGTGCTTTTATCTTCTGCAAAAGTCATATAATTACCGTAGACAATAGTTTTACCTTTATAGTTAATTATAGATAGTCCTTCCACCATTTGAATTTCCTCCTTCGTTTTTTTGGTATGAGTCACAGCCGTTGAGATGTAAGCAATAAATAATCTTGTTACCGGATTGTCATTTACCACGCTCCTTTCACTGTTTTGTTATTCAACCCGTTTCCGGTACATGAATAACCTGAAAGAGAATTTCACCGTCGCTTGCCTTATGTTTGGCCCTGCTTCAGATAAATTGCGGGCTGGACATATTGAAAACTGTGCCGTTTATTGATCAGGGTCTCGGAATGTCCGATAAATAGCAACCCCCCGGGGATTAAAATCTCATAAAACTTATTGATCAAGTTTTGTTGGACTTCAAGATCAAAATAAATCATAACATTCCGGCAGAAGATCATATCAAAAGTGTCTTTAAAGGAAAAAGCGTCCATTAGGTTAAACAAACGGAAAGTGATCATCTCTTTTAGAATGGGCTTGATTTCATAAATCTCTTCGGTCCGGTTAAAATAAGTTGTTACGTAATATGGATCCATTTCTTTCTTGATACCGTTCAATCGATAATTGCCGGTTTGAGCGGCGGCCAAAGTCCGGCTACTGACATCGGTGGCCAGTATTTTAATGCTAATTCCCGGGGGAAGCCATTCCTTCAATATCATCGCTAACGTATATGGTTCTTCTCCGGTTGAGCAACCGGCGCTCCAGATTTTGATCTCGTTATTTCTAGTTATCCGCCGGTTGGTTTCAAAGATCGATCGCAACTGGCTCCTGATATACTCAAAATGTTTCTTCTCCCGGAAAAAACTGGATTGATGGACGGTCACTTCGTCAACAAAGTCATTCCAATATTTCGGGTCAGATCCTTTAGTTAAAAGTTCATAAAACAGGTCGTATGAGTCCACGCCATGACGGCGCATTACTTTATCGATCCTCGCCTGGAGCATTTCCAATTTGGCCGGAGTAAAATGGATCCCCAGGGCGCGCCGGATCAAGGCGCAATACTTATCAAGAAAATGGCTGCTGACATTTGGTGTCGGTGTCATTTGCGTCTAAAAGTAATGCGAGTCTTTATCTAGCGGAATCACATCTTCCGGCGAAACGAGCTTGGTTTTTTTGCCTTTTTCCTGAGGGTTTTTTAAAAGATTTGTAGCGCCAATCATTCCCGGTTTGTCCATCTCTTCTTTTAGGAAGATAGATGTTCCATTTATCAATAATGAAAGCCCCCGGATCATCTGTTTCATATTATCGACTTGATTAAGTAATTCTTCGGCGGCCGTAGAGCTTTTTTCGCTATTGGCCACATTTTGTTGAGTCGTTAATTCAATTTGGTTCATGGCGCCATATACCTGATTAACACCTTCACTCTGCTCCTGGGTGGCGATAGCGATTTCTTCCATCAGCTGACTCACTTTTTTGGATTGTTTGGCAATATCGTCTAAGGCCTTTTGGACTTTCCCGGCGACTTGCACTCCTTTACCGGAAAGTTCAATATTGGCTTCAATTATGTCGGTGGTGTCCTTGGCCGCTTGAGCGCTCCGGTGCGCAAGGTTTCTAACCTCCTCGGCCACTACCGCGAAGCCCATCCCGTATTCTCCGGCCCTGGCTGCTTCGACAGCTGCGTTTAACGCCAGGATATTGGTTTGAAAGGCAATATCGTCAATTACTTTGATAATTTTAGCAATCTGATCGCTCGATTTTTTAATTTCTTCGATCGAACTCATCATCTCCTCCATCTCTGAGTTGCCCCGATCCGCCGTTTCAGTTGCTTGTTGCGATAGTTGAGCCGCCTGTTTAGTGTTGGCGGTATTTTGCTGCAACATTGTGGAGGTCTCTTCCATTATCGAAGAGGTCTCTTCAATGGCCGAAGCTTGCTCGGCGCTCCCACTGGCTAGTTGTTGAGCCGTTTCCGACAACTGGTTGGAAGTATCCCACACTTGGAGCGAAGTCTCGTTCATACCTTTAATGATCCGGTTGATTGGCTTATTTAAACTTCTGACGGTAACCCAGGTATGGAAAGCGCCGACTATTACACTAATCAAAGCCAGTAATACCAAAAGCCGGAGGTTATTATTATTAAACCCGATTGTTCCCGCCTTCGCTTTTTCAATTGTATCAATGTTCAGCTGGTTATACAGTTCCAAGGTTTTAATCAACTTATCTGTTTCCGGTTCAACTTGTGTAACTATCAATTGGACTGCTTCCTGGTGTTTATTTCTGGTCATGTCAAGTTCGACAACCTGGCTATTGAGTTTTTGAATGTTCTGCTTGTATTTATCAACCTGAGTACGAAGGTTGCTTTCCTGAGCGCCAGCCGTTAACTTTGACAACTTTCCCCAAGCCTGGCCATATTTTGCCCAATCTGCTTCGATCCGGTTCGAGTATTTGATCCTGGTTCCCTGATCCAAAGCGAGCACTACCGTACAGACATTCCGGTTCACTTCCTTGATTGATTCCCTCAGGTCATTGATTAAGAGGTCCTTCGTGATATATTCATCCATAAGCGATTTGAATTCCACATTGAACTTAGTCAAGCTAAATACGGCAACCCCCACCAATAGTACTGAAAACCCTATCCACATGAAGACGTTTAAAACCAAACGCGCGCTAAATTTGACCTTTTTTTTCATTGACGCTACCTCCAATTTATCAATATTTATTTCAATTTACATACTAGAGAAAGACTTATTCCCAAACCTTTGTTTTAGGGTTCGCCGTTTATAAATTATCAATGATAACTTGTGGAATCCGCTCCAAGGAAACAACCTGGGAAACCGCGCCTATTTCTACTGCTTCTCTGGCTGTCCCGTAAACCATACAACTGGCTTCATCTTGGGCGATGGTTATTGCTCCCGCTTCTTTCATATCTAACAGCCCTTGCGCCCCGTCTTTGCCCATCCCGGTTAAGACTACTCCAATAGCGTCCGCGCCGAAATACATGGCTACCGATCTGAACAGCACTTCAATTGAAGGTCGTTGATGGAGTACCATTGGGCCGTCTTTAACCGCCACCTCATAGCCTTTTTTATTTTTTTGGAGAACAATGTGTTTATTCCCCGGCGCCAATAATACTTTACCGGCGCATAATAATTCATGGTTCTCCGCTACCTTGACTTCCAAGGAGCAAAGATTGCGCATCCGTTCCGCGAAGACTTCTATAAAACAAGCGGGCATATGCTGGACTATCAATATCGGGGGCATTTCGGCCGGAAGGGACGCTAAGATTGAAGCAATCGCTTCCGTCCCGCCGGTGGAAGCCCCAATGGCGATAACCTTTCTGTTCTCCCTCAGATTTTTGCCGGACGGAACCGCTACCGGGACGACTGCTCCATTAAGGAAATTACCAGTATGCTTGATTTGAGTAACCGCTTTGATCTTTTCAATTAGCTGTTCGCACATTTCCTTGACTGAATATGCCGGTCCCGGTTTAGCAATCACCTCTACCGCCCCTAACTCTAGTGCTCTTAAGGCTATCGCCCCCCCTTCCCTGACCAGTGAACTGACGATAATTACCGGCATAGGGTAATTCTCCATTAATTGCTCCAGAAACGTCAGCCCGCCCATCTGCGGCATCTCAATATCAAGCAAGATTACATCCGGTTTTAAGGCGCCGATCATCTCACGGGCGATAAATGCGTCCGCCGCTGTTCCAACCACTTCCAACGACTGATTCTTCGACAATTCCCGGGAAAGAATTTTTCGGACCATCACTGCATCGTCAACTATTAACACTTTAATTTTCTGTTCCATTGCATCCATACCAATCATCTTTTCTGATGTCGTGCATTTTATAGATCAAGATCTCTCCGTTACCACTGTTAAAAATGACTTTCCGTCCAAATTCCCCTCTTATGTCCCTGGTCAATACTTCAATCGGGTATTTTTTCAACAGTTTTTCCGCTGTAATGGCGTTTTCATGGCCAATTCCGGATTTATACTTAGGGTGTTCGCCTCCGCCGACAATATGGACTTTTAAGTCTTTCTCATCCGACCCCAATTCCAACAATAATTCAATTAAATGAGGAATCGCCACTTGTCCGTATTTTCCACTCCGATTTTTGCTGGAGGCCGAACCATAAATAAAACTGGCTACTCCCCCGAACTTCCGCACGCTGTCCCAGATACACACCGCCACACATGACCCCAGGACCGTATGTATTAAATGAGGCTCATGGCTGACAAAGATATATCCCGGTTGTAAAAAAAACTTTTTAAACTCTTCCACAGAATATCTCTCCTTTATCCGGCCTCTTGACTTGATTCATTCTTTTGGAGCATTCCGGCCATTTCCTTAATATTGGTCAATTCTTCCCGGTTTAATATTTTTACGATATCCAAGATCATGATTATTTTGTCCTTTAATTTGGCAAGGCTGGTGATGAAATCCCCTTCAACCTTGGCGTCATATTCCGGGGGCGGTTCGATTTCGCTTTCCTGAATTTTAATCACCTCAGAGACGGAATCTACCGCCACCCCAACTAGTCGCAGGCTTTCTGCAGTATCCGCCTCAACTATAATGATACAAGTCCTGTCAGTATACATTTTTTCTTCCATCCCGAACTTTAACCGGAGATCGATAATCGGAATAATCTTTCCCCGCAGATTAATCACACCCTTAAGGTACGTTTGGGTTTTGGGGATAGGGGTAATCTCCATCATCCCAATAATCTCTTTGGCTTTTCGAATCGGGATTCCGTATACTTCATCCCCTATCAAAAAAGTTAAAAACTTATTACCTCCATGAATATCCATTACACCGCCTCCCCATGTTTAAACAGATTTTCAACATCCAAGATCAATGAAACCTTACCGTCTCCAAGAATTGAAGCCCCGGCTACATAATCTAAATGGCTCAATTCTCTTCCCAGAGACTTGACTACAATCTCACGGCGACCGATGATATCTCGTACCGGAAGCGCTTTAAATTTCTGTTCCAACTCAATCACGACAATCAGAAATTCATCCACTTCTTCGTCACGAGTACCGAAGACCTTATTGATCGGGATGATCGGAATCACTTCGTCTCTAATCCGGATCATGACCTTTCTGCCTGATATATAAATCCATTGATCCGCTTCGGGCTTAATGATCCGTTTGATATACGGGGTTGGAAGAATATATCGGTTTCCCCGGATGTCAATGATCGTTCCGTTGATTACCGCCAAATTAATGGGAATTTTCATCAAAAAACTGCAACCTTCACCTGGTCGGTTAAGGACTTCAATCTTCCCGCCCATCTTGGACAACTCGGTTTTTACAACATCCAAACCCACTCCCCGACCGGAAACATTATTGATATTCTCAGCTGTCGAAAAGCCCGGTTGGAAGAGAACACTGATAATTTCCTCTTCCGTATACGGTTTCGAAGGATCCAGCAGCTTTTTCTCAATAGCTTTCTGATGGATCTTCTCAAGGTTGATCCCTTTACCGTCATCCGCGACTTTGATGTAGACATTGCCCCTTTTGTTAGAGGCTTCGATCTTTACCTGTCCTTTAGGCGGTTTGCCATTGGCTGTCCTTTCCGCTTCTTCCTCGATCCCGTGGGAGATTGAATTTTTTATTAAATGTAACAAGGGATCCAACAGCCGTTCGGCTATACCTCGGTCGATCTCGGTTTCTTCGCCGTAAATTTCCAAGCCGACATTTTTACCCAATTGGGAAATTGTATCACGAGCGATTCTGTTGATTTTTTGAAAAGTGGACTTTAAAGAGATCATCCGTAAGGACATGGAGATATTCTGGATGTCTTTGGAGATTTGTTGCATCCTGATGAGCTTATTCGCTAACAAGTCGTTAGCTCCAAAACGTTTGGTCATTTCCTGTTCGATCTGGGATTGGATAATTGTGAGTTCTCCAATAAGATCAACCAAATTGTCTACTTTTATGGTAGACACTCTGGAATAGCCATCAGTAATAGCCGTTCCCGATGCTTTCTGCTGGAGCCGTAACGATTGAATAATATCTTGGGCTTCGGCTTTTTTTTCTTTAACCGCTATCTGTCCTAATTTGAGGCCGGGGTATTCTTCTTGTTTCACCAGTAACTCTTGAACGGTTTTTTGATCAAGCCCCTGTCCGATCAGTATCTCTCCAATTTTAGCGGTATTTCCCGTTCTGAGTTCCTGGGATTCCCCATCATTTTCATCAATGTTTTGTTTCAGATCCAGGTTGTTTATGTCGGCCAAATACCTTCCAATTAGTTTTATAAACTCTTGGTTCTGGTTCAGGCTTAAATCCTCACAGATTTTTTTTAAGTAATCCAAGGAAGCCAGAATCATATCGACAAAGGATTTATTAACTTTCGCCTCACCTTTGCGGCATATGTCAAGCTTGGTTTCAGTTTGATGGGCTATTTCCCGGATCAGGCTTTGGTTTACAAAACCGGCCAATCCTTTTATGGTATGAAAAGAGCGGAATAGGCTATGGATAATCTCCATATTTTCCGGATCGGTTTCCAAAGCCAGTACATTCATCTCGATGCTTTCAATATGCTCATTAGCTTCGACCAAAAAATCCTTTAAAAACTCCGGGTCAACTTCTTCGTCCGCCTGTGCCTGCTCGGTAACAATTCGGTTAACGATCTCCTCAGCCGTTTCGCCCTGGTTCAAGGCTATCCCGCTAGTCTCTTTTGATGGGTCAATCGTAGTATCGCCGACATCTAAATTTTTCTTAGGCTTTGTCAAGGGATCACCACCCTTCAAACCCGATTTCAATAAGTACAGCTCCATATTTTGTACTATATGTTTTTTTAGCTGATAAAAATTGGGGGATAATAATCTCTAGGTTCTCATCCGCAAAGATTGCTGGAGGCATTAATCTTAAGTTATTGCTTTTGTAAATATTGTTTAAGGCGGTTATCCCATTACCGGCAACCACATTGGTGAACTCGGCCAAATAAAAACATAAATCCATTTCGTCCTGGGGAGGTTCTCCATTACTGTATTCATATAACCGGCGAGCCAGATCGACATGCATTTCAATATGGATTCTCCCTTTATATAAACCAACTACTCTAACTATGGATGAAAGTTTTTTCCCTCCGATACAGTTCTGAACAGTTTCGTTTTCGTCTTGAATAAATTGAACATCTGTAACTTCTGAGACGATTTTTTGAAAGGCATTATCAAAATAGTCGCAAAAACATATGAAGATCTTTTGATCCATTGGTTTGCCCCTTTCAATTCAATTTAATTAATTTAATACTTTTGCTTAGACTTTAGAGATACTTTTGACTTCACCTATGAGTTCTTCGGGTTTGAAGGGTTTGGTCAAGAATGCTTTTACCCCAAACCATTTGGCCTTTTTGACCAGTTCTTCATCACCCATGGCGCTTAGCATGATTATTTTAGCCGCTGGGTTTTTTCGAAATATATTTTCCGCGGTCTCCAAACCGTCCATTACTGGCATGGTAATATCCAGGACGATGATGTCAGGTTTTTGATCGTAGATCATTTGCAAACCTTCTTGTCCGTTGAAAGCTTGTCCGATTAGTTCAAAACCTTCCGGCTCCAAAGCTCTTTTAATTGCTTTAAATACCATTGGTGAATCATCAATTACCAGTACTCTGGTTTGACTCATAAGTATGCCTCCTTGTTTTTTTATAAAAAAATAAAAACGCCAATACTAAATAGTACTGGCGTAATTTCCGGCATTTTTAATTATCCGTCCATCAAGGCGCATTAGTTAATAATATTAAGTTGTTGAATTAAAAATAGATAATTCGGCTTAATATCCGGCTTAATAATCCTTCAATCAAAGCCATGAACTTATTTTTTATATCGGTTACTTTTTCATTTTACTTTACATATAATCTCACTACTGTCCGGTTAACGAACACAACTAACCGTTGAAACCATTGTAATAATTGAATAAATTTGCCATTTAAATTTTTTCCAGTTTGAATTCAGATTATTACTGAGATACTCTTTAGGTAAAAACCAATGGAGTATCCATGAATACTGAAAAGACGATTTTTACCCAATTGCTTTTCGTTTAAAATCACCACCGAGATACTGTTTGTTTGAATTTATTGTAAATAAATGTATGATATTTCCTTTTTTAATTTGTTATTGTCATAAATTCAAGTTTATTATATTATAATAGCGATTGTAATATAATTCTTGAATTAAAATATGGCAAATCATTTTTGTAATATTAAGAGATATAAATATTTTTGGGATTATCATAATTATTTTGTGTAACATATATATGTTGAAAAAGTTTAGTCTGCCAACGTTTACAATAAATCTCGGCGATCTCTTCAACCATTGTTTCCAAATCATTACTGATGAAATGAAATTATGAATTACTATAAATATGGAGTATGTCAAATCCAATACCGAGGTAATCCATGGCGAACACAAATCAAAGCAAATCTACTCCCATCCTTTTAACCACCAAATTGAATACCCCCTACCTGAAGGCCAATCTTATACCACGCCGGGCCTTACATAAACGGTTAATTGAAAGCCTAGATAACGGCACCGGGTTATTCTTAGTATCCGCTCCCGCAGGTTATGGAAAAACAACTCTGGTTAATGAATGGCTGAATAAAAGTCCCATCCCTTATTCTTGGCTTTCATTGGATAAAAAGGACAATGATCCGGTGCAGTTCCTAACTTACTTGATAACAGCTTTTCGAAAAATTGTTCCAAATGCCGGACAAGTTACTCAGAATCTGTTTACTTTACCTCAATTGCCTTCGATTGATATACTGATTACTCCGTTAATTAACGAGCTGGCAAAAGTCGATAAGCGAGTTATAGTAATCCTTGATGATTACCACTTGATTTATAACCGTTATATTCACGGTGTCATTCAATTCGTACTTGATAACCGACCACACCTATTGCATTTGGTGCTAATTACCCGCGAGGATCCCCCTTTAGCTCTTACCCCGTTACGGGCTAAAGGGGATCTAACTGAAATCCGGGCAAATGATCTCCGCTTTTCCGAAGATGAAACATCTGCTTTTATGGCCAGTACAATGCATTTTAACCTAAAAAAAGAAGCGATCTACCTCTTAACAAATCTAACTGAAGGATGGATCGCCGGTTTGCAATTGGCGGCTCTTTCCATGCAGGGGCGTACCCCTGAAGAAATCATTGAATATATGAATAATTTTAATGGTAGTAATCAATATATCATCGATTATCTAGTATCTGAAGTTTTGGCTAATCTACCTAAGGAGACTAGTGATTTTCTTCAACAAACAGCAGTCCTTGACCGTTTTTGCGCATCGCTTTGCAATACGGTAACCGGGATTGAAAACAGTCAGGCTATATTGGAACTACTTATACGTAATAACCTTTTTTTATTCCCTCTGGATAATCAATGCCAGTGGTACCGATATCATCACTCGTTCGCCGATTCTCTCCGGACTAAACTAAGCATGGAGGAGCAGCAAATCATTTACCAGAAAGCAACCCGCTGGTATGAAGCCAACGGTTACCTCGAAGAAGCGGTTGCCTGTGCAATTGCAGCGGCTAATTATCAAGAAGTCGGACGTTTAATTTATCTGACCGCGCCAGAACTTCTTTCAGATATGCGAATAGCGACGCTGATGGATTGGCTGGAAGTTTTGCCGGATGATTTAATTCATACTAATGGCGAATTAGCTTTATTAAAGATGTATATTCTGTATTTTGCAGGACAAATTGAGACAATAATACCTTACATTAAAATCTTTGAAAACGATTTGAAAGCCCAGACCTCTGCACTTAACCGAGGACGTTTTTGCAACATTTGTTCTATTTTAGCCAATAGTCAGGAAGATCCCAATGATTTGCACTTGGCTAAAGAAGCATTAGATTTGGTTAAGGATTCATATATTGATTATGTCTGCTCCTTAAATTCTTATGGTTCAGCTTTACTTAGCGCCGGCAATTTAACCAAAGCCATTGAGGCCTTCCATGAAGCGTATAAACTCAAAGAAACAAGGAGAACTTCTTTTGTCGCAATGTATTCATTATATCACCTGCTCCTGTCACTTGAATTAAATGGCCGCCTTTATGAGGCCCTCTCGTTAGGCGAGGATATTATAGCGCAGATGATTGATCATCATAACAATGTGTTGCCTTTGGCAAAAATAGCATATCTCCCCTTGGGAATCTTTTATTACAAATCCAATGATCTGGAGCAAGCGCTTAAATACTTGACTAGTGGGATTGATATGTGCAGTAAACTCTCATTAAACCGATTGTTAAACGGCGAGTATTTATTGGCCCAAGTTTATAATGCTCTCGGTGATTCAAAAAAAGCTTTGCTTACCATTCGTCGAGCCATATGGGAGACGAATTCATCCATCCAACCGGTTGTCTTTTTTAATAATACTGCCTTAGAAGCGGAATTTCAGTTACGCAAAGGAGAATTGGAACCTGCAATTAATTGGGCAAAACGTTGGCAGCTTACCCCCGATGATAAGCCGACTCTGCTAAGGGAACAATCCTATTTCACCTATGTCCGTCTTTTGTTAGCTCAGGGACATATTGAGGATGCCCTTCATTTACTAGAATTCTTGGAAGATTCAATCAAAGTTGGCCAAAGACATAGTCGATTAATAACAGTCTATATTCTCCAGGCTTTAACTTTTCATCTTTTTGGAAACGAACCAAAATCCCTCCAATATCTCTCAAAAGCATTAAAGCTGGCTGCGCCCGAAGGTTATTACCGTCTTTTCCTTGATGAAGGTTCTCAAATTACGGCGATATTACCAAAAGTTCGGGAAATTGAACCCAATTTTGTGACAAAATTGCTAAAATGTTTTAAACAAAACCCAATATGTATATCAAAACCAGTTCATGATAATTTGGACATATTATCTGACACCGATTTATTTGAACCTCTTAGTAAACGGGAAATAGAACTGCTTTATCTGATTGCCGCCGGATTTTCTAATGAAGAAATTTCGCAAAAATTGGTCATCTCTTTAAATACGACTAAATGTCACCTTAAAAATATTTTCCGGAAATTAGGAGTTAATAGCCGAATCCAAGCAGCTATTAAAGGCAAAGAATTGAATTTAATCCAAAACCCTCCATCAAATTGCTTCTAATTTTATTTCCTTCTAAAAATCACACTTTCGGGCGATTACATACTTTCACCTTTTGTGTTAATTTTAAAACAGTAATTGTATTCTAATTATTTTATAAATGACTTGTAAAATATGATATGAATTTCTCATTTTTTACCTCTCCCACTTCAATTTAATGTATTAAGACAGTCTTATTACTTCAAGAATTGGCTGGTGAGTGATTAATAAAAAATGCGAGTGTAAAAACTAAAAGCTGAAGTCATAGATATTAGCTCAAAACATCTACCATCTATCTGTCCTAATACTTTTACCGAATACAAATACTCCAATGATTAAGGAGAAATAATTGGAAAGAACTTCAAAGCAAAATTTACATTTATTATCGCAGCTTACTGCAGATTTGATAAAAAGTAAAACTGGTAAAGGTCCTAAAGATATCAGGGTTTATTTAATTGAAAATAAGGTCCTAATCGAGATGTCAAATATATTAACTCCGCTCGAACGGGAAATCGCCAGTACTACCGATGGAATAATCAATGTCAAATTATCGCGGGAACAGTTCTATCAAAAATTGACCCGGGATTATCATGCTTTAGCCGGTCAAATTATAGATTGTCAAATTTTACACAGTTGTTCGGCTTGCGATGTTGTTAACGATCAAATATACATTATGCTTACTTTGAAATAATTACTTCTTAAGCGCATACCCTAATCACACCTTTTGCTGGTCGTAACCTCCAATATTCGTGCTATAAAATAAATTTTTAAGCGGTAATCTCTATTGAAAAGTTGGCCTGCCGCAGGATAATGATTTTCCTTCAACTCCTAGCAGGATGGCTTGATGGTTGGTAATCTGTGTCCGAGCGAGCCTTCATTGTTGGTTAATCCGGGGTTTGAAGACAGGACGGCGGCCGGATGGTTCAACTTCGGAGGTCCAAGTAAGATAAAGGAATGGAGCTATTATCGGACTGGATCATTATCTATCTATGCTCCAATCCCTGATCAAACTGTCGGCCATGTAATTTCAGCGGTCTATTCATGATTAGCTTTTGAAGGTTGGTGAGGGAAGATGATTAATGATCAGATCCGCGTGTTAATTGCCAATAATTCACTTCAAATTAGAGAATACCTAACCATGGTTTTGAGTCATGAGCCGGATATAGAAATTGTAGGCTCCGTTGAAAGTAGCATTTTAGCTGTTGAACAAGGTTTAAAATTAAAACCGAATGTGATCTTAATCGATATTAGAATAGAGACACCCTTAACCGACATAAACGCCATTCGAACGCTGGCCGAAAAAGCTCCGGATATACGTTCGGTGGTATATACACATTTAGCAAATGAAGAGATGGTATTCACCGCTTTTGAAGCCGGGGCGGTTGACTTTCTTAGTATGAACTCCTCCGCCATTGAAACTTTGACGGCTATCCGGGCGGCCGCTCAGGATCAAACCGCTTTTCGGCCCGAGATTGCCCGACTGATCCGGGAAGAATTCCGGGCGCTCAGGTCCGAACGGGCTGCTTTAATCTCTACTCTGAATATTGTTTATAAATTAACGCCTACGGAGTTAGAACTATTAAAACTTTGTGCTGAAGGGAAAACCAAGAGTCAAATCCTAGCCATGAAGCACATCGAAGCCTCTACCTTCCGGACTCATGTGGGAAATGTGCTTAAAAAGTTCAAAGCAGGCTCCGTTCGAGATGTGGCTGTTCAGTTAAAGCATATGGGCATTTTTGATACCTTTTATAGCGAGCAACTTTAACCAATCATAATCTTAAAAGCAGGGATTGATACTATTTCTTGTCGAACCATATCAATTATATGATTATTCTACTGAATCAAGTTTAAATTGACACGGACGATTTAAAACAGACTAAAAAACGTTTTTCCCCAAATCAAGCCTTCTCATGCCTTTTCAACTCATTAAAGAATGCGGCTAATTCAGGATCAAATTGTGTCCCGGCTAACCTTTCCAATTCCTCAAAAGCAAACTTTATTGATAAGGCTTTTCATAAGGCCGTTTATTAGTCATGGCGTTATAAGCGTCGGCTATCGCAAGTATTCGGCACTCAAGCGGTATTTCCTCCCCCCCCCCGCAGTCCCAAAGGATACCGGATACCCATTGCCGTTCCACCATTCATGATGCGTATAAATCCAAATCGTAACCGACCTGAGATCTATCGAAGCTTGGGAAATCCGATATCCGATCTCGCAGTGACGCTGCATCTCCTCGGATTCTCGGCCATCAACGAACCTTCTTTTAAAAGGATCCAGTCCGGAATTCCAATCTTTCCGATATCGTGAAACTGAGCCAATAACCGCACGCTTTGGTTATGGAACACGATTTTCCGGCCATGGCTCCCGCCAACATCTTTAACTATTACTGGGATCCGGTTCTTTTTGAGCCATTTCTCGGCTAGCGCGATATTTTCATCGCCAACCAGCGAATTTAATTGTGCGTTCCTGCCGCTACCGTTCAGGTGGGCGCAGAGTTTGCTTTTTTGGACCCCATATCCAATATCAATTGCAACAAATGGGGCAGCGATACTTCGCCATACCTACCGTTTCGTTCCCCATTGTTACATTTGCCATAGATGTAATGGTTCATCCCGCCAAACATCTTGGCTTTGTCCCATAAACAAACCGATACGCAGGAACCGAGCACAGTATGGATAAAGTGCGGTTCTTGGCTAACAAAGATGAACCCGGGTTGCAAATAAAAATTTTTTGCCTGTTCGATGGCGACCCCACCGGCTTTTCCCAGTGATAAACCTTGGTTCGGTTCAAAACCGTTAACTGCTGCTAAAGCAAGTTTATTTACAAATTTCATGACAATTTGCCTTCTATTTTTAACAGTTAGGTGTACTGAGCGGGCCTGTTCCCAATGAACCTCCCGAAACAGGCTCTCACTCTGTTTGAACGGCTTTATTATCAATCAAAATCAACTAATTGCTTTTGACCGTTGTTCTTCCACCCTAATATCTTTTAGTAAGATACTCTCTTCACGGCTAAGGATCTGCTCAATATCCAAAAGTAAAATTACCCGATCCTTGACCTTCCCCACTCCAATCAAGTAACCTTGGTTGTTTTGATTCCCATATTCCGGTGGGGGCTCGATCTGATCCATAGCCAGGTTTGCCACCTCGGAGACGGTATCCACAATCAAGCCCATTAACCGGCGGCTTTCGTTGAGGTTAATCTCAACCACGATAATACAAGTCCGCTCGTTGTATTCCTTCTCTTCCAACCCAAATTTTAAACGCAAATCCATAATGGGGATGATCTTCCCCCGGAGATTAATCACTCCTTTAATAAAGCCCGGAGTCTTCGGAATCGAGGTAATCTCCAATAACTTAATGATCTCCCGTACCTTCAAAATAGGAATGCCATATTCCTCTTTAGCCAAAATGAAGGTTAAATACTTGCCGCCGTTGTTTTCCATCGGTCGTTACCCTCCATTATTAATGAATCAATTTCAAAATAGGATTCTTTTACCACCCGGGTTTCCGGGCAACCGAAGATGGGAAGGCAAAGGCTAACTCCCATATTCTTACCTATGCCTTTTGCCTTTTTCCCTTTCACCCCTATTAGGGTCAAAAACGGTTCGAGTCGTCTTTTAACGGAATAACATCTTCCGGCGCGATTACTCTGGTTTTTTTATCTTCTATCCTTGATACCGGTTTAGCCTGATCTAATTGTTGCAACTTCGGATAAACCGGTTGATGGGCGCTGCTTGTTTTTTGGTTTTGGTGCAATTTCTGGTGAAGATCGGCTTTTTTAGGTTCATATTGGCCTGTATCATCATCCGCTTTGCCATTGACCAATATCAAAAGTTGTTTGATAATTATACGCAAGTTGTCCGCTTGGGCGCTCAATTCTTCGGAGGCGGAAGCACTCTCTTCGGCGCTGGATGCATTCTCCTGCGTTACACTTTCCATTTGGACCATGGCTTTATTGATCTGCTCGATACCTTTAGCTTGTTCCTGGCTGGAAGCGGCAACCTCATCCATCAGTTCACTAACCTTTTTGGCCTGAGTAGTTATTTCATTTAGAGTATTCCGAACCCGTTCGGCCACTGATACTCCTTTTCCGGAAAGTTCGATATTGGTTTCGATTATCGAGGTGGTGTCCTTGGCAGCTTGAGCGCTTCTCTGGGCCAGATTTCGGACTTCTTCAGCGACAACTGCGAATCCCATTCCGGCTTCGCCTGCCCGGGCCGCTTCTACTGCCGCGTTTAAAGCCAGAATATTGGTTTGAAAAGCTATATCATCGATAACCTTGATGATCTTAGCAATCTGGTCACTGGATTTCTTAATTTCATTCATCGAGGCCATCATTTCATTCATCTCTTGGTTGCCTTTGTCGGCCGAGTCTTTAGTATGGGTGGAGAGTTGGGCTGCTTGGGAAGTATTGGCCGTATTTTGGTTCACCATTGACTCTGTTTGTTCCAAAGTTGCAGAAGTCTCTTCAACGGAAGAGGCCTGTTCGGCGCTGCCTTCCGCCAATTGTTGGCTAGAGGCGGCCAGTTGCTCGGAGGCGGCCGCCACCTGGTTAGCTCCCTCGCGCAGTTGCGCCGCTGCAGCATTCATCGGACGGGAGATCGAAATGCTGATGAAAATGCCAAGGAATAGGGCAATCAGGCTTCCAATTACCACCACACTTAAGGTCAGGATCGAACTAGCCGTAACCGTTTTCCTGCCTTCTTCTTGGGTTTGCTTGACCGCTTTTTGATTTAAATCGATCAACTGATTGAGATAATCAGCGGATTCATGAAAACAGTCTCCGAGATTTCCCATGTTTTGATCGAAAGCCCGTTGATAGACACCGGAATCGTTAGTCTTTAAATATTGGTCTATTAATTCCATATATTTTTCTTGTTCTTGTTTCAAACGTTTATATGATACCACAAACTTATCCCATATTTCTTTTTCGCCCTTAACTTGAGTGAGAGTTTCATAAACCTTCCAGTGTTCGTCGATTGTTCTAAAGCCTTCCTCAATATATCGATACTGATCTTCTATTTTATTTTTCGGTAAAGTCGGAATTAATAAAGAACGCCCAGCTGCTTTAATATCCGACTGCCCAAGGCTAATATTAAGGCAAGCTTCTAAACTTGGTACACGCTGATTTGCATATTCATCAATAGACTTTGATAGTTTATTAATGCTAGTCCATCCGGTAAAGCCAACCGTAATAGTGACCACGACTGTAAACAAGAAGCTACAAATTAATTTGGCGTTTAAACTCATTTTACCAAACATTTAACACACCTCCGTTGTTATCAATAACTATTTCTGATTTGACTGTAACGATGATTGCCTTAAAGTTAACTGATTATCTTCTAATTTTTGCTAAAAATGCTATCGCTTGATGTTGTTATTTACCGCCGCTCCCCACCTTCCATTTTGAATAGGTTCTCGACATCTATGATCAAAGATACTTTACCGTCGCCCAAGATCGAAGCCCCGGAAACGAAGTTTAACTTCACAAACTCTTCACCTAATGACTTGACTACAATCTCCCGCCTACCCTCAATCCCTTGCACTGGCAGGGATTTTAACTTTTGATCCAACTCCATTACCACTACCAGTTGGGCGAATTCCTCCAGTTTGGCTCCTCCCAACCCGAAAATTCCGGCGATGGGGATTACCGGGATTACCTGGTCCCGGATGCGGATCATTTTTGTAACGCTGCTAACGCTGACCCATTGGTTTGATCCCGGTTTGAGGATTTCCTTAACGTTAACCGTGGGGATGATATATTTGATCCCCATGTTCTCAACGATAGTCCCATTGATCGCTGCCAGATTGATGTCCTCAGCACAAAGGTACAACCTTCCCCGGGATGGTTATTAACCACTACCCGGCCACCGATTCGGCTAATCTCAGTTTATACCACATCCAGCCCGACGCCCCGTCCCGAAACTTTATTTTTCGCCGTTCATTGCCGCTGTTATCATTAAAACCGCGTCCAGACATTTATAAAAAGAATTATGCTTTTACCCTTCCATCCTTACCGCTCCTTCATAACAAACCTTTGATGGTCGCGACCATTTCCTCTGCTTTAAATGGTTTATTCAAAAATCGTTTCACACCGATCTGCTAAGCGGATTCCACTAGTTTTTCATCCCCCATCGCGCCGAGCATAATCACTTTGGCGTTCGGATTTCTCTGATAAATTTTTTCAGCCGTCTCCAACCCGTCCATCACCGGCATGGTCATATCAAGGATGATAATCTCCGGTTGATGCTGTCTGATCATTTCCAGGCCTTCCTGCCTGTTTAAAGCTTGTCCCATTACTTCGAACCCCTCGGATTCAACCGCCTTTCTAACTGCTTTTGAGATGAATTGCGAATCATCGATTACTAGAATTTTAGCGTTAAAACCCAATTGCACTCCATCCCCGGTAAATAAATTAATATCTAAAAAGTTAATATTTTGTAAACCTTCTATTTAAAAAACTCGGCAAACTATTAGCGCGAATAAATGGGGTGTTTACCTACCTAAAAAAAAAGACCCACAACAGTGAGTCTTCCGTCGTTAAAATTGATTAGCTTACTAAGCAACCAAACCATTTTTAAGCGCCACTCGTACTAAACTTGCCGTATCATGAACATTCAACTTCGACATAATACTAGCCCGATGCTTTTCAACTGTTTTAACGCTGATATTCAACATATAACCAATAGCGTTGTTGGTGTGACCCTCCACAATTAATCTCAAAACCTCCATTTCCCTGTCGGTCAATTGTTCTATACTATTTTCAGTCTCCGCTTTACCTTCGGGAGAATTTGTTTTCAGCATTTCTGCGATTGAGGGACTTAAATAGGTATCTCCCCGTTTAGCGGCCCTAATTGCAGCTAACAATTCCTCAGTAACCGAAGATTTGTGCAAATATCCTTTGGCTCCATTTTTTAGTGCCTGACGCACCATCGCCAGATCCGAATACATCGAAAGTACTACCACTTTTGTATTTATCACCTGGCTGGTGATTTTTTCAATCGCCTGTATTCCATTGAGGTTAGGCATGGCAATATCCATAATCACCACTTCAGGATTAAGAGCATAAATCTTTGTTAATGCCTCATAACCGTCGGCTGCTTCTCCTACAACTTCTATCTCTCCGGATTTTTCCAATAACGCAATAATTCCTTGACGAACCAAATTATGATCATCGGCTATCAACACTTTAAGCATGTATACTCTCCTCACACGGTATAGTAGCGGTTATCCTGGTCCCTTCTCCAACTCGGGTCTGAATTTGGAGACTGCCTCCCAAAGCCTCCAGCCTTTCCTTCATGCTGATTAAACCTATCCCTTTGCGATTTAAATCATCTTTACTATTTCGGTTAAATCCAACGCCGTCATCCTCCACACTGAGATAGATGATTTCACCGTCTTTAAGCAACTGTACCGCAATTTCCCGGGCCTTTGCATGTTTGGCGATATTAGTCAAAGCTTCTTGTAATACTCGATATAAACAAATGTTTAAAGGTTCCGATAACAGCGGTATCTTGTCTCCTTTGTACTTCAATCGCAATCCGACCCTCCTTGAAAAATCACTGCATAGTTCTTCCAACGCAGGGCTGAGCCCGATCACGTCCAATGCCGGAGGGCGTAACCCTTGTGCTAAGGAACGAATCTTTTCAATGGCCTCATTAGTCAGATTAATTGATTCCTCCAACTTGGAGTGTAATTGGGGATATTCCTGGGGAAGATCCTGTAAAATCAAATTCAGCATGATTTTTAAAGCCGTTAGTTCCTGACCCGCCTCATCATGCAATTCGCGGGAAAGATGACGCCGTTCTCCTTCCTGGATCGAAACTAAACGCTGGGCTAATTGATGTAGGTTTTCCCGGCTTTCTCCCAATTGTTTATAAAGACGCGCTTGGTAAATGGCAACTGCGAAATGATTAGCCACTTGCCGGATTACTTTGACTATTTCTTGATTAAAGTAACCGGGACTTTTGGAACCAAGATTGATCGAACCGATTAATTCTCCTTGGACTATCAACGGTAGGCTCAAAAATGACTTGATCCCCGCTTTTACCATATCCTGATATGCTTTGGGTAATTTGGAGCGCTTTGATAAGTCATCAACTAAAAACTCTTTTCCACTAGCAAATTCTTTGGGAACTTGATAATTTTCAGGGGAGAACCGCACCCCAGGTCCCCATATGGTTTCACCATTAAAATCCATGCTTAACAAAACAGGTTCTACATCACTTCGTTCAATAATTAAGATACTCGCTCTCTGACATTTGCTTAATTTCTTTAAATGAACCAACATTATCTCAGATAACTCTTTTAAAGATTCCGCCCTTAAGATGTCATGAGCGATTTCATAGAGAACCTTTAGTTGCTCGGCATATCTGATCATTGACTCTTTAAGTAAAATCTTATCAGTGATATCTCGAATAATTCCTCCGATCATGATTGACTCATTACTTTTAAATATAAAAGTTAAGGGATGGACTACCCGCTCCGAACCATCTAATCGTTTAATCTTTATTTCAGGTAATCGATCTTGGTTTTCCCGAAGTAGCTTCGGTAAATATTCCTTTAATCGATCCGGAGCGGCCAAAGTTGACCTGTTATTAGGCGCTAACCGAAAAAATACCTCCCAATAGGTTCGGCCTAAAACTTCAGCTTTCGAAAAACCGGTAATCCTTTCCAAGCCGGGGTTCCATTCGACAATCCTACCATTCCCATCTAGCAGAGTCACCCCATCTTGTGAGTTTTCAATGATACTTTGAAAGTGTTGTTCCGAACGTTTGAAGGACTCATACAGCCGTCTTCGCTCAGTCATATCTCTTACGATAGCCCAAAAATTTTCCCCTGAAACTCCCTTTTCCGGACGCGACCAGATCCGAACACTAACTACTACGCGTTCCCCGTTTTTACATTTATACTCCTTCTCATATTCATCGGAATAGCCTCTCGTCAATACCTTTTCCTGAAGTTGAAACTTTTCAATTTCATGGTATTCGGGAAAAGTAATATCCCAAATTGTTTCCTTTTGTAACTCGGCCAGATCCTGATATCCCAATAAATTCAAGAAGGCTTGGTTACAGTCGATAAATCTACCACACTTATCAGTAACTACAATCCCATCTAATGATGTCTCAAATAACTCACGGTACTTTGCTTCACTCTCGGATAGAACTTTTTCAATAGCTTTTTTTGCTGCAATTTCATTCAATAGTTCTTCGGCGCGCTCGACCGCTCGTAGTTCAAGGCTTTCATTGATTTTTTTTAAATCATTTCTAACTTTACGGTATTCTGCAATTGCTGCCGCTAAGACCATGCTGGTAAGTGATATCAACCCCATCAAGAATTGCATTTTGATTAAATCGCCGTTTGGGAATCCTTGAAAACCTTGTTTGGTTATAAATATTGTTGTAATTAAAAAAATGAAAAAACTAGCGCCAAATGTGCCATAACGAAACGCTGACCAAATTAAACAGATAAATAAAACAAACATCCCTCTGGAATTTTTAATAACTAAATAACTTATTACCCCAGTCAAAATTATTAATAAAAAGGTCTCCAACAAATGACAGTTGGAATTTACTCCTTTAAAATTTTTTGGGTTCCAAGTTAATAAAACTGGAGCAATAGTAATAATCCCAACCAATTCTACCAACCACGAAATTAACCAAGTTTCAATCCCTCGATAGGAGAGAATTGCCATAGCAATTGTAATTTCGAAAAATGAGCCTGGCAATGCCAGTATTATCAGTATAATAACATCCCGAATACGTTCTAAAGATGAATCAAAATCCGCTTTGCTAAGAAAGTAGATTATCAATAAAATAATTCCTGTATGGATTAGAGCTAAAGCGGACGCTCTCAATAGAGTTAGTTTGAGAAAAATTCCAGCACTTAAAATCCCTAAAAATAAAAAGGGCCAGTATTTCTGACCATAACAAAATAGTATACTTAAACCTAATCCCATGGGAGTCCAGACAAATAGTACTTCACTATGGTATTTTCCTAGAGATAACAACATCACTGTCGCTAAAAAATACGATATTAAAAAAATAATAATAAAAAATAATTTTTTAGTATTTTTTGTCATTTATAGTTCTCTACACTTGAAATTCTTTCTCGTATTTACTCTCTATTTTCCCTAAAATCCTAAGCCTTAGTTAACGTAAACTTATTCCAATATAATTATTGTAATCCTACTTTTTCATTCAATATTATATATATCGTTAAATTAAGTAAATAGTTTAGATATTATAAAAACTGATTAATCGATAATTTTATTAAATTATACATAAATATGTTCCAATGGATAACTTTGCCTATTTAAGGTTAACATTTTATCAAATAAAATAGGTTGTTATTAAACCGAATTTGCTCTGTGTATCATAGTAACTCGTTGAATATTGCATATTTCGGTCAAACTGGACACCGAATCCGGTTTAAACTGGACAGGTATTCCGGTTCAAAGTGGACAATGATTCCGGATCAAACTGGACAGGTCGGAGCGAAGCGACGGATAAAAAAATTAGCTTAAATCATTATCGCTGGATTGCAAATTAGATTTCGTCTTGCGCATCGATTCTCCTTTCAAAAATATTTTATGGGCATTATGAACTACCCGGTCAA